>CATJHO010000112.1 GCA_949740535.1 uncultured Lachnospiraceae bacterium
ACTCACAATTATAAACACATTGCAATATAAATCATACAGCTATTTTCTTTATTTATCATACTGGCAGACTCTCCCTCACACAAAGCGCCCCCCACCCTGCCACCGGATTCGGATACTCCGAAAACGCCGGCAGGGGCCGTGCTCCTTTCTGCAGATACGCCTTCACCTTCTCCCCATACAAAAACGGATCATTTCCATCCGTAATCCCCCATTCCATCAGCAGTGCGGCTGCCCCTGTCACAAAAGGTGTGGCAAAGGACGTCCCCGTCGCCTGGGCATACCCGCCTCCCGGCGCCGTAGTCATAATATCCACTCCCGGAGCCACAAGATCCGGTTTCCGCATACTCTCCCCCTCATTCATTCCCCGCCCGGAAAAATCCGCATATGTCAGTGTCCGGCTGTTGTAAGCTCCTACCGCAATTATCTTTCTGGCTGTGGAGGGAATCGTAAGCGTCCCTGCCGGTGTCGGATACAGGAAACGTGTTGCCCCGTTTACTGCCGCACTGCTTGGCAGCCACAGATGATATGCCCCATCCCGTATCTGCCCCGGAACCAGGGTAAAAGTCCAAATTCCGGAATCAATGTAATCGCCCTTTGGCAGAAACTCAATATAAATCTCCTGTGAAGCGCTGTAGGGTGCGGGCTCTCCGTAATACAAAAGAATCTCCGTATTTTCCATCGTAAAGCGCTGAGGGCCCAGAATGCTCTGAATCGGTCCCGCACGCCTTCCCCCCGGACTAGTCAGCATGATATCTGCCTCATCCAGATAAGATTTCCAAATCTGCACATTCAGAGCCGCCTCATACTCCCCTACAGCCAGAGGAATTTCAATCTCTTTCCCCTCCTCCATCCGTCCTCCGGTATGTCCGGCTGTATAGCCTTCATTTCCCGTCCCAATGCTGATTACGGATTTCCAGATATTCGCCATATCCGAGATATAAGTTTCCAAAAGAGAGGTACCATTGTGGGCGCCGTAGGTATTGCCAAAACTGATATTCACCGCCACTGGCAGTTCAAACTCCATGGCCTTGCGCAGGCAGTAGTCAAGTCCCTGCATCAGTTCCGTTGTCCTGGGAAAGTTTTCGGCTCTCGGAACACCAAGCTTCACCACCAGGATGGGACTGCGGCTGGCTACGCCCCGGTAACGTCCGCCGCTGGCCCTTCCATTCCCGGCTGCAATCCCCAAGACCCTGGTTCCATGGCCGCTGGTGTCCACACTGGGTACAAGCCTTCTTCCTTTTCCCTCGTCATACTCCTTCAGGGCCTCGTCAATCTGCTCCTTTGTATATTCCGTTCCAATCAGATAGCCCGCCGGCGGATTCCCGGAAATCGTCTGATCCCACAAAGCCAGAATCCTGCTGCTTCCGTCCTCATTGCGGAAATCCGGGTGGGTATAGTCTACTCCGGAATCCAGTACTGCTATCAAAATTCCATCTCCAAACAAATCATACCTGGCATTCTGCACCCCTGTAATGCAGGAGGCTGCTTTTCCCTGATTCACAGAGAAAAACAGCCTCTTTGGTTTTTCAATATATTCAATTTCAATCACATCTGCCAGACGCTCGATCAGGGATTCGGGAACCGTCAGAACAGCATACTCGTTCATCAGCTCCACCACCTGAATCCCCTCTGATCTTAAGGGGCTCAGATCCCCATGATACTTTACAATTAACTCCCAGGTCTGCTCCTCCCGATCGTAGCCCACATCCAGATTCAGGGATTTTTCCCGTTCCCGCTGTGTGGCATCCAGAGCCAGATTCAGCATATTTTCCAATTTGGCATTTTCCATAAAACGCTCCACGCCAAAGCTTTCAGGCTTACTTGCAAATTATTATTATAATTTATGCATTCTAAACTCTAAGATATGTTTTAGATATTGACATTTTTTCCTGCCGCTTATTTCACCAGCGCAAGAATCCGCTCTGCCTGAGCCGGGCAGTTAAGCTTGCGGTAAATCTCTACAGCCTGTGTATAACATCCTCTGGCTTTTTCCTCTTCCCCCATAGCCTGATAAATATTTCCCCGCCAGCCCAGGCTGTTCGCCATATCTGCATGCTCCGGCCCAAGCTGGGGAAGCAGCTCCTCCCAAACCTTAAGACTTATTTCCAATGCCTCGTCAAGCCGGCCCTGAGCCATCTTAATCTGACCGAGAAGATCAGAACCCAGGCTTACGGCCCACACGCCTCCCACTCTGCGGAACGCCTCAAACGCCTGTTCCAGTGCCTGTTCGCTCTCCTCCAGATCACCACGCATATACAGGGCACGGGCCAGGTGATACTCCGGCCAGCCCTGGCTGTATTCAGGAAGAAACCTCTCATACTCGATTGTCTGCTTTGCATAGGAAATCGCAGCATCGTAATCACCTAATTCCCGGTTAGATTCATCCAGCCGTGACAGCAGCATAGAATAGAAAACCACCAAATCTTCCGGCACAGGCTTTTCAATCAGCGGCAAAGCCTCCAATGCCGTGTCCCTGCACCCTGCAAAATCCCCGCTGAGCTGGCAGCACTGAGCTATCCGATTGTAAGCATCCAGCCGCCGGTGCAGATCCTCTGTCTGTGGGATCGCCTTTCGAAAGAACGGAATTGCATCCTGATACAGCGACATATGATGCAGCATCATACCTCTGGACAGCAGCGTAAGCCCCCTAAGCGGATGGGCCTTTGGCAGCCGTACATAAGCGCTGGCAGCCAGATCAAACAGCCACTGTTTGTATTCATAGCTAGTATTATAGACTCCTTCTGAGGCTTTCACCAGACTATTCAAAAATTTTTCACAGCACATGGGATCTCCCACCAGCTCCTCGGCCATCAGATCCGATACCAGAGGATGAAGGTGCACCTCGTCAGCCACTGGATCGTGGATCACCCAGCTTCGGCGGATCAGGTCATCTATCAAATCAAAATCATCCACACTGCACCAGTCAAACAAAGTCTCCACCTGAATCCCCCGCAGGGATACCAGAGAAAGATTTTTGAGCAGATACTGCTCCTCTTCGCCAAGTGTAGATAATTGAAAGACCTGCCGAAGACGGCCAAAAATCAAATCAGCAGCCTTTGTATTCTGCTCAGCCATAACGGATGCGCCAGTCTTCAAAAGGGCATTCATTTTTTCCGGCGGAATACGCCGGCTCTGCATCGCAGAGGCGGTCAGACGGATACTTAAGGGATGACCGCCCAGCTGTTCCAGAATCTCATCCACACAAACCTCTCCCGCCTGATTCAGGCTCCGGGTATACTCCGCACGGAACATGGCCATCAGCTCAGAATGCTCCGTAACAGGTCTCACCTCCACTTCGGGCAGACGGCCTGCATCCTGATGGCAGCGCGTGGTAAAAATCACAGCATACGCTCCACCGATAAATGCATCCAGATCCGGATCATCCGGCACATCGAAGTTATCCACCACCAACAGCACACCTCCGTCTGCGATTTCTTTTAAAATGCGAAGCTTACGCTGCCAGTAATCCTCATCGGAATCTTCCGGAAAATCCGCCCGGCTCAGCCCCTGAATCGGAACTGCCGCATCACTGAGAAAGGTACGGCGCAGACTCCCCTCAAAAGACAGCCACAGTACCACATCATAGTCTCCCGAATGGCGTTTGAGATACATACGGGCGGTTTCACTTTTACCAATCCCTCCCATTCCGACCAGAAACAGCTTGTTCTCTTCCCCTGTCAAATGCGTATGGATCGCTTCCAGCTCAGCTTCACGTCCCACAAAATGGCGATCCGGATAAACAACCGTACCCACAATGCGGTAAGAAGCAGTCTTCCCGCTGCCAAAGACAGGCAGAGAAATCTTTCGGGACGGCTCCTGCCCCAGCAGCCGGGATATCCGATCCACCAGCTCCTGGACGCGCAGCAGCTCCGGAGGCAGAATCCCATCCATAATATGGATACGTCCCAGATAATAATAAATATCATCACTGAGCGCACAGGAATCAATACGGAACGGAAGCAGGGTAATATCCTCATGAGCCCGGAAACGGTCAAATGCACAATTAATCTCATTGAGCACATGGGCCGAGACATTGGCTCCTTCGTTTAACACCAGCAAAAATACCCTGCATCCCCGAATCGCTTCCACAATGGAATGCGCATAGCTGGCATCCACATCCCGCGGGGCATACCAGCAGGAAATCCCTGCTCCTTCCAAAGCTGTACATATCTTTCTCACAGCATCCTTTCCCGTTTCCGTATGATAACTGATAAAAACCTGTTTGGGATTTGTATCCATTTGAGTCCTCCGCCTTTTCTTTTAATTTGTATTTTCAGCTTGTCTTTTTGTACACGTTATTACAAAAGATTCTTATGCAGCAGTGTAAGCATCCTCTGAAGCTCCCCTGCCTCCACCTGTCCGGGCGCAGAAGCCTTTCCCACGGTTCCAAAAGTCAGCGCAGAGCCAAAAACCTCTCCGGCTATCCTGCTGACCACTCCATTCCCGCCCATGGCCATGGTAATCACCGGCTGGCCTTCCTTGCGTTCTTTCATCTGCCAGGTCACAGCAAAAAGGGTCAGTACATCCCCCGGATCTTCAGGCATAACTGCCAGCTTCAGAAGATCCGCGCCCGCTTTCTCCATCCGCCTAAGGCGCTCTGTCATTTCTCTCATAGGGGGTGTTTTTTCAAAATCATGGCTCGATGCCACAACCTTAACGCCCTGTTCATGGGCCTTTTCTGCCACTGCTGTCAGAAGCTCCTCCCCCATAAACAGTTCCACATCCACCAGATCTGCCTGACCTGAGGAGAGAACCTCTCCCAGAAATTCCTCATAATCCTCCACAGAAATTTCCTGCTCACCACCCTCCTGTTTCGTCCGAAAGGTTACTAAGAGAGGCATCTCATCAAGCTCCCTGCGCAGAAGTTTCAATATCTTTCGAAGGCGGTTTTTCTCCCATACACCTTCAAACCAGTCGGCTCTCCACTCTGCCAGATCCGGCCCCGCTTCCTTAATCTTCCCCGCCTGGAGTACAATTTCTTCCTCATTGCGCCCAACAATAGGTACACAGATTTTGGGCATTCCCACGCCGAGCACCATATTTCTGACATGAACTTTATTCACTTTCTGTTCCTCCTATTCCAGTTCCGCAGTTTCCTTCCCTGTCCCCCTGTGCAGAAGCATTTCCAGCCGTTCAATTCCGTCTGTAAATCCTTCTGGGACTGGTCCGGAATCTGCTGTTTATATTTCCAGTCCGCAGTTTCCTTCCCTGTCCCCCACACAAACCTCACCTTGTCAGGCGAAAATTTCCTGGACGCATGTCCGGTAAACTGCCGGTACAGAAGTTCTTTTACAATATATGCCGTCTTCTGCACATACTCAAGACGCCCTGTTTCCCTAAAGAAATCATCCTCCATTCCCTCCTGCCCCCGGTTGTCCAGTGTTCCCTCAAAGACTGCGTATTTTCCCAGAAGCCGGTTAAAATCCCGCGGCATGTACCGATAATAGGGCATGTCCAGGGCAATTCCGGCCTTCTCAAGAACCTTTGCGATAAACTCCCCGCAGTTATAGGCCTTGTATACCGGATGACCGCCCAGCCAGGGAAGGAGCAGCATATTGATCAGATTATACATAATCTCCGGATCCCGCCGGACCTTCGCCAGCCACCGTTCTGCCCTCTTGTACCCTTCCTCTGTAACCGGAACCTTAAAAATCTTTGTGTAAATGGGAACATTCTCCCCAAGTGTATAGTAAATCCGCTTTTCCTCAATATAACCGGAAATGGGCGGTGTCTTGGCCCGCAGTCTGGAAAACGCGTAAAAGTGCTCATAGCGGTCATCCAGTGACAGCGCCACATGCGTATATTTGTAATGCGTGACCCTCTGGGTCAGCCTTCCAAAACCCGAAGGAAGGTATAAAAGCAGGATATATAAATATTTCATTTTATTTTCCACCCTTATAATCATTGCTTTCTGATTCATTTTACCATATAATAGAGATATTAATGAACTGTTTTTTTTACTGAAAAGAAAATTATGGTACTATTAGTAAAACCGGAATCTGTAGACAATGGCTTTTCACTGGATATGGCTCTGCGCACAGAACCTCTGGAGCTTGAGTATATTTCAGCCATGCTCAAAGAGGCCGGGATTCCCTGTTACCTCTATGAAGTTGCTGTGGATCCCTGCTCCTTTGATGAGCTCCTTAAAAAATACCATCCAAAAGCCGTGGCAGTCACCGGATACATTACACAGGAAAACCGAATCAAGGACTATGCACAGCAGACTAAGGCATTTGATCCCGGTATTCTCACCCTGGTGGGAGGACCGCATGCACAGCGGAATGCAGAGCGTTTTTATGAACCTTATATTGATTTCATCTGCCGTTCTGATAATATTTATGCCATTTTAGATGTTCTGAGTCAAAAACCCTTTGAAAATATTGACGGTCTCTGCTATCATACCTGTGAGGGATGGCAGGAAAATCCCCTCAGAGCCTTTGACATGAACCGGCTTCCCATTCCGGATCGAAGCCATATGGAGCGTTACCTGTTTTCCTACCGCTATCTGGATGTTCATCCCGTGGCTCTGTTGAAGACCAGTTCTTCCTGCCCTCATCACTGTTCCTTCTGTTATGGAAGGCTATTGAATCTTGGCAGGTATTATCAAAGAGATCTGTCTTTGGTAATTAAGGAAATACAGGAGATTTCAAGTCCCAATATCCAGATTGTGGATGACGATTTTCTCTATGATGAGAAACGGCTCTGGCAGTTTGTTTCCCTGATCCGAAGCCATCAGATCCACAAAACCTTTATCTGCTATGGCAGAGCTGATTTTATCACTGCCCATCCGGAGCTCATGAAAGCACTGGCGGATATCGGCCTTAAATATGTAATGATCGGTCTGGAAGCCGTCAGCAACCGGCAGTTGGACAGTTATGCCAAGGGAACCTCTCTGGATATGAACTGTTGCTGTATCCGCCTCCTGCGGGATTTGTCTATCCATCCAGTGGGTTTATTTATTGTGGATATCCGCTTCCGCCGCAAGGATTTCCGGAACCTGCGCCGTTTTATCCGCAGTCTTGAGCTTGCTTACACGGGAGTTTCCATTTTTACCCCCATTCCCGGAACTGCCCTTTACCGGCAGTACGAAAAGCGGTTGCTTACAAAAGATCCGGAAAAATGGGATTTTATGCACCTGGTGGTACCGCCGGTACATTTAAGTCTGTTTGGATTTTACCTGGAGTATTTTCTTCTGGTGATGGAACTGTTCCGTCTGGCACAGAAAAAGGGCATTTACAGATTCCTCCACCTGAATGATTACAAACATATTTTTCGAAAGCTTCTCTTTCACGAGGGGCTTCACAGAACATGAATCCTTCGCGGACGGCCGTCCCTGTCGGCTATTCTGACACCGGATACCGGACACGTGAGAATGATAAAGTAAAGAGAGGTAACAACTATGGAAGAAAAACTGACGATGGATGACTATGCAGCCGAGCTGGAGGCTTCCTTCCGCAAAGTGCAGGAAGGAGATGTACTGACAGGGACTGTTATTGGTGTTTCTGAGACAGAGGTTACTCTGGATCTGAAATATTACACAGAAGGCATTATCCGCCTGGAAGATTATTCTGAGGATCCGGCGTTTTCCATCAAAAACGATGTGCAGCTTGGAGAAGAGGTGACCGCTACGGTACTGCGACCGGATGATGGGCAGGGACATATTCTGCTTTCCAGAAAAGCCGCTGCCGATGAGCTTGCCTGGAAAAAGGCTGCCGAATATCTGGAAAATGAAACCGTTCTGGATGTAAAGGTAGGCGGCGTTGTGAATGCCGGTGTGATCGCTTATGTAGAGGGACTTCGGGGCTTTATTCCCGCCTCCAAGCTTTCTCTTGGCTATGTGGAAAATCTGGAGGACTTTTTAAATAAAGAGATTCAGGTCCAGGTCATCACCGTCGATCCGGACAAAAAGAAACTGGTTCTTTCCGCCAAAGAAATTCTGCGCAAAAAAGCCGCTGAAGCGCGCAGGGCCAGGATTTCCAATGTGGAAGTGGGCTTTGTAACAGAAGGCAGGGTAGAAAGCATCCAGCCTTATGGTGCTTTCATTGACCTGGGCGACGGCCTGTCCGGTCTGGTTCATGTATCCCAGATTTCCGAAAAACGCATTAAGACCCCGGACGTGGTTTTGAAAACAGGCGATACAGTCAAGGTGAAAGTAATTGCCATCAAGGACGGCAAGCTTTCTCTGAGCATGAAAGCCTTAAATGACACGGCGGCAGAACCGATCCGTGAGGAGAAAGTGGTTCTTCCCAAATCAGAAGAGCTTACCACCAATCTTGGAGATTTGTTTAAGAACATCAAACTGTAAGGTTTCGTACACCTGATTGAAAACAGGACTGCCCGCTGGAATCCATTGGTTCCCTGGGGCAGTCCTTTCCTGTACACATGCAAAACACTGTATTACTCTTTTCAACCGTGTATGCTCTTGTCAAGAGAGGGTACTCAGAAAGGAAAACACATGAACCGCATCTTACTCTTAGAAGACGACAACAGCCTCATAGACGGCCTTCAGTACACCCTCAAAAAGCAGGGCTTTACCCTTGACATTGCAAGGACAACTGCCCAGGCAGAAGCGCTTCTGAGCCAGAATACCGCCTATGCCCTGCTTCTTCTGGATGTAACGCTTCCGGACGGCACCGGTTTTGATATCTGCACAAAGGTCCGAAAGACCGACAGCCGGACGCCGATTATCTTCCTGACTGCTTCTGATGAAGAATTTCATGTTATACGCGGACTGGACAGCGGCGGGGATGATTATATCACGAAACCTTTCAAACTGGGCGAACTGCTCTCCCGCATCCGCGCGCTTCTGCGCCGGGCCAGTCTCTCCGGCTCTCAGGATGCGCCTGCCTTTCTTTGCTGCGGCGATATTTCTATTGACTTTCTGCAAAGCCAGGTTTTTCAAAAGGAGCATCTTTTGGAACTCACTGCCGGGGAATACCGTCTCCTTCTCCTCCTGATCCGCAATGCCGGCCAGGTGGTTTCCCGCAGCCGGATTCTGGATGAACTCTGGGACAGCAATGGAAGCTATGTAGATGACAATACGCTCTCTGTATACATCCGCCGTCTGCGTGAAAAGATTGAGACAGATCCTTCTCATCCCCTGCATCTGATGACTGTACGCGGCTTCGGATACCAATGGAATGAGGTGAAACCGTGAGCATATTTCGAGAAAAAACCGCCCGGTCACTGCTGGCCGCCTTTCTTTTTATATTTCTTCTGAGCCTTTTCCTGGAACTGTTCATTGCCTGGGAACGGAACCACTCTGCCCGGGAGCTTCTTCTGGAACATAACCGTGCAGCTGCCTCTGCCCTTCTTAATCAGGACGTATCTGCAGAAACCATTGCTAAGGCATTATCATCCACAGAGATAAACCCTGAAGGGATCCGTCTTATGAACCAGCTGGGCATTCAGGAGCACACATCCGCCCGTCTTTTCCCGGCCCTCTCTGCCTATGGAAACCATTCCTTTCTCATTTCCCTCCTGCTGCCCTTTTTCCTGTTCGGACTCCTTTTGTCTGTGATTTCCCGGTTTCTGCGCTGTCAGGAACGTCTCTTTTTGGCAGCTGCGGAAACGGTATCTGATTTCACAAAAGGCTCCTCCCAGGTTCTGCTTCCCCAGTCTGAGGAGGGCGCTCTCTACCGCCTTTTTGCCAGCATCAACCATATGGCCGCAGGCTTAAGAACCGGTCAGGAGGCAGAACATGCTTCCAGAGAATTCCTGAAAAGCACTATCTCTGATATTTCACATCAGCTGAAGACGCCCCTGGCCGCCCTGGCCATGTACAATGAAATCATGCTCCAGGAACCAGATCAGGCCGAAACCATACGAACCTTTGCCGAAAAATCCAGCGCCTCCATTGAGCGGATGAAATCACTGATTCTCTCCCTTCTCAAAATCGCTCGTCTGGACGCAGGCGCAATTGTTTTTCACAAAACCCTCTGTCCCCTTGCCCGTCTTCTCAATGCTTCTCTGGAACCGCTCTGCCTGCGGGTGGTTTCTGAGAAAAAGGAGCTGCTTCTTCCACAAAATCAGTCTGCAGTCCTCTTCTGCGACCCACTCTGGACTTGTGAAGCTCTGGGTAATATTTTGAAAAATGCGCTGGATCACACCAGTCAGGGCGGGCACATTGAAATTTCTGTGGAGCAGACGCCCCTGGAAACACGCATCCATGTAGCTGATGACGGTGACGGGATCCCTTCCGAAGATCTGCACCATATTTTCAAACGATTTTACCGCGGCAGCGCTTCCCGCGCCAAGGGAGCAGGACTGGGACTCCCTCTGGCCAAAGGGATCCTGGAAGGGCAGGAAGGAAATCTATTTGTCAAAAGCAGCACCGGATCCGGCACTGTTTTCACCCTCTGCCTTCCCGCTCCTGCCTCCTTACAAAACTGTAAGACAGAATTCACCGGATTGTAAGCTTCCTCTGTTATGATTCAACGTGTACCGGACGCCTGGGAATACAGCGGCGGATCGGTATGCCAGTACATAAGCAGGAGGTACTTTATCTATGGAAATCTTAAAAATCCAGCATCTGTGCAAAACCTACGGCACCGGTGAAAGCAGTGTGGCTGCCCTCAAGGATGCTTCTTTCACCATGGCCAAAGGAGAATTTGCCGCCATCGTAGGCGAATCCGGCAGCGGCAAGACAACACTCTTAAATCTCATCGGCGGTCTGGATGAGCCCTCTTCCGGGGAGGTATACTTAAGCGGCCAGCCGCTGTTTTCCATGAGGGAGCAGGAGCGCACGCTTTTCCGACGCAGAAATATCGGTTTTGTATTTCAATCCTTTCAACTGATTCCCGAACTGACAGTGGAACAGAATATTGTTTTTCCTTTGCTTCTGGATTATCAAAAACCGGATCCCAAGAAACTGGAGGAGCTTCTGGCCATCCTGGGACTCACCGAACGCCGCCGCCATCTCCCAAGCCAGCTTTCCGGCGGACAACAGCAGCGGACTGCTGTCGGACGGGCTCTTATCCACAGCCCCATGCTGATTCTGGCAGACGAACCCACCGGCAATCTGGACAGCAGAAGCAGCCGGGAGATCATGGAGCTTCTGACCCGGGCAGCCCATCACTACCGGCAGACGGTTTTGATGATCACTCACAATATGGACCTGACTGCTTATGCGGATCGGGTGCTCCGTGTATCAGACGGACAGCTTACAGATCTGGGAGGGAACCGCGATGAAAAGTTATCTTAGCCTGATTCCCGTCTGTGCAAAAACACACCGAAAACAGAACCGCATGACTCTTTTGTCGATTATTTTCTCAGTGTTTCTTGTAACTGCCGTTTTCGGCATGGCCGATATGGAGATCCGAAGCCAGAAACTGCAGGCTGTTTCCCGCTATGGCAGCTGGCATATCCAGATCCACAATCTCCCAAAAGAGGACGCGGCACTGATCGCCCGGCGCCCGGACGTAACCCTGTCCTCCTGGTACAATATCCTGAATTATCGTGTGCGTGAGGACTATTTTATCGGTGGAAAGCGGGCCGCTGTCTGTGGAATTGAACCCTCCATGCTTTCTATCATGGAATATGAGCTGACAGAAGGAAATTTCCCGGAAAATGACAGTCAGATCATTCTGACCAATTCCTCAAAGGAACTTCTGGGAGCAAAGCTTGGAGATCCCGTCACGCTTACCATTCCGGGCGGCGGTACTCTGACCTACACCATATCCGGTTTCGGCATGGACACTTCCGCAGCCATGGAATCCGACAGCATCATCTCTTTCCTGCCGCTTTCCGCTTTTCAGTCCTTGTACCATCTGGTCCATGAAACGGCAGAGGATTCCGATCTGGTCTATTATGTCCGGTTTTCCGAACATTGCAATATCCGTAAGTCTATTCAGGATGTAAAGGAACAATTCCGGCTTAATGAAGATCAGATCGGTGAAAATACAGCATTATTAGGACTTATGGGCTTCAGCCGTGATTCTTATATGATGGGCTTGTACGCTATAGCGGGCGTTTTGTTTCTTCTGGTCCTCACTGCCGGTGTCCTGATGGTCACCAGCAGTATGAGCAGCAACATTGCTCAGCGGACGGAATTCTTTGGCCTGCTCCGCTGTCTGGGTGCAGCTCCCAAGCAGATTCGGCGTTTTGTCCGGCTGGAAGCTCTGAACTGGTGCAGAACTGCTATCCCCGTCGGGGTCTTTCTGGCCGTGGTTACTGTCTGGGGACTCTGCGGGGCTCTGCGGTATCTAAGTTCTATGTATTTTGCTCAAATGCCTGTATTCGGAGTCAGTCTGCCTGGCATTCTGGCCGGTATCTTAACGGGACTTGTCACCGTTCTCCTGGCGGCCCGCTCTCCGGCCCGAAAAGCATCCAGTGTCTCCCCGGCAGCGGCTGTTATGGGTAATGCGGATACAGCACAGCCAATAGAGAAATCAGTCTTTACCCCAAATCTTCCCATCGAGCTGTCTCTGGGCATCCGGCACGCTCTGGGCAGAAAAAAGAACTTTCTTTTGATGTCCTGCTCCTTTGCACTCAGCATTCTGCTCTTTCTGTCTTTTTGCGCCGCATCTGCCTTTATGGACCATGCGATCACACCGCTGCGTCCCTATACGCCGGATTTGACCATTGTAAGTCCTGATTCTGCCTGTTCCATTGATGCGGATCTGGCAGCAGAGATTGCAGATTGTCCCGGCGTCAAGCGGATTTTCGGAAGATCCTTTGCCTATCATGTGCCTGCGGATCTTTTGGGACAAAAAAAAGAGATTATGCTTTTTTCCTACGATTTGCAGCAGCTGAACTGGGCCGAGGAATACCATTATGTTCTGGACGGAGATCTGTCCAAAATGACCGAAGAGGGAAATTACGTGCTGGCAGTACACGAACAGACGGAAGCGGAGCCGTCCCTTCAGACAGGAGATGTAATCCACACAGCTCTGGGAGATGTAACCGTTGCCGGAATTCTGTCCCACTGCCCCATTGACGGCACATCTGACATGGAGCGCCTGATCTGTTCGGAAGATACCTTCCGGCGGCTGACCGGAGAGACCGGCTATACCGTCCTGGATATACAGCTGACCCGAAAGGCTGCAGATGAGGATATAAACCGAATCCGCACTCTGGCCGGTGACCAGATGCTGTTCTGCGATCAGCGTCTTGGCAACCAGGACGCCAAAGGTGCTTACTGGGCTTTCACCCTCTTCCTCTACGGTTTTCTGGCAGTGATTGTGCTGATCGCCTGTTTTCATATTGTCAACAGCATTTCCATGAGCGTCTCTGCCCGGATGCAGCAGTATGGAGCCATGCGGGCTGTCGGCATCAGCTGCGGACAGTTCATACGAATGATTGCCGCAGAGGCTCTGTCCTATGCCTTCTTTGGCTGTGTATTCGGATGTTTCTTTGGCGTTCCCCTTCATTATCTGCTGTTCAGCCGGCTGGTAACTGCCCGTTGGGGAACGCCCTGGAGTGTTCCTTACTTTGCACTGGCATTGATTTTTCTGGTAGTGGCAGCCGCCTCCGGGGCAGCTGTACTTCAGCCGGCCCGGCTTATACGGCGGATGTCGATTGTGGATACGATTCATTCCCGGTAATTTTGTTTTATAAGCGGGAAACATGTGCAGGTTAAGGAATTTCTATATAAAAAGAGAAGAACACCTCGTGTAAATTCCTGGTTTTCTTCTCTTTATTGTTTTCTCTGTTTTAAATAACCTCTTTACTGCCCTGCACAAATTATAACTTTACACAACCCGCCCAATCACATCCTTCATCCGTCCACGCTCCTCCTCTGTCAAAAACGCCGCATCCACCCCATGGAACAAAAGCTGCCGCTGCTCCGCTGCCGTCATATCCAGTTCCCTTCTAAGCCGGTCATATTCCTGCTCTATGGTGGTATCAGAAACAGTCATATTATCCGTATTTACCGTCACATTCAGACCCAGACGCAGATATTCCAGAACCGGGTGCTGGCGGATGCTTCCCACTGCCTTTGTCTGTACATTGCTGGCGGGACACATTTCCAGAGGGATCTGCCGCTCTTTTAGGAGCCTCATCACTTCCTCATCCTCCCGTGCCCGGACGCCATGACCAATACGGGCCGCTCCGAACTCCAAGGCCGCTTTAATACTCTCCGGGCCGTCTGCCTCTCCTGCATGGATGGTATAAGGAACCCCAAGCTCTTTTGCATAGGCAAAAAGCTCTGCAAAATCCGCTGTAGGAAAAAGGGCCTCTGCGCCTGCCAGATCCACAGCAGCCACTCCCCGGCCCAGGAAGGCTGCCGCTGTCTCAATGGTTTTCCGGTTGGCCTCCTGATTGTCCGCTCCACGCATACAGCAGAGAATCAGCTGGGCCTTGAAAAAGGAGCCTGCCGCTGCCTCCTGCATCCCAAGAACAGCGGCTTTCACCACTTCCTCCTGTGTCAGACCTTTCTTCAGATGGGACTGAGGCGCAAAGCGTACTTCTGCATAGAGCATCCCCTGCTCCTTCAGGGAACAAAGCAGGGTATACATTCCTCTGCGGATGGCTTCCCTGGTCTGCAGCACCAGAAGCGGCAGATCAAATTTTTCCAGATATTCGTTGAGGCTTCTGCAGTCCTTTGGAGCTGTCAGAAACAGCTTCAGTTCATCCGGATCCCTGGCCGGAAGAGAAATCCCCTGTTCCTCTGCCAGCTCCAGAATGGTCCGGGGAAGCAGTGAGCCGTCGAAGTGTAAATGCAGATCAATCATACCTATGCTCCTATTCTAGTTTCCAATACCCGCTCACCGGCCTGTTTTCATCCTCTGAATGAAAAACAGGACTGACAGAATTTCAAATGCCGCCATCACCGGGTAGGCACCGGAGAGATACCAGTACAGTATGGCATTCCAGCCGGAAATCTCCGAATAAGAAATCCCGCCCAGCAGGACCAGATAGCTGAACAGCAGAGAAGTAAGTACCAGCCACTGCGCTGTAAGCCGTTCCGGTCCGCTGCTTTCCTCTGTGTGCATTTTCCTGCACTCGTCTGCTGTATTTTCCGGTATACCTGTCATATTCCCGGTTTTTTTACGATTATTTCTAATTTTAGTCAAATTGACTCCTATAAAACAAACCGAAAGATACAGCCAGGCCAGAAAGCCGGAAGCTCCTGCAATTCCTCCCGTAACACGATAAATCTGCCGGATTCCATTGAGTATCACGCCTTTATAGTTAATCCTGGCCAGCAGTCCATGACGCTCCGGCACATCCCAGTACCAGTCCACATTCAGACGGGAATATTCTGTCTCATATCCCTCCTGTGTGCTTCCCGGCTCAAAGGTATCCAGAAGTTCTCCTCCCCGGTAAGCTTTCAGATAAACAGGCTGCGTCTTATCCTCCACATAGAGCTTCAAATGAAAACGGCACCGCTCTGCCCCTGACACATCCCGGCCCTGCCTGGCCAGATAGGCCGCGATATCCTCACTCTCTGAGAACACGGCTGTCTCAAGAACCTGGCCCTCCCCTGTCTCTGCCTGCAGGACCACATCTTCCATTCCTTCATATGAGACGTACCAGCCTGCCATCTCTATCAGATTGGACTCGTACCAGACAGTTTTATCTCCGGTGATCCGCTCAAAAAGCAGATTTCCGCCGTTCTCATCCGGTTCGCTGTAAAGATAAACCAGAGTCTCCATCTCCTCATAGGTTGTGGTGTAGACGACGGCTTTTCCAAGGGCGCCAAACAGCTCTCCCAGATAACCTTTACGCCAGGGAGACATATAGGTAGAAGGCATGGTGCTCTGACGTTCCAGAATTCCCTGATCCATAGCGTCTTCCAGCTCATCCCGAATCTGCCGGCAGACAATATCCGCTGTCTTTCCGTCCTGATAGTATCCCGCCTGCGCCAGGGCTGTCCGCACAATCCAGAACACCCATCCGTCCCTTACCTCCCAGGTGTCTGCATCCCCCTCAGGCCCGGCCCAGTACTCTCTGCTGCTCTGAAAATAAGGCTCCAGCTGCTTTAGGGTTGGACAGGCATCACACATGCGGGCGATTTTCTCCTGGGTCAGGGTTACACCGGGAATATCCTCCTCTGGTTTTACTGCCATCATGCTTTTATACATCTCTGCAAATCCGCTGTCCTGCAGTTCATTGGCGGTACGGATTCCATAATATTTCTCATTCTGGGATGCAATCAGCTGGCCGGCCAGCCACAGACAGAGAAAGGGAACCAGAACCAGTATTCCCTTTCCGGCATAACTGCGCTCCTTCGTTTTCTGCCAAAGAGAAAAAACACTGCCCAGATAGACCAGCACAAACACCAGCAGAAAAGGCATCACCCAGACAGCGTCTTCTCTGGTATAGAAAAAGCTTACCGTTCCCGCTGCCGCCGCCAGCATCCAGAAAATCTGTTTTTTCAGGGATTCTTTTCTGCGAAGATACAGCGCCAGAAAGCCGCCGAAAATAAGAAGCACCTGAATATAGGAGATGCTGTTGCGGTATACCCGCTGAAAGGCCTGCACTGAATAAGAAATGGGATTCCACAAAAGAACCAGATACACGATTCCCATGGCCCAGTGCTTTTTCAGCAGCGGCCGCAGTCCGTAGACAAAGAGCATACAGCTGAGAGTATAGCACAGCGCTGTTACATTCAGGTAGGAAAGGTGGAAAAAATTGCACACAGCCAGATACAAAGGAAAAAACATTCCCTTTGTCAGCGTCAGATCATTATATTCCCCCAGCCACTGCCCGCTGCGCAGAGTATCTGCCAGATGCACCATGATCCAGTCATCGTGGATTCCCTTCGGCACCGCCATAAGAGGCAGATTGTACACCAGAAACTGCTTCAGCAGGCCAAAACCCGCCATAAAAAGAAAAAGCTGCAGCTCCTTCTTTGAAATCTTATGTCTCCATCCAGTTGTCATACGGTCTCCTGATTTCTCAGATTATCCGGTCCGAAGCTCATAGGCAGAAGCTGAGAAAGTGTATAAACCTGATAATCCTCCGGGCCGGTTCCCAGAATAATCTCAAAGGTATCCGGATCGCAGAACTCACGCATCACCTGACGGCAGATACCACAGGGCGGCGCAGACTCTAAGGGTCCGTCTGCCTTTCCGCCAATCACCGCAATAGCTGAAAATTCCCGTTCCCCCTCACTGACTGCTTTCACAAAAGCCGTCCGCTCTGCGCAGATTCCCGGTGAATAGGCGGCATTCTCCACATTACAGCCACAAAAAACCGTTCCCGCCTTAGTAAGCAGAGCTGCCCCTACCTGATAGCCGGAATAAGGTGTATAGGCGCGTTTCCGGATTTCAACTGCCTGATTCATCAATTCTTTATAATCCATGTTCCAATCCTCCTGTCCTATCTTGGTCTGTTTCATTTCTTTTCCTTTGGCGCCAGCGGCCGGGAGCAGTGCAGTTCCTGTCCACGGCCCTTAAGAAGTCCAACTGCCACATCATTTACATTGGTCCCCGTAGGGCCGGTTACAATCAGCCCGCCTGTCCGCTCTAGCGCATGATAGGCGTCATTTTCTGCCAGCACCCAGTCAATGTCTATCCCCTGGCCGCGCAGCTGTTCAGCCGTCCTGCCATCTACATAACCGCCAGCCGCATCGGTCGGGCCGTCCGTGCCGTCACTTCCCACACTGAATACTGCTGTTCCCTCCAGACCGTCGATTCCCGCAGCTGCCGCCAGGGCAAGCTCCTGGTTCCGTCCGCCTTTTCCGGATCCGCAGACCTTCACGACCGTTTCTCCCCCTGCAAGAAAGGCCAGGTCTCTTTGCGTATTCCTGTGTGTCCGCAGAATAGACGCCAGAAAACTCCCTGCCTCCCGCGCCTCACAGCAGAGAGCGTCGGTCAGCAGAACGGGCATATAGCCAAGAGCCTCACACTCCTCACAGACCGCTTTACAGAGCTCTTTAACACTCCCAGTCACAAGGGACGTTACATAAGGAAGCTCCTTCACCGTCTCCTCCCTAAGGCAGGCTTTGGCCTCTTTTCCAAGTTTCAATCCATATTTTCGGACAATACGCTCCGCATCCTCCCTGGTGGATACATCCACACAGGCAGGTCCGGATGCAATCATATCCAGGGAATCCCCCAGAACATCTGACAGTATAATGGATAAAACATGGGCAGGCTCGCAAAGCTTCCCGAATCTTCCGCCCTTCACCTGAGAGAGGCGCTTGCGGATGATATTGATTTCTACGATATCTGCCCTGCAGAACAGCAGCTGCTGTGTAATGTCCTGCAGTTCCTCAAGGGAAATCCTCGGCTTTTCAAAGAGGGAACTGCCTCCTCCTGAAAGAAGAAAAAGCACGGTATCCTTCTCGGTCAGATTCTCCACCAGCTCCATGGCTGCCTGTGTTCCCCGGACAGAGCCTTCATTGGGAAGTGGATGACCGCCCTCATAAATCCGGAATTTGGGAATTCCGCCTTTGGCATGTCCTTCTTTTGTAATTACAACGCCTGCTTCGATCCGATCCCCCATGCAGCCAGCAGCAGCTTCTGCCATCTGCCATGCGGCTTTTCCTGCGGCAATTGCCAGAACCCGCCCAGGAAACTCTCTTCCTGCAAGAGCCAGTCTCACTGCTTCATCCGGCTGCATTCTGCCAATGGCTCTATGGATGATCCGCTCAGCGTCCTCCCGCAGGGTCCGGGGTTCCACAGCCCCTGACATCTCAGACCCCGGCTGCCAGAGCCGCAATGCTTTCTGTCACCAGTTTCTTGAAGAGCGGCGCTGTCCTGTCCGCCGTCTTCTGTACTTCTGCATGGGACAAGGGCTGATCCGTGACTCCGGCAGCCATATTGGTGATACAGGAAATCCCACAAATGTGCATACCCATGTGGTTGGCTGCCACCGCCTCACAGGCCGTGCTCATGCCCACTGCATCTGCTCCTAACACCCGCGCCATACGGATCTCAGCCGGGGTCTCATACTGCGGGCCTGTAAACTGCATATACACACCCTCCCGCAGAGAAATGTCCATCTTCTCAGCCGTCCTGCGGATTATCCGGCGCAGCCGGGCGTCATAAGTGTCACTCATATCACAGAAGCGCGGGCCTAAGGAATTGCTGTTGGGGCCAATCAATGGCGAGGGAGCCAGAACGGAAATGTGATCCCGGATCAGCATCAGATCCCCTGGCGCAAAATCCATATTTACTCCGCCTGCCGCATTGGTCAGAAAAAGAATCTCCGCTCCCATCAGCTTCATTAGCCGGATGGGCAGTACCACATCACTCATGGGATAACCCTCATAATAGTGGACCCGCCCCTGCATACAGACCACAGGCACATCCTTCACATAACCAAAGATAAAACGTCCCTGATGTCCCTCTACGGTAGATCTGGGAAAACCGGCAATGTCCTGGTAGTCCAGAACCGCTTCCTGGCGGATTCCCTCCGCATAGTCGCCCAGGCCGGAGCCCAGCACCAGAGCCGCCTTCGGTACAAAATCTACTTTCTTTCTGCAGCTTTCATAACAGTTCAGTAACTTCTCGTATGTCTCGTTCATCTTAATCCTCCATTCCAGTTCCGCAATTCTCCGGTCCTGCCCCTTATGGAGATGAATTTCCGGCCGTTAAATATCGTCCGTAAATCCATCTGGGACATTTCCTCAGAACTGCTGTTTTTTCCAGTTCCGCAATTCTCCGGTTTTATTTAAACCCGATCTAATATCATTTGATCATATGACAGAAAGGTAAAGCCCAGCCGCTCATACAGCCGTACCGCCGCTTCGTTGCTTCTGGTAACCTCCAGCCGGAAACGCATCACCTCCGGGTGCTGTTTCATCACTTCCTCAAAAAAACGGCTTCCATATCCTTTCCCTCTGGTCTCTTCCTTCAGATACAGCTCCTCGAACATCATGCATTTCCCGCCCACTTCACAGGCATAATAGATGGTCGTATAGCCGAAGCCCACAATCCGTTCCTCTTCCATCAGCACATACCCTGTAAGAACCGGATCCTTGCTGACTGCATCCTCAAAAGTCCGTTCCAGCACTGCATTCTCTACCGGATGGCAGACCGCGTCACTGTGGTAGAATTCCAGCACCATGGGCAGAACTTCTTCCCGCATGGATTCCTGCATTTTTTCTATATGAAACATTGGTTTGTAAACTCCCTTCTTTTCTCTAAATAATTGGAAAATCCTGTTACCATTATAGCTGCTTTTCCGCAGAAAAGTCAACAGGCCTTCTCAGGGGTTCCTTCCTATTGAAATCCTGCTTTTTCCTGCACCCGGCAGGATGCGGTATTGTGCCCAAAGGAATCATTTTCTTCTGCCGCTTTAATTTCAATCAAAATGCCGTTTACCTTATTCTGCAATTCAAGCGGCTTAAGAAACGTAAGCTTTACCACAATGTATAACATAGTATAGCACAAAATAACCGGAAATGGCGAAATGATTGGAATATGTTTGAA
>CATJHO010000113.1 GCA_949740535.1 uncultured Lachnospiraceae bacterium
ACTGTTTAGTTATCAAGGTTCGTCTGTGTGCTGTCTCTTGCGACAGCTTTTACATATTACCACGCCTTTTTACTTCTGTCAACACCTTTTTTCCTTTTTCTATAAATTTTTTTAACTTCTGTTTTTCTGCCTTTGTAACGACTCTTAACACAGGCCCTGTACACTCTTTTCGCGGCTGTTTTCCAGCCGTCCGGACTATTGAAGTCATTTTACAAAAACAGCAGCAAAAGGTTTTTCCGGTAAATCCAGGACAGCAGGTTACTGTCTGCAATCATCCAGAGCAGCTGTCCGCCTGTTTTCGTTCCCGCACATACAGTCACCACAAAGAAAAAAATCCACACAAAAAGGATTCCCTCTGACAGCCCCAGAATCAGTCCGGCCCATTTATTCAGTCCATGAAGAATCGGAAGCTTCGCCACAATCCCCAAAGAAAACACAATCCCCTGTACCAGAACTCCTGCCAGAAGAAATGTAATCAAAAATGCTGCTGCCTGCAGGGCCATATCTGCCAGGTATCCGCTTGCTGCTTCTTCCAGCCCAATGACCTCCATAGCCTCTATAATATTCAAATCGCTGGATGCAATCCCATTTTGAAGCACCCGGTATACAGCTGTCTTTTCCTTTAAAAAATTCATAATATAGGGAGATACTGTGGATGCTGCCGCCAGCGTAAGTACCATACTTATGATTCCTACTGATTTTTTGATAAACCCCTTCCGATGTCCGTCCCATGCTGATAATAGAATAAATCCCACTACTGCCACCGCCAGCCAGTTCATATTCTTTCGTTCTCCTGTATTCCCACACACATCCTCCTGCTGAGGATGATTTTTAAACCTATTTAAGCTTAATCTCTTCCGTCCTGTCGGAAAAAACCAATACGAGTTTCCGAAACGCAGAGCCTCTGTAAATATCCGCCAGCGTTCCGTCAAACATTCCGGCATATTTTAAAGTTCCCTGCCTGCTGTAAATCTCACATTCATTTTCATTAAAAAGAATCAGATTATCTCCCGACATCTTTATCTGATTATATGCAAAATTCGTTTCCTGATTCAATACCAGATTTCCGGATGTATCGTACAAATGGACTTCGTATCTTGCGCTTTCTTTTCCAGTTCCCTCTACAACCAGGCCCACGTTTCCGGATCCAAAAAAGATACTTTTAATCTCTTCGCTTTCCGTAACCGCTGCTTTCTCTTCTGGTATCTCTTTTCCTTCAAAGTATAAAATCCCCTGATCGGATACCGCTGCACAGATGCTGTCACCTAAATATTTTATCCTGGGAATCATTGTATTTTCATAGACCTTAGAAGCAACAATTTTATCTACAAAGTTTCCACCCACAGGTCCGAAATTATAAAACACAATACAGCTGGCAGCTGTCCCTCCCTGAATCTGAAGGTACGATACTGCCAGCTTTGCGCCATCTGAAGAAATACTGATTGCAAGAGGCTGCCCTGTCTCTTCCAGACTACATCGGGATTCTGCCAGATTATTTCCCTCTGCATCATAAAGTGAAATCCAGGAAGCTGAGCTGTCGCTGAGCAGCAGTGCTGTCACTCCCTGCGCAGATATACTGATCTGTTGTATGGGCAGCAAAGTGGTAATCTGAGTCCGAAGTCCTTCCTCATCAAACACATAGACTTCATTCCCCTGCATATCTGCTACTGCCACAGCGTTCTGGCAGATATCTGCCATAGGCCTCTGCATATTATAGGTCTGACTCCACACAGCTTCATTTTTTAAATTCACGCAGGACACACCATCCCGGCTGTATTTTAAAATCTTCCCATTGTATTCTGCATATTGTGTGTTCAAAGTATCGGTCCGCTGGTTCGTGGAAAGGATCTCATAAGTCGTATAAGTTTTGTATCTGCTCCAGGACCACATTCCAAAAATAAGCGCTGCCGCAACCGCCACACATATAAATCCCTTGAAGCCGATTCCGGCCCGGTGGCGGAACAATTTTGCTTTATAATCCTTCATATCCTCCGCTGCTTCCGGAGTCTTGTAAAGCTGTGTAATTTTTGCCATACCCTTATCCTTTGACTGTACCGCCCGATGGTTTCGGATTCTATGATAACACAATTTTCTTAAGGAAGCAAAAGTTTTTGCCCTACCAGAATATGATTTACATCTTTAATCTTATTCAGACTGCAGATTTCATCAATTTTGTCATCCCGCCCGTATACTTTTCTGCTGATTTTTAAAAGTGTATCTCCCTTTTCAACCGTATAAGTCTCTGGTACGGAAATCACATTCTGGCTGAGGGCTTCCTCCGCTGTTTCCGGTTCCGGCTCTGGCTCTGGTTCTGGTTCTGGTTCTGGCTCCGGCTCTGGTTCTGGCTCTGCCTCCACCGGTTCATTCTCTTCCGGCTCCTCACTGCCTGCCTCTTTCACTCCCTGCTCCAGCGCCTTTGCGTTTTCCTCCTCTGCTGCCTTGGCAAGCTGCGAATCTCCTTCCTCCATCCAGCTGTTTTCCTGTTCTGCAAAAACCTGCTCGTCCTGTTTTTCCAGACTCTGGGAAATTTCGCTCAAGGTCAGTTCCAGCCCTTCCATTTTTTCATAATTATTGATCAGCGTAATTCCAATTACCAGTACCACCATTACCAGAAATGTACTGGCCGTATACAAAAACGTCATTACTCGTTTCTGGCCGGATAATTCCTTCTTTTCCTGCACCAGTGAACGAAAGCTCTGAGCTGCCCGATCCTCAAATTCTTCGGTGGTCTCAATGCTCTCTCCTGCCCCCGTATCAACCATATAGCGCTGCATGGCCTCATTCCGCTCATAGAAAATATAGTAACCCTTCTGCCGGTTCAATCGCCCGCTTTCATAGGCAAAAAAATCTTCTTCTCCCTCTACTGGCTCTGCTACCATGAGAATCTTGTCCACTCCGCCGAACTGGTTGATGTGAACCTTTAAAAGCCCTGCATCCAGTTCCACAGGATATCCCGGTATAGATAAAAACCATCCCAATACATCCTGTTTTGCAAAGTATTCTTTGATGGTCTCATATATTTCTCCCCAGGTCTCATCGGTAAAGGGAATTTTCCCGCCATAAGCCACGCTCTCTTTCAGTGCTATGGCGCTTTTGATAAACAGATAGGGTATTCCATCCGTGCGCTTCGAATCTCCCAGCAGTACTGCTGCACTGCTCTCCATCGGCTTTTCTTTGGCAAGCTTTTTTAAATATGTAATCACATAGTCTTCTATGTAAATTTTTCTGTTTTCCCCCGGTTCTCCAATCTGCCTGACATTCTTGGGCAGTTCCAGCTTCCTGCCTGTTCCCGTTCCCCTTGTATTTTCCTTATAAACAATTTCTATCATCTCTTCTCACCTCATTACCCTCTCTGAGTGCTCTCAAAAGCCTCCTGATACCCAGGGCCTGGACATGCTCTGGGTAACTAACCGAATGGTAACACAGATTTTCTGCGGGATTTGTCATTTCCTGTCAAAGGAACCGGGAATTTTTTCGACATAAAAGAAGCTGACCAGTTTCTGATCAGCTTCCTCTGCTCTTATATGCTTTTACGATTGCTTATAAGAATTCTTTTATCTGCTCATATACGCCTGTGCCGTCCA
This sequence comes from uncultured Lachnospiraceae bacterium, assembly GCA_949740535.1. Lineage (GTDB taxonomy): Bacteria > Bacillota > Clostridia > Lachnospirales > Lachnospiraceae > Laedolimicola. Next base: position 3,585 of record CATJHO010000113.1, read on the forward strand.
GACGGTATTTCTCAACCAGCTTTGCCGCAGGACCAGACTCACAGTAGGTGTCATTGATACCCAGCTTCTTCACCGGTGTCGGATGCTTCTCGCTCAGAACATCGCAGACTGCACTGCCCAGACCTCCGATTACGGAATGCTCTTCCACCGTCACTACCTTGCCGGTCTTCTTTGCTGATGCCAGAACCAGCTCCTCGTCCAGAGGCTTGATAGTATGGATATTGATCACTTCTGCCGAAATGCCGTCAGCCGCCAGCTTCTCTGCTGCTTCCATCGCACTGTTTACACAGAGACCCGTTGCAACGATGGTTACATCCTTACCCTCTCTCAGCACAATTCCCTTGCCAATCTCAAATTTATAGGTCTCTTCATCGTTGAATACCGGCACTGCCATTCTGCCAAACCGCAGATACACAGGTCCCACATACTCTGCCGCTGCCTTTACGGCTGCTCTTGCTTCCACGTCATCCGCCGGATTGATAATCACCATACCCGGAATCGTACGCATCAAGGCAATATCCTCATTGCACTGATGAGTAGCCCCATCCTCGCCAACCGAAATGCCTGCATGGGTAGCTCCAATCTTTACATTCAGATGGGGATATCCCACCGCATTACGGACCTGCTCAAAGGCACGTCCTGCTGCAAACATGGCAAAGGAACTGCAGAAAGGAATCTTTCCTGTAGTTGCAACACCTGCTGCAATACTCATCATATTACATTCTGCGATACCACAGTCAAAGAAACGTTCCGGAAATGCTTTCTTAAATACGCCGGTCTTTGTCGCACCTGCCAGGTCAGCATCCAGTACCAGTACGTTGGGGTTCTCCTCCCCAAGAGCTTTTAACGCGTTACCATAGCTTTCTCTTGTTGCAATCTTCTTTACTTCTGACATAATGCTTCACCTGCCTTCTCTAATTCTGCCATTGCGGCTGCATACTGCTCATCATTGGGCGCGGAGCCATGCCATGACGCATTGTTCTCCATGAAGGAAACGCCTTTGCCCTTAATGGTCTTCATAATAATAACCACGGGCTGTCCCTTAATGGTCTTTGCCTCATCAAAAGCTGATTTCAGCTGGTCAAAATCATGACCGTCAATGCTGATGGTATGGAAGCCAAAGGCCTCAAACTTCTCCGGAATCGGATAAGGAGAGTTAACCTCCTCAATGGTTCCGTCAATCTGCAGATTGTTGTTATCAACAATTACACAAAGATTATCCAGCTTCTTGGCGCTTGCAAACATAGCAGCCTCCCAGACCTGGCCCTCCTGAAGCTCGCCGTCTCCCAGAAGTGTGTATACACGATAGCTGTCACCAAAAGTCTTAGCGGAAAGAGCCATGCCGACAGCCGCGGAAATTCCCTGTCCCAGAGAACCGCTGGACATATCCAGTCCCGGCGTATGCTGCATACAGGGATGTCCCTGCAGATGAGAGCCGATATGGCGGAGTGTGGTCATATCCTCCTTGGGGAAGAAGCCCCGCTCTGCCAGAGCCGCGTACAGTCCCGGAGCTGTATGGCCCTTGGAAAGTACAAAACGGTCTCTGTCTGCCTTCTTCGGGTCCTTCGGATCGATATTCAGCTCTTCAAAATACAGATATGTAAACACATCTGCTGCTGATAAAGACCCGCCCGGATGTCCGGACTTTGCACTGTGAACGGCTGTAACGATGCTCTTGCGGACTTCGTTTGCCGTCTTTTGAAGTTCTAACTTAGTCATGTTTGTCCCACCTTTTATAATATTTTTAAAGAATCCTGTCTGTATCACCGGATATACGTCTGTACTCTCCGCGTGATACCAAAATCTCTTCTTATAGTATACCCAGAGAAAGAAACGGGGTCAAGCTGTTCTTAATGAAAATTCTCCTAATTCAGCCCGCATTGTAACAGTTCAGGCCCCAGCCTGCCACCTGTCATTTACAGCTCCACACGGCCTTCCAGAGCCCGCAGAAGCGTCACCTCGTCGATATACTCCAGATCCCCGCCCACCGGCACGCCGCTGGCTATCCTTGTAACCAGAATCCCCGCAGGCTTAATCAGCTTGCTGATATACATAGCCGTCGTCTCTCCCTCCAGGCTGGAATTGGTGGCAATAATAACCTCCTCCACCTCTCCCTGCAGTCTGGCCATCAGTTCTTTCAGGCGGATATCCCCCGGCCCGATTCCCAGCATGGGAGAAATTGCCCCGTGAAGTACATGGTAGACCCCCTCAAACCTTCCGGTCTTCTCATAAGCTGCCAGATCACGGGTATTCTCCACCACCATAATCTGCCTGGCATTCCGTTTGGGATTGCTGCAGATAGGGCAGAGCTCCTGATCTGTCATGGTAAAGCACTGTCTGCAGTAACGGACATTTTTCTTGGCGTCCACAACAGCCTCTGACAGAGCCTGCACCTTTTCTATGGGCATATTTACAATGTGGAAAGCCAGCCGCTGGGCAGTCTTGCTTCCAATTCCCGGCAGTGCGGAAAGCTGCTCAATTAATCTGCTGATTTGACTCCCATAGTAATCCATCAGAAGGGAAGTCCTCCGCCCAGACCTCCGGTCAGCTTCGCCATCACTGCCGCAGAATCCTCTTCCATCTGGCGGAATGCCTGATTGGCCGCAGCCATAATCAAATCCTCCAACATTTCAATGTCATCCGGATCTACCACTTCTTCTGCAAGCTTTACCTTCGTGATCTCTTTTTTGCCGGATACTGTAACCTCCACAGCCCCGCCGCCTGCAGCTGCCGTATATTCCTTTTCCTCCAGCTCTTTCTTGCTCTCCTCCATCTGGCGCTGCATCCGCTGCGCCTGCTTCATCAGGTTGTTCATATTTCCCGGCATACCCATTCCGCCTCCGGGAAATCCGCCTCTCTTCGCCATTCTGCAAATCCTCCTTATTCTCTTTTTTATTCCTCTTCTATCTCAATCTCCATATGGATGATTTGTTCCATGTCAATAATTCCCACATCCGCATGTGGATCATCTTCTCTGGATGCAATCACCAGTTCTATCGTTTTCCCTGTGGCTTTCTCAATAACTGCCTGAATCTCTGCCATATGCTCCGGCTCTTTCAGAAACGCCTCTCCTGTCGAAGAAGCGGCGAGAATCTCCAGGCGGTTATCTCCCAGCCCTTTTAAGCCGGCATCCTTCAAATAAGTCCGAATCAGCGGGTGAAGTCTGCTCACAATATTATACCAGCTTTTCACCACTGCCTGCACATCCTCCGGCAGGGCTTTTGGCGCAGCCGGCGGGGCCTGAGGGGCACGATCCGCCAAGCTGCCGGTATCCTGTGCAGAAGCTCTTACAGCAGGAGCAGCAGCTATTCCTTCTTCCATCTGCTTCTCCAATGCGCGTATCCGATCCAGCAGTGCATCCACATTTGTCTCCATGGCCGGTCTGCAAAGCTTGATGAAGGCCACCTCCAGCAGCACCCGCTTCTGGGAAGCATAGCGGATCTGCTCACTCAGATCCGAAAAAATACGAATGTACCGCATCAGTGTATCCATTTCCACCATCTGCGCCTCTTCCCGCAGCCAAGCCAAATGTTCTGTGGACACATCCAGAACATCCTCCATGCCCTCTGAACCTTTGAGCAGAAGAAGATTGCGCAGATACAGAATGAAACCGTTGACAAACTGTCCCAAATCTCTTCCCTGAAGCACCAGATCCTCGATCTGTCCGACAATTCCCACCAGATCCTCCTCCATGGTCCGCCGCAGAAGGCTGCTGTGTACTTCCATATCCACAGCTCCCAGAACATCCAGTACACGATCGTAAGTCAGCTCCTGATCCAGATAAAAGGAAATGCATTTGTCCAGCAGGCTTAAGGCATCCCGCATAGAGCCGTCCGCCGCTTTGGCGATATAGCGCAGCGCTTTTTTTTCCGCCGAGGCCCCTTCCGCCTCTGTCAGCTCCGCCAGGCGGGCCGTAATGGTTTCCACAGTAATCCGCCGGAAATCATACCGCTGGCAGCGGGAAAGTATCGTAGGCAGGATCTTATGGAGCTCTGTGGTTGCCAGAATGAAGATTACATAGGAAGGCGGCTCTTCCAGGGTCTTTAGAAGCGCGTTAAATGCTGCTGGGGAAAGCATATGCACCTCGTCGATAATATAGACCTTGTACTTTCCTTCTGTGGGCGGATAAGCTGTCTCCTCCCGGATCTGACGGACACTATCAACGCCATTATTGGAAGCCGCATCAATCTCCATCACATTCATAGAAGTGCCTGCCGCAATGGAACGGCAGGCATCACACTCCCCACAGGGATTTCCGTCAATGGGATGCTCACAGTTGACAGCTTTTGCCAGTATCTTGGCAATGGTCGTCTTCCCGGTACCTCTGGTGCCGCAGAACAGATAGGCATGGCCGATCCGTTCTGCTCTGATCTGATTTTTCAGTGTTGTTACAATATGGTCCTGTCCCTTTACATCCTCAAAGGTTACAGGGCGGTACTTCCGGTAGATGGCCAAATAAGACATCTGTCAATCTCTCCTAATCACCAAAACTGATTCCCACCATCTTTGCTTCCGCAATAATAGAGGAATTGGGATCTACGAACTTCAATTTTCCGGCAGATTTCTCCAGAGGGATTCTTTTGGTCTCATTTCCCACAATACCAATCATATAGCCGTAATCATCATCCACGATAGCCTGTGCCGCTGCTGCGCCAAGTCTTGTGGACAATACACGGTCATAGGGGCAGGGACTTCCGCCCCTCTGCGTATGTCCGGGAACTGTTACACGAACCTCGGTTCCCAGACGCTTCGTCAGCTGATCCGCAATCTCGTAGGATACGGCCGGATAGGAATATGTCTCCATGAACTTCTTCAGTTCCTTCTTGGACATTGCCGCCCGCTCTTTGGGAACCGCACCCTCTGCTACCGCCAGTATGGTAAAGCCCTTCTTCTGTTTGTTCCGGGCTTCAATGGCTTCACAGATGCTGTCTATACTGTAGGGAATCTCCGGAATCAGAATAATATCCGCTCCTCCTGCAATTCCTGCATGAAGGGTCAGCTGGCCTACCTTATGTCCCATTACCTCCACAATGAAAACACGTCCGTGGGAAGCCGCTGTGGTATGGATGCAGTCAATGCAGTCTGTGGCTATATTTACTGCACTCTGGAAACCGAACGTCATATCCGTAGCCCAGATATCATTGTCAATGGTCTTTGGCATATGAAGAACATTCAGGCCCTCCTCACGCAGAAGGTTGGCTGTCTTCTGAGTTCCATTTCCGCCCAGAATCACCAGACAGTCCAGACGCAGCTTGTAGTATGTCTGCTTCATGGCCTCTACCTTATCAAGCCCCTTCTCATCCGGCACCCGCATCTGCTTGAATGCCTGTCTGGAGCTTCCCAGAATGGTTCCGCCCTTGGTGAGAATTCCTGAGAAATCCCTGGGCGTCAGCATACGGTAATTTCCGTAAATCAGACCCTTATAGCCCTCTTCAAAGCCATACAGCTCCACCTCGTCCAGCGCGTTGCAGACACCTTTTACAATTCCCCGCATAGTCGCGTTCAAGGCTTGGCAGTCTCCGCCGCTGGTCAGCATTCCGATTCGTTTCATAAAGCACGCCTCCATCCTTTTATTTCAGATTTTCCGGGCTCAATGTGTTCCAAACCCATACGATAGATAAATTTTATCATAAATATGCATTTCTCACAAGGGAATAACTTGAAAAATCTTGCCGGGCATATTATAATGATAAAGGCCGCAACGTGCTGCGGCCTTTATCATTCTTCTGGAGGAGTACCCAAGCGGCTGAAGGGTCTGGCTTCGAACACCAGTAGGCCGGTAACACGGCGCGGGGGTTCAAATCCCCCCTCCTCCGTTGCCAAGGGCGCCATAGATACGGCGCTCTTTTGTTTTATATGCAAGGGCTCCATTTAAAAATGCCACAAGGAGGATCGCTTCATGATTAAACCAAAATCCTACATGTTTGCTGTTCCGGCCCAGCCAAGAGATGTTGAGAACCTGGAACTCATTCTGGAAAGGCTTCACACAGCCGGTGCCTTTCAGCTCTTATCCGAACACATGGAAGAGGAAACACTGTATCTGAAAATCAACTATGAGGGAGAGCTCTATTCTGCAGAAGTTTATCCTTCAAATTTCGCCCTTCCGGAGCTCTACCGCTGCCAGCATCTGTTTCCCGATGTAGACGCGGAGGCTGTACAGGCCGCTGAGTTTGGCCTTGCCGTAGAAATGGAATTCGGAACAAATCCTCTCATTTCATATCATCTGCAGCTAAAGCTGATTTATGCCTTGCTGCCGGATCTTCTGGCCGTACTGGATGACAGTTCAGAAAAAATATTATCCGGACGCTGGGCGGTTCTGGCCGCCCAGTCCACGGTTCCGCCTGCTCCCCGTTATCTTTTTACTGCCCAGGCCGTTTCCGGGGAGGACGACTGCGTCTGGCTTCATACCCATGGCCTCAACCGCTGCGGCCGCCCGGAGCTTGAGGTTCTCAACTCCGATAAGGAGACTTATCAGACCCATTATAACACACTGGAAACGCTGGCCTTAAGACTGCTGGACGAAGAAGAAACACCCAAATGTAAGGAGCCCTTTTTCCTGGCCTATGCAGCCCAGGACATTCCTCTGGTGGTGACACTGATCGACTGGGAGGAAGCTGTTTCCTGTTATCCGCCAGAGATGCTGGGCGGAAAAAAAGATCGGGAAGAGGGCCACAATCAGGATACCTGCGCGATTTTTGTATATCCCAGCCAGAAAAGCTTTGAGGAAGGAAACTACTCCTCCCTGGCCATTTATGACAATGTCTTAAAGGAAAATCCCATCTATATGCTCTCCAACTCCGAAACCAGCCGGATGAAGGCTCTGGCCGCAGAACGGATGGAATTTTTATTCCAGGCTTTTTCAGATAAACGCAATCATCTTCTGGTTAAAATCGGGCTTCTTATGGATAAGCCCCACCGGACAGATACAAGTGAGCGGGAACATATCTGGTTTGAAGTGACTGACATACAAAATGGGCATATCACTGCCAGACTTACCCAGGAGCCTTACTATATTGAAGGAATTCATGAAGGCCATACCGGGACTTACGCTCCGGACGATGTCACGGACTGGCTCATCTTTACCCCTGAGCGCAGACTTACTCCTGACGACGTGTATATTCTTACACTCTAGCAAAAAGGGAGACGGCTCCTCCCTTGATTCATGGAAGCCGTCTCCTTTTTCATTTTTTTACTTCTTAATTCCTTCTGTTTTATAAATGAATCTTACAGTTCCTTCCACTCCGTCCGGAATTCCGGCAAAGGACTGATAAGACCGGGCTGCGCTCTTAACTGCATCCATACGGTCTGACAATTCCTGTACGTCTCCTTCAAACAGATCCACCAGCTTCTGGATTCCTTCATCGTTAAATTCTACTGTTCCATCCCGAAGCTCTCCGGAACCGTCCCGAAGCTCTTCCACGCCGTTTCTCAAATCCTGTCCGCCATCCTTCAGCTCATGGGTTCCGTCTTTCAGCTTTATGGTTCCGTCCTGAAGTTCTCCTGCACCGGAACTCAGCTTCTTGGCGCCTTCCAGCAGGGCCTGCGCTCCCTGATTGGTCTGTGCCACGCCTGCGGTGTAGGCCTGCAGACCCTGATAGAATTGACTGTAGCCATCCAGCTGCGCTTTTAATGCTGCCAGAGAAGCTCTTGCCGCCGCCAGCGCAGCAGCAGGATCGCCTGCAGCCGGGGAAGCTGTCGATGCTCCGGAGGTCTGCACTGGTACATATTCTTTTTCCTGTACCACAGCCTGTGTCATCTGCGCCTCCTGTTCTAAGTTTTCTCTCTGCCCGGATTCCTCTTTCTGCACCGGTTCCCCTTCCACTTCTTCTTCCTGCTTTTGTTCCTCTGTATTCTCTTTCTCAGGCTCTTCTTTTACATTCTCTTCCAGCTTATCTTTTTGGATTTCTTCCTGCGTTTCTTCTTCCTGCCGGGGCTCTTCTTCTGTCCCTGGAGTATCCTTCACCCATTCATCTTTGGCAGTCTCAGGTACTGTCTCATCCGGCACATTTTCTTCCTGTATCATTTCCACACACTCTGTAGGCAGAGAAATCTGTGCGGTATCCAGCCCGATCGTCCCCGGCTGTTTCAGCATTCCGTCTATCTGTGCAATTAAGCCGTCTAAAACCGATGCATAATTCTGTATGGTCAGAGTCGGAATTGTCATTCCCGGAATTGCCGCCTGCAGCTGCTTCAGCTGTGTATTGGCTGCCCCCAGCAGGCTGTTAAATACCTGTTCTGCTCCGCCCAGCAGCTCCTCATTCTTAGAAGCCAGCTCTGACAGTCCGTCTGCCAGCTGATTCACACCCTTTACCAGTTCTCCCGCACCAGACTTCAGGCTGGAAGCCCCGTCCCGCAGTTCCCGCGCGCCATCATTCAGCTCTTCCATACCATCATAAAGCTCATCCGTTCCATCCTTCAATTCCAAAACGCCGTCATACAGATCGGAAGTTCCATCCATCAGCTTTTCCATGGCATCCTGCAGCTCATCCATATCCGCAGTCAGCTCATCCATTTTCTCCTGTGTATCCAGCTCCATATCGCTGAAAATCTCGTTGGCCGCCACAGTCATTGTAGCTGCCAGTTCAAAATCCGTCACATCCGCAGTCAATTCTACATAATCCGGAATATCCAGCTCTTCTATATCAAATTCTTCACTGCCGATATCCAGATTATCCTTCAGTCCCGGCATTGCATATCCCATCACAAGGGTACGCTCTCCATCATTGATGATCTTTCCGTTGACAGCTTCAATATTTTTGAACTTCTCATTGTCCAGAACCACCCCTGTAATAACTACAAAAGGCACATAAAGCTCTTCCTCCCGGCCGTCTGTGAATACTTTTTCCTTCTGTCGGTTGGTATAATCAAAGCGGATGCTCACCTTTCCGCTCTGTCCTGACAGTTCCTGAGGCGAAACCGCCCGGCCGTTCAGGGAATAGCTGACTTTCAGATCCACCGGAAGCTCCTTTTGAATATTTCCCTGATAATAAATATCATTTCCGGCAGCATCCCACACACCCAGGGCGCCTTCCTTCTGCCGGAATCCCTCTGACCCCTTTACATTGGTGATATTGGTAAGCTCTGTAGTATCCTCCAGACTCTGGCTTCCCATCGCATTTTTCAGCCAGTCACTGACAATCAGCTTCTGGGGAGAGCCATCTGCATCGGCAATCACATACACCGTCTCCTCCTTGGACGGCCGTCCTGTATCTTCCTGAGACAGCTCTGCCTCTGCCGTCTTTACCTCTGCCTCCGGAATCGCTGCGGCTGTCTCTGCATTTCCCAAAAGCCAGCTTTCCGTTTCCTTTGCCTGTACCGGAATCTGTATTCCGCTGCACGCCAGCATTGCTGCCATAACTACCGATGTACTTCTTTTCCACTGATTATTTGCTTTTTTCATTTCTTTACCTCCTCAGATGCCTTATCAGGCTTAAAACCAATACTCGTTACAAGAATCACTTTATCAAATACCAGAAACATAGCCGGAAGGATAAATGCTGTTGCCAACAGGCTTACAACGGCTCCTCTTGCCATCAATGCGCACAGGGATCGAATCATATCCACATCCGAGTAAACTGCCACGCCCAGAGTTGCAGCGAAGAATCCCAGCGCGCTGACAATAACCGACGGAAGAGAGGTGGACAATGCTGTGGAAACGGAATCCTCTCTGCTCTGTCCTTTGTGCCGTTCCAGCTTATACCGGGTAGTCATCAAAATCGCGTAATCGACGGTTGCCCCCAGCTGAATGGTGCTGATGCAGATAGGTGCAATAAACGGAAGCGATGTTCCGGTATAGTGCGGAATTCCCAGATTAATAAAGATAGCAAATTCAATAACTGCCACCAGGATCACCGGCAGAGAAATGCTTTTCAGTACCAGAGCAATAATTACGAAAATGGCAATGATGGAAATCGTATTCACCACCTGGAAATCATGATCCGTGATCTCAATCAGATCCTTGGTACAGGGAGCCTCTCCGATGAGCATTCCCGATGTATCATATTTTTTTATAATCTCCTGCAGTTCTCCAATCTGCCGGTTGACCTCATCTGTGGCTGTACTGTATTGGGATTGAACCAGCAGAAGCTTCCAATTCTCACTTTCCAGTTCCTCCCGCGCCTTATCAGGTATCATTTCATCGGGAATTCTGGAACCAACAGCAGAATCCATACCCAGCGCAAATTCTATCCCATCCACCTGTTTCATTTCATCCACCATGTGTCTTACATCTTTCGCCGGCACTTCTTTATCCAGAAGCACCATGTGTGTTGCCCCGGCGGAAAATTCGTCCTCCAGCTTATTCACTGCCTGCACGTAACCCATATATTCCGGAAGCGAACCGCCCAGGTTGTAGTAAACCTCGCCGCCAGCTTTGTCATAGCCATAATAGGCGGCCGGCAGAATGAGCACAAACAGAATCAGGAATACCGGATACCCCTTAATAACAAATCTTACCATCTTCCCAAAGTCCGGCATCAGCGGCCGGTGCTTTGTTCTGGCTATAAATTTGTCCAGCACCAGTATCATAGAAGGCAGAATCGTTACACATCCCAGCACTCCAAAGACCACGCCTTTCGCCATCACAAGCCCCAGATCCAGTCCCAGGGTATAGCTCATAAAGCAAAGGGCTATAAATCCTGCCACGGTTGTAATGGAACTCCCCACTACTGAAGTAATGGTTGCCTTAATGGCATGAGCCATCGCCCGCTTCTTATCTCCCGCAAACCGTTCCTGCTGCTCCACATAGCTGTGCCATAGGAAAATCGAGTAATCCATGGTAACCGCCAGCTGCAGCACCGCCGCCAGGGCCTGGGTCAGAAAGGATATCTCGCCAAAGAAAATATTTGTGCCCATATTCAGGAGAATCGCCATGCCAATACTTAGAAGGAAAATTACCGGCAACGCCCAGCTGTCCAGAAATGCCGTCATTACCATACTGGAAAGCACAACTGCAAGTATCACATAGATGATTTCCTCCCGCTCACACAGCTCCTTTAAATCAGCCACCATAGCTGTCATACCGGACACAAAGCACTGTTCTCCCGCAATCCGTTTAATCTCTGCCGCCGCATCCAGTGTCTCGTCTGCTGAAGTGGAGGTATCAAAGAAAACCGCCATCATGGTTGCATTTTCTGAATTGAACGTATCGTAATATTCATCCGGCAGGATTTCCATGGGAACGGAAAGATCCAGGAAACTGTCATACCACAATACGTCTGCCACATGATCCACTTCCTCTATCTGTTCCCGAAGAGCCGCTGTTTCCTTATTGTCCATACCTTCAATAACTACAAAAGAAAAAGCTCCTTTTCCAAATTCCTCCATCAGAATATCCTGGCCTGTCATGGTTTCAATATCTCCAGGCAGATAAGTCAGCATATCATAATTAATTCGTGTGGCTGCCATTCCCAAAGCTGAAGGTATCATCAGCGCCAGGGTTATAATCAAGATAGGGATACGAAACTTTACTACCCCTTTGCCAAATTTAATCATAATCATTCTCCATTCTTATTACCGCAGTACCTATCTGGGCTTATATTCCTTTACTCTTGTTGTTTTTATGGTATAGACTGCCACACACAAGTTTAACAGTCCCTCCATAACAAGTGTAAGTCCCAGAAGCATCACCGCTCCGGCTGCTCCAGAGCCGCCGAAGGGATCTAAAATAATCATCAGTCCCAGGACACTGGCCAGAACCGCCGCTCCTCCAATCACCCGCCACTGTTCCATTCCGAACCGCCTGGCATCCAGAGCTGTCTGTATCTTCAAAAGTCCGTCCATCAACACCACAATGCCCAGCACCAGATTCAGAAACCGCAGAACACTGTCACTGCGAACAGCCATCAGCAGCCCCAGTATCACTGCCAGAATTCCACCAGCCAAATCAAACTGAAATGCCAGACGGTACAGATCCTGGGACAGATAACCGCAAATCTTAAACCCTCCACAGACCGCCAGCAGAATTCCCATCACTTTACAAATCACCGAGGCGGAGATCTCCGGATGTAACAGCAGCAGAATTCCCGCCGCGCAGAATGCAGCAGAGGACCCTGCATATCCTCCCTTTGCAATTCGAACTGCTTTCATCTCTCTTCACTCCCTTCTTCCTTATCTGCTTTTTATTTTACGAAAAAAATCCACCCCTGAACACGGGCAGAAAAAGAACGGTGTACAAAAACCGTACACCGTTTTCTTATTAACTGAAATTCAGACATTTAAGCCTCTGTGCCCAAAATTCAAGCTGTCTTATGTATTATTTTTTTGAAACTTCCCGGCCCTGGCTCTCTGCCTGCCCTTGTCTAACGCTGCAGACACACTTCCTTCCAGAAGCTCTCCCAGACTTCGAATCATCTGCTCCGCATCTGCTTTCATCCCTTCGCTAATCCAGGCCATGACCATTCCTGACAGGCCGCATTTATAGAAATGGATGATCAGTTCCAGATCCAGTCTGGACACATCTTTTGCGCCGTCCAGCCCTTCTGCCATCCGCCGTACAACCTCCTCTGCAATGCTGTTCAGGTACCGCTCCAGCTCTTCCCTGCTGACCGAATTGTAAATATGATACACCGCCCGCTTATTACTCAAGGCAAAGTTTGCCGCCTCAATGAATCCTTCCTCCAGCGATTTTACATCTGCATGTTTGGCAATAACCCGCTCTACTTCTCCATCAATCACATACGTCAGAAGTGCATGTATATCCTCAAAATGATAATAGAAGGTATTCCTGTTGATCTCGCAGCAATCTACGATCTCCTTTACCGTAATCTTATCCAAAGGCTTTTCATTCAACAGTACAAGGAATGCTTCTACAATCGCTTTTTTTGTAAACTGGGCCATAAAAAACTCCCTTTCTCTCTATTACGGTAGATTATAGCGGATTTTTTTCTGATTTTCAAGCAGTCTTCCTGTCAATACGCTTTATCTATCACTTCGTTTAAAAATATTTTTCTGCCGTGTAATATATCCGTTTTGTCCCTTCCACTCAGGCCGCATCCTCTAATCCTTATCTTTTATCCCCCTGCCAGGTATGGAAGCAGATTCATCAAAAAAACAGGAGAGGCTCCTGAATTCAGAGCCTCTCCTGCAAAAAATAAGAGCGGGTGATGGGAATCGAACCCACGTGTCCAGCTTGGAAGGCTGGTGTTCTACCATTGAACTACACCCGCATAATACATTATTCAAATCAAATGCCCAGAGCCGGAATCGAACCAGCGACACGAGGATTTTCAGTCCTCTGCTCTACCAACTGAGCTATCTGGGCAGATAACATCTGTTATAGAACTGCTTCACAACAGATGTTATTGTACACGATCTGCATTTATTTGTCAATATTTTTTTATATCCCAGTTTTATCCCAATTTTAACTGTACCATTGGACCTAAGACACCTTCACCCGCCCTGCCAGAATCTCCTGGTAATCCGCATAATTCTTCTCCAAAAGCGCAGGCGTATCCAGTCCATAGGGACATTTTTTCTTACATGCACCACAGTGCTTACACGCTTCCACCTTCTTCATCTTCGCCTGGACCTCCGGCGTCAACTGAAGCTCTGAGGGCGATCTGCGGATCAGCTGAGACATTCTGGCACAGGTATTGATCTCAATCCCCACCGGACAGGGCATACAGTAACCACAGGCTCTGCAGAAATCTCCTCCCAGCTCCTCCCGGTCTCTGGCAATCTCCTGACGGATCTCCTCTGTCATCTCTGGCGGATTGCCTATGTAGGACAGAAATTCATCCAGCTCCTGCTCCTTTTGAATTCCCCAGATGGGAAGTACATTGTCAAACTGATCCATAAATGCATAGGACGCCGCCGAATTCGTGAGCAGGCCTCCCGACATGCCCTTCATGGCAATAAAGCCCATCTCCGCCTTCTGGCATTTCTCCACCAATTCCAGCTCCTGCTCTCCGGCCAGATAGCAGAAAGGAAACTGCAGCGTTTCATAAAGGCCGCTGGCTGCTGCCTCGCGGGCCACCTGCAGGCGATGGTTGGTAATACCAATATGACGGATCCTGCCCTGCTTCTTCGCCTCCAGCATGGCCTCATATAAGCCGCTTCCGTCATCGGGTCTGGGACAGAAAGGCGGGTTGTGGAACTGATAAATATCCACATAATCCCTTTGAAGATTTCTTAAGGAAGTGTCCAAATCCTTCCAGAATTCTTCTGCTGTCAGGGCTGTGGTTTTAGTTGCCACATAAATTCCATCCCACTTACCCCCAAAGGCTTCTCCCAGTTTCTCCTCACTGTCTGTGTAGAACCGGGCCGTATCAAAAAAATTGATTCCTCCCTCGCGCGCCCGCTTTACCAGAGAGACAGCGGCTTCCCTGGTAATTCTTTGAATTGGCAGCGCTCCGAAACCGTTTTTATTAGCTGCGATTTTTGTACTTCCAAGTATTACCTGCGTCACTCTGCCATCCCCCTCCTCTGCACTTCTTCTTTTGCTTCTCTAAATCTGCATTCGGACCCTTCCGCGTCCGAAGCACCGCTGCAGACAGCGGCGGCATAAAGATCTCGATTTCTCCGTCCGCCACAAGATAGCAGGCTGTCTCTGTGGTAAAGCCATCTTCTACAGACAAAATCAGCCGCTCCATCAGCGCCCCGTCGAAAACCTCTCCCAGCCAGACCGGAACCGATACCTTCTGTCCTTCCTCATTGTTATTTACTACAATCAGCACCTGATTCTTCCAGGTAAACCTTATCATGCCGATAATTCCATGGAGAGCAAGAATAATTTTCCCGGACCCGGTTCTGCAGGCAGGGTTTTCCTTATGAATCCGAATCATTTCCTTATGAAATGCAATCAGCTCCTGATCTTCTCTTCCCCAGGGATAAGTCCGCCGGTTATCCGGATCTGTAAAACCGCACACGCCTGCCTCATCACCATAGTAGAGAGTGGGGGCGCCGGACCAGACCATCTGTAAGGCTGCCGCCTCCCGGAATACCGCCTTTGAGATTCCTTCAGATGCTTCTTCGGAACTCAAATTCCCCAGTCTTCCTTCTTTATGACTGGTTCTGGTCAGAAAACGGGAATGATCGTGGTTGGACAACTGATTCATGGCAATCAAAAAAGACGGCCCGTAAAATGCCCTTATATTGTTTCTCAATGTTTCCAGAAGTATCTTCTCATTATTCAGAAGCTCTTCCCGAAAGTACTCGCTGTGCTTCTCCATTCCTGTCAGGAACCAGGTAATAGGCTCCATAAAGGAATCATAATTCATCACAGAGTCCCACTCGTCCCCTTTCAGCCAGGGAGCTGCATCCCCATAATGCTCTGCATAAATGACTGCATTGGGGTTCGCCTCTTTTACACTGTCACGGAATTCCTTCCAAAATTCATGGTTGAAATCCGGCGTAAGGCCCAGATCTGCCGCCACATCCAGACGCCATCCATCTACAGAGTAAGGCGGGGAAACCCATTTGCGTCCGATATTCATAATATACTCTCGAAGCTCCGGGGATGTCTCGTAAGCCAGCTTTGGAAGGGTCTTATGTCCCCACCAGCCATCATAAAAATCATTGTACGGCCATTCATGCTCATTGTGGAACCGAAAGAAATCGCGGTAAGTACTCAGCTCTGAGACATAAGCTCCCATCTCATAATCTCCACTCTTTTCATACATCCGTTCCCGGTCCAGCCACTTATTAAAAGAACCACAATGATTAAAAACACCATCCAGAAGAATCCGAATGCCCCGCTTATGAACCTCTTCCACAAAATGGATAAAAAATTCATTGCTGGCCTCCAGATTCTCTCTGTCCACCACCCGCCGGATATAGCGCTCCGCCTTCTGATTATCCTGTTCTCCTTCTGGCAGCAATGCCCCGCCATCTTTTTTTATAACTGTAAAATGCGGATCAATGTAATCATAATCCTGGCAGTCATACTTATGATTGGAGGGAGACACAAATATGGGGTTCATATAAATCACTTCTACCCCCAGATCCACCAGATAATCCAGTTTATCTAAGATTCCCTGGAGATCTCCGCCATAAAAAGAGCGCACATCCATGATCTCAGGACATTTGTTCCAGTCCTCTACACGCTCTACATGCTCGCCGATATAACTGTACTCTCCTGTCATAACATCGTTGCTTGTATCCCCATTACAGAACCGATCCACATAGATCTGATACATCACCGCGCCTTTTGCCCACTCCGGGGTAAAAAATCCTGGTATAATTCCAAAAGAAAAGATGCTCTGGAGATCTTCCGTAACGCCCTTTTTATTATAGAAAAGGCGTTCCTCCCCTGAACGAACTTCAAAAAAGTAAAGCATTCTTCTGGTTCCCACCCGCAGCCTCAGCTGGTAATAGTCAAATTTTTGATTGGATTGAAATTTTTTCATAGGCAGGCGGTTTCCCCTGCTGATCAGATGTACTGCGTCCACATTATCTTTCGCTGTTCGGAAAATCACCGTCACCATATCCCCCGGATTAACCTCCATAGGAATACGGTATTGACTGGTTTCATCCGAAAAAAGCGCTTCTCTATTAATCATACGCATTCTAATCTCTCCCTTGTATCTATTTTATTTTATAATACCCTGATATAGATTACAAGATAGTTTTTCATAATAGCAAATCCCGATTCTGCCTGCCACTCTGCAGTATTTATCCTTCTGTCTTCATAAATGAGCAGTAAAAAAGACAGCCATTTTGTTGCTGCCTTTTTTAGGAGAAGGTATTTCTTTTACTTATGGGGTGTAGCAAAAACTATATAATGTATTGGGGGTTTTACAAATATTATTATAGCATAGTTTTAAAATAAGTGTGCACAAAGTTTACAAAAAACGTATTCCGTTTTTGTTAACTTTTCACAACCAAAAACCGTCATTATGACGGAACTGCACAATCCGCATGATTCTCATTTTTAAAAAGGGCTTCAAATTCCTCTCTGGTAATCTTCTCTTTTTGAAGCAGCAGCTCCGCCGCTTCATCCAGCACTTTACGATGCTCCAGGATAATTTCTCTGGCTTTCTGGTAACACTCATCCACAATGCGTTTCACTTCCATATCAATCTTGCCGGCAATCACTTCTCCATATCCCTTGGTATGGCCAAAGTCTCTTCCAATAAAGACTTCTTCGTCTGAGTCATAATTCACAAGCCCCAGCTCCTCCGACATTCCATATTTTGTCACCATTGCCCGTGCCACGCCGGTTGCCTGCTTAATATCCTGGGACGCGCCAGTGGTAATATCATCAAAGATCAATTCCTCTGCAATCCGCCCACCCAGAGATACCTGAATATCCTGCAGCATCCGCCCCTTTGTATTAAACATCTCATCTTTTTCCGGCAGCGGCATGGTATATCCAGCCGCTCCCATGCCTGTTGGAATAATGGATACGGTATACACCGGTCCCACATCCGGAAGCACGTGGAAAAGAATTGCATGGCCCGCCTCATGGTAAGCCGTAATCCTTTTCTCCTTCTCAGACACCACCCGGCTCTTTTTCTCTGAACCGATCCCCACTTTTATAAAAGACTTGCGGATATCATCCTGAACAATATACTGCCGATCATCCTTGGCCGCCAAAATTGCCGCTTCATTCATCAGATTCTCCAGATCCGCGCCGGTCATCCCTGCCGTTGTCTGCGCCACCTGTTTCAAATCCACATCCTCCGCCAGAGGCTTATCCTTGGCATGTACCTGCAGAATCTCCTCCCGGCCCTTTACATCCGGCCTGCCCACCAGTATCTTCCGGTCAAAACGCCCCGGACGCAGAATCGCAGGATCCAGAATATCCACCCGGTTTGTAGCTGCCATTACAATAAGCCCCTCGTTGATGCCAAAGCCGTCCATTTCAACCAGAAGCTGGTTCAGCGTCTGTTCCCGCTCATCATGGCCGCCGCCCATGCCGCTGCCGCGCCGTCTGGCCACTGCATCAATCTCATCAATAAACACAATACAGGGATGGTTCCGCTTGGCATCTGCAAACAAATCGCGGACTCTGGAAGCTCCCACACCTACAAACATTTCCACAAAGTCTGAACCGGAAATACTGAAAAACGGTACACCGGCCTCTCCTGCTACCGCCTTGGCAAGCAGTGTCTTGCCTGTTCCCGGCGGTCCTTCCAGCAGGACCCCCTTGGGAATCCGTGCCCCTACCCGGATGTACCTCTGCGGCATTTTCAGAAAATCCACAATCTCCCGCAGCTCTTCCTTCTCCTCCTGAAGCCCGGCCACATCCTTAAATGTTGTATGGATCTGCTCCTGTGTGGTCATTTTGGCACGGCTTCTTCCAAAATCCATCATCCGGCTGTTCCCGCCGCCTGCCTGCCGGTTCATCATCATCACCATGACAAACACCACTACAACTGCCACCAGAAGCGGAATCCCCAGGCTCTGCATCCATCCCTGGCTGCGAACATTGTCATAAGCCACTGGTACGCCTGCCTTCTGAAGCAGTTTCCCCGCTTCCACTGTATCCGGCACATTAACCTTGGCCTGCACGCCACCTGTTTTTTCCAGCTCCACCGTTCCGGTAGGAGCTGTCTCGTTCTGTATAATCACCGCCCGCTCCACTGTTCCTGACTGAACATCCTCCTGAAACTGCGTATACGTATACAGGTTCTGCATCTCTGTTCTTTTGGCAAACTCAACCACAAAGAACAAAAGCATCCCCAGTATAATCAGGTAAAAAAATGACGTCCGGTATTGTCTGTTGTTCAAATCATTTCCTCCTATTCCAGCTCCACACTGTTATAACAAAATCCATTTTAATCTATAAATTCTATAATCCCAATATAGGGAAGATTCCGGTATCTCTGATCATAATCCAGTCCATAGCCCACCACGAACTCATCCGGGATCTGAAAGCCTGTATACTTCACTTCCACATCCACTACTCTGCGGGAAGGCTTATCAAGCAGCGTGCAGATGGTCATGCTCTTGGGATTTCTCTGCCCCAGCAGCTTCACCAGATGATTTAAAGTTCTTCCAGAATCAATGATATCCTCCACAATAATTACATTTTTGCCCTGAAGCGGTTCATCCAGATCCTTGCTCAGGCGCACCACGCCGCTGGATTTGGTCTCCGCTCCATAGCTGGAAACCTGCATAAAATCTATGGTAACCGGAAGGGTAATCCGCTTTGCCAGCTCACACACAAAAAAAATGCTTCCTTTCAAAATGCAGATCAGGTGGACCTCCTGCCCTGCAAAATCCTCGCTGATTTTCTTCCCCAGCTCCTGTATCTTTGCGTCAACCTCTTCCTCCGGAATCATGATTCGGATTTTTTCTGCCATCTTCCTCTCCTCCATATATCTGTACTTTTAAAATATCCTTTGTATGCTCTGTCACCTTATATCTTTCACTGATACGCATGCCGGGGATCCAGATAATATGGTTTCCATCTGCCAAAAGCAGAATCTCTCCACGTTCCTCCGCCGGAACCTTTTCATCAATGAAATATTTTTTCAGTTTTTTTCTGCCGCAGGCCTGATTGATTTCCAGATAATCCCCTGGCAGGCGTCTTCGGATCTCCGGATAATTTTCTATTTTATCATAATCAAACCATTTCGTATATGTTTTTTCAGGAATAATTTGATATTTTTCCGCACTCTCCAAAGAAAATACCCATTTTCTTCCCTTCACCCGGCAGCTTCCGGGGATCCCAGGCCGAATCGCCGGCTCCGCAGGCGGCTCCTTATCCTCTGTCCTCCGCCAAAGCTGTACCCCCGTGTACCTGCGGACCGCCCGCCTGCCTCCTGGCAGGTTCAACACGCTTCCGGTCCGCTTACCAAACAATTCCCCAAGAAGGCGGATATGCCGGCGGTCAATATCCTTCAGACTGCCTCCGGCCTCTTCCATACAAGTTCGAAGGACGCGGCCTGCCAGCACGGGATGAAGGCGTCGGAAAACTCCGGCAGTAATAAAACAGCCTCCCTCTTCCTTTTTCACACACAGCTGGAGTGCATGCTTTGTTTCTTCCTCCAAAAACGCCTCAATCTCCCTCAATTCTTCCGAAGCCTTACACATATGTGCAATTGTCTCAGAATTAATTTGTTCTTTTGCGCAGGCAAGGATCCTGTGGCGGATCAGATTTCTGCTGTAAACCGTATCCTGATTGGTGTCATCTGTGCGCCAGGCAATGCCCTGCTGCTGCAGCCAGGAAAGGATTTCCCTGCGCTCCACGCAGAGCAGAGGCCGGATGATATCGCCTCTGATCGGCTTCATCCCTGCAAGCCCCTTAAGCCCCGTACCGCGAAACAGATGAAACAGCATGGTTTCCGCCTGATCATCCCCGTGATGTCCTACCGCGATCCGCTTACATCCATATTCCGCTGCCAGGTGCCGGAAAGTCTTATAACGGCAGATTCTCCCTGCTTCCTCCAGGGTCAGCTTCTCTCCTGCTGCCTTTTCCTGTACATCCAAAGACACGCATGTAAGAGGAATCTTCTGCTCCTTACAGAGCTTTTCCACAAAACACTGGTCCTCGTCTGCATCCTCCCCGCGCAGACCATGATTCACGTGAACTGCCATAAGCCCAAAATCAAGCTCCTCTTGAAGCTGCCGCAGCACGAAAAGCAGGCATACGGAATCCGGTCCTCCCGATATGCCCGCCAGCACCTTATCCTTTGGCTGTATCAGCCCATATTCTTTTACAAATCTGCGGATCCGCTCAACCACCTTTTCCCAAGCCTCCTCTTCTTGCCTGCCCTCTTCAGGTATCCCTGGCAATAGTATACAGGCGGTCTTTGGGAAAAGTCAACTCCTGTCAGCCCATCAATATTTTACAAGGGACACTGCCAGCACTGTCATATCATCTACCGGCTCCTTATCTTGATACTGGCGGACCCGTCCCAAAATATAAGCCGCCAGTTCTCCCGGATTTTCTGTGTCATGTTCCATGATAATATCCTTCATTAAGGCTTCCTGATGAGCCGCAGGAAGGGCATCCATAACTCCGTCTGTCACCATGATCACCATATCCCCATCATAAAGCTTTTTACTGGCCATATCCGGATCCAGCTTTTGAAACATTCCTGCCGGAAGGCTGGTGGACGAAATGGTTTCCACCCAGTTTTCCCGCCGGATAAATGTGGTGGAAGCCCCCACCTTCAGAAATCCGCAGACTCCTGTATACAGATCCAGAGAGCTGATGTCAATGGTTGAGAATGTCTCAGCCTCTGACCGCACAATGAGGGCCGAATTGATCATCCGCACGGCTGTCTCCATGGTAAATCCCGCCTCCAGAAACTGTTCCAGCAGATCCACCACCAATTCGCTTTCCTTATAAGCGTTAATTCCGGATCCCATTCCGTCAGAGAGCGCCGCTATAAACTGTCCCTCTCTGCAGTGATACAGAGAAAAGTTATCTCCGGAGATCTGTTCTTTTCCCTTTACCGCTTTTTCAATTCCATAGAGCACCTGAAAATTTGTCCGCTCTACAAATTGAATGGTTGTCCGTTCACCCCCCACAAAGGCCCTGCTGTCCTTGGCCGGCATCATTGATTTTTTCATAAGCCGGGAAAGAACTGCCGCCACCTCCTTCACCGCCACACAGCGCCGCCGTCTGGTATTGACAATCAGGTAAACCTCCTGGCGCTTGTTTTCCTGCTGATATACCAGCACTCCATGGACCAAAAGGCCCATAGCGCGGAGCTTTTTCTTCAAATGCTGCTCCAAGTTCCCGTCTGTGCGGGTATCCCAGACATGCTCTACAGTATCGGTCATAATCTGCGCCATTTCATTCAGCTGGACCGCTACTGCTGCCCGGTTTTCCTCAAGTCGGGTATTCCATAGAAGATCCGTTTTGGCAGACATGTCCAATACCGCAGCCCCTCCCTGGTTTTCCATTACTTTCATCCCGCCTGTTGCCGGTATACCTGTGAAGCTTTCTGCCAGATTGCGAAATGCCGTCTCATATTCCCGGATTCTCTCTCTGGCCGGATGTACCGGCATGTCCTCCTCATCTGCCGGAAGGGGTACCAGCAGCCATTCCATGATACTGCCGCAGATCACAGTCAGGGAACACACCAGCAGTCCTTGGGCTGCTCCCATCATAATCGCAAATTCCCCTTCCACCTGCAGAAGACCAACTCCTACCTGCATGGCTGCCACACATCCGCCCGCAATCACTCCGTACAGCCAGGCGTAACGTCCTGTCTTACGTTCTTCTTCCTGTTTCATATCCTCATCCTCCATTTTCTTTCCTGTGTGCCTGTGTAGTTGGGTATTATAGAGGACGTAAATCGTATTTTTTGTCAAACAAGCGGAGCCTTTTTTAGAAATTTCAGACAAATTTGGACATAGAATTTGAATTCTTAAGACCTTCATCACAGACAGAAACCTCAAGATTTTTCCATAGAGCCAGGCTCTAAACCTCATTTTCTTCCTGTACCCCCATAAAGGCTTCTGCCAAGCTTCACATGAACAAATTTATGCATAAAAAGAGTGCCGTTTATTGCGGCACTCCCATCTTATTCTATAGCTTTAAATAAAATCTCATCTTCATAAACCAGACCCAGACGTTCTTTTGCAACTTCTTCCACATATTTTTTTGTCTGGACATATTTCTTCAGTTCTTCGATCTCTTCACTCCGTGCTTCTTCTTCTGCAATCGCTGCCAGAAGCTCCTCCTCCCGCTGTTCGTAGGCCGCATTTTTCTGTTTCAATTGCAGTCTGCCTGCAGAGGCCACAATCAGCAGACAAAGTACTGCAAAGATAATCACCCGAAATCCCCACCGTCTGCTTCTTAGCAGGGCGCGTCTTGTTTTTGTCTTTTTCAATTGTGCCGCCTCCTTTGAAAATTGTACGGGCAGAGCCCCAGAAAGCCAGGGGCTTTCCGGGGAAGCTTCGTTCCTCAAATAAACAAAAAAACAGCTGGTCGAGCAGGCTCAACATCTGTTTTTGTGTTTATTTGACTCTGCCCTTTCCGTACATTATACCTTCTCTAACTGAATTTTGCAATTTTTTTCCTATCTTTTTCAATAATTTCGTGAATTGCAGATACAACAGCATTCCGAGTACTACTGCTGCTATGGCAAATCCCCGTATGGCTCCGCTGTTTTCTACATACAGCATGCGGAATATGCTTATGCCGCAGATCAGCCAGTAAAGAATATCCTCCAGAGCAACCGCTGCTGTCCCGTGGGGAATCACTCTGCGGAAAATCCGTATTCCGTCGTAAATGATTACCATGATGATACCCAGCAGAAACGCTTTGGAAAAAAACTGCAGTTCAAACAGAATTCCCTCACTCATAGGCGCTATTTGAACAGACGCCCAAGCAGAGACGCGCTGGTTTTCTGAAAATCCGCCACCTCTGAATAGGCCATGCTGTCGATCCTTCCCTCTATGTCTACTTCTCCTTTTTCCAGTGTCAGGCGGTTTACGTGCAGATCTGCACCTTTAATGGTCAGCATTCCCTGCTCTGTCTCCAGCAGAATCTCTGCAATGTCAAAAGAAATCACATCGGTCACACCGCTGACAGTACCTGTCCGTCTATTATTCAGCAAAAGTCTGTGGGATTTATGCTGCTGCTTTTCTTCCAAAAAAAGACCTCCTAACATATTCAACCTGTTGTTAAATATATTAGGAGGTTATCTCTTTTATACCTGATTTAAAGATATTTGTACAATTCTTTTGCTTCGTCCTTTTTTACGGTCTCCTGGACATCCAGAACTTCTACCTTGACAGACTTTGTCCCAAACTGTATCTCTATGACATCTCCTGCTTTCACATTTGCAGATGCTTTAGCAGTCTTACCGTTGACCAGAACCCGTCCCGCATCGCAGGCTTCATTTGCCACAGTCCGCCGCTTAATCAGGCGGGAAATCTTTAAATATTTATCTAAGCGCATGAATTAGTTTAAAGCATCCTTTAATGCTTTGCCGGCTTTGAATCTGGGTGCCTTGGAAGCAGCAATCATCATCGTTTTGCCGGTCTGAGGATTTCTTCCCTCTCTGGCAGCTCTCTCAGATACCTCAAAGGTTCCAAAGCCTACCAGCTGGATCTTTCCACCCTTCTTTAATTCTTCTGTAACAACATCTGTAAATGCCTTTAACGCTTTCTCTGCATCTTTCTTAGATAATTCTGTCTGCTCTGCAATCGCAGCTACTAATTCCATTCTGTTCATCGGTGTTTCCTCCTAAAAAATTAAGTCTTGTTGTTTTGAAGGATATGTCTGTGTGTGTGTTCCATATCTTCTTTCCTATTTATACCCGTTTCTCACCTGTTTGTCAAGGATTTTCCCCTATTTTCTATCGGGACAAATGGGAATGGACACCTTTTTCCTGTGCTTTTATAGCATTCCAGCTTGCCAGTCCTTCCTCCGCAGTCAGGGCTTTTTGATCTCCAAATACATGAGGATGGCGGCGCACCAGCTTCTCTGCCAGCATATTTACCACATCCTCTATGGTAAACCGCCCTTCTTCCGCCGCGATCTGACTGTGCATCAAGACCTGAAGCAGCACGTCTCCCAGCTCCTCGCAGAGGTTCTCGTCATCCTGATGTTCAATAGCCTCCACCACCTCTTCGCTCTCTTCCCGCAGACACTTGATCAGGCTCTCATGAGTCTGCTCTTTGTCCCAGGGACAGCCGTGATCGCCGCGCAGCTCCGCTATAATCCGGAGAAGCTCTTCATAGGTATATCTCTTCTCTTTCTCCATCCATCTTCCTCTTTATGAAAAAACAGGCTTTAATGCGTCCGCCAAAACATCCTTCTGCGCCTGTGCCTCTGCCAGATCCTTTCCTAAGGTTGTAAAATATGTCTTAATCTTAGGCTCTGTTCCGGACGGACGGACAATAACCTCTGGACCTCCCTCCAGTTTATAAATGAGCACATTCGCCGCTGGAAGCCCCGTCTCCTCCGGCTTCTTAAAGTCGATAACCTGAACCACCTTATAACCGCCGATCTCTGCCGGAGGATTCTGCCGCAGTTCTTCCATAATACCGGACATTTTATCCATACCAGACAGACCCGGGAACTCAAAGCTGTCTACCTTGTTCAGGTAACGGCCGTATTTGTCATAGATCTCTTCCAGTCTCTCCTTAATGGAAGATCCAATACTTCTATAATATGCTGCCATCTCACAGATCAGCATGGAACCGATAATGGCATCCTTGTCCCGCACATAGGGACCGGCCAGATACCCGTAGCTCTCCTCAAAGCCGAAGATAAAACGCTCTGCCTCTCCTGCTGCCTCAAGCCGGGCAATCTGATCTCCAATCCACTTAAAGCCGGTCAGGACACTGCGAAGCTCTACTCCATAGTTTTGGGCTACTGCGTCTGCCAGCGGCGTGGAAACAATAGACTTTACGGCAACTGCTTTCTCAGGCATGGTTCCCTTTTCTATGCGGCCTGCGCAGATATAATCCAGCAGAAGAACACCCACCTCATTGCCGGAAACCAGCTCATAGCTTCCGTCCGGACATTTCATGGCAATTCCCACGCGGTCTGCGTCCGGATCCGTTGCCAGCATCAGATCTGCGCCTGACTTTTCTGCCAGCTCAAGCCCAAGCCGGAGCGCCTCAAAAATCTCCGGATTCGGATAAGGGCAGGTGGGGAAACGGCCGTCGGGATACTGCTGTTCCGGCACAATGGTTATATCGCTGATTCCTATGTCTTTTAACACCCGCATAACCGGAACAAGGCCGGAACCGTTAAGAGGAGAATAAACCAGCTTCAGTCCGGCTGTTTCACAAATTCCCGGCCGGACACTGCGGGCTTTGATTGCATCGTAAAGAGCTTCCTTGCAGTCATCTCCCACATAGGCAATCAGCCCTGCATCCAGGCCTTCCTCAAAGCTCATTATCTTGGCGCCGGTAAGAATATCTGTCTTTTGAATCTCTGCATATACAATGTCCGCCGCTTCATCCGTCATCTGGCAGCCATCCGGGCCATAGGCCTTGTAGCCATTGTACTTAGCCGGATTGTGGGAAGCTGTAACCATAATGCCTGCATTTGCCTCATAATAACGGGTTGCGAAGCTCAAAGCCGGAACCGGCATCAGCGCGTCATAAATGCGGACCTTAATTCCATTTGCCGCCAGTACACAAGCTGCCGTTCTGGCAAACACATCACTGTTAATCCGGCTGTCATAGCTGATAGCTGCCAGCTGGTTTCCGCCCTGTGTCTTGATCCAGTTGGCAAGACCCTGCGTTGCCTGGCGGACCACATAGATATTCATGCGGTTCGTTCCTGCACCCAGAACGCCCCGCAGACCAGCAGTACCGAACTTCAGAGCCACTGCAAAGCGGTCTTTGATCTCTTCGTCATTTCCCCTGACAGACTCCAGTTCCTCCTTGAGAGCCGGATCTTCCAGTTCTGCTTCCAACCAACGTTTGTAATCTTCTGAATACATAATTTTACACCCCATCCTTCCGTTTATGAAGGTTTTTTCCTTCATTTACCTATGATTTTAATAAATTTGGATGTAAAAGTCAATGTAATGTCTCCTTATAAGCCAAATTCCAGGGTGTGTTTTATCATTCTCTTCCGCCGATCCGCCTGTTGCAGAAAAACTTCCAGTTTTTCTGTACTTTTCTCCGGAATCCATGCCTTGTTGGCATTATAATAGTGATGGGCAAGCTTCCAGACCTTTTCCGGATAGTAAAGACAGGCAGCCAGGTAGAAGCGTTCTTCCTGGGAGAAGGGATTCTCCTTCTCGTAGGCCTCCAGCATGCGCTGGGCGAGCTGCTCATTCCAATTCTGCTTTTCCATTATTTTGCGCAGAAAGAGACAGATATCATTAATCTGGATATTGATTCCGCAATGTTGAAAATTCACCACGGCCGCCTCCTGACGGCTCATAAAGATATTGTGGTGAATATATTCTCCATGGCAGATATGTCCATCCTTTTGAGCCTTCTGCCAGAGGGAAACATAGCCCGGTGTCTCCAGACAGTTTAATATCCGGGAACTTTCCTCTATAATTTCTCCTGCATATTTTAAAAACAGCAGTTCAAAGCTTCCTTTTCTCCGTTTGCTTCGAATAAAGTTCTGAACCCGCTTCAATTCCCGGTTATGTTTTTCCAGCTCTTTCCTTCGGTCACTGCCCATAAAACGGCTGCTGCTTTCCTCGTCCAGATCCCAGATATTTCTGGCGTTTCGATGAATCTGCGCCAGTATCTCCATGCTCTTTATCACATCTTCTTCACTGCGGGCGTCACACTCTCTGCCGGAAGGCCAGTTCTTTATGATCCACTTTGTTTCATATTCTCCTGTGGAGATCCACGCCCCCTCCCGGTTAGGCACAGCTCTATCCACCTGACAGACTCCCTCTTCCTCCAGCCTGGCCAGCAGTATCTGTTCATAGGGAAGCTTTGTCCTGGAACCTGCAAATTCTTTTAATATTTTCAATCCCTGCTCTGTCTCCAGCATAACTGCACCACGGCCGCCAAAGCTCCGAAGAAGCTTGATATCATACTGCTCTAAGATTTGCAGTCCTTTGTCGTTCACAAAAATCCCCCCATTCCTTTCAAATCTATGAAAAGATGGGGGGAATTATGCACCTGTCACCTGGAAATCCGTGATAACAGTTCTTCCTTTGTATTATATTCGGGATACTCAATCACCAGCTCCAGCAGACGGTTTAATTCTTCTCCCAGCTTTGGCCCCGGTTTAAGCCCGGCCTCAATTAAATCCCGTCCGGTTACAGCCAGATCCTTCAGGGACAGACAGTCCTGCTCCTTCAATATCTCCTGGTAGATTTTTTCAATACTCTTCAGTGCTTCCAGTTTTTCCTGCTGCATAGCCGGATTCTGTGCCAGAATGTCTGCCCGGCGAAGCTTCAGGTAATCCTCAAAATGATCCTTTCCTATGCGTACCACTGCCCGGCGGACACCTTTCTTTCCCGGCCCGATCTGCATATAATCATGAACCTTAACCAAATGCTTTACCCGATAAATCGTATCATTGTCAAACTTCAACCGCCGCAGAATGCCTCCTGCCAGTTCTGCTCCCGCCTCTCCATGTCCGTAGAAGTGGTCAACCCCCAGTTCATCACAGGTATGAACCTTCGGCTTTCCGATATCATGAAACAGAGCCGCAAGACGCAGAACCTTATCCGCCTCCACCGCTTCTAACGTCAGAAGAATATGCTCTCCCACCGAACAGCAATGGTGTGGATGATTCTGAGGCGTATCCATACAGTCATCAAATTCCGGCAGAATCACTCTGGTAATTCCAGTCTCATAAAGAGTCCGGAATACCTCCGGATGTTCCGATACCAGCAGTTTCACAAGCTCTGCCTGAATCCGTTCCGCACTGATCCGTGTAAGACTTCCTGCAAACTCCGCCACAGCCTTCCTGGTCTCCTCCTCAATGGAAAAATACAGCTGGGCCGAAAAACGTACCGCCCGCAGAATTCTCAACGCATCCTCTGTAAAGCGCTCCCTGGGATCTCCCACACAGCGGATACGGCCCTGTCTCAGATCCTCTATCCCGCCAAAAGCGTCTACCAGCCCGCACTTCTCATTATATGCCATGGCATTGATGGTAAAGTCCCGCCGTCTTAAATCCTCTAAAAGACTTGGGGTAAACCGGACCTCCCTGGGATGCCGCCCGTCCTGATACTCTCCGTCAACCCGGTAGGTGGTTACCTCAAAGCCCTCCCGGCCGGACAGAACGGTCACCGTTCCATGTTGAATGCCCGTATCTATAGTTCTGGAAAACAGCTTCTTCACCTGCCAGGGCTCTGCATTTGTAGTAATATCCCAGTCCGCCGCCGTCCGGCCCAGAAGGGCATCCCGCACACAGCCGCCTACAATATAGGCTTCCCAGCCGGCCTCCTGAAGACGGGCTATTATCTGGCGGGCTTTTTCCGGTATCTTTATTTCCACGTCATATCCCCCGTCTCCTCTTGCTCCAGCCGGCCTCTTGCCGGCCTTTCCCCAGGTTTTAGTAAGCCTTGCCCCAGTACACCATTGCCTTGGCAGGCTTTCCGCAGCAGATACAGGTATCAGAAAGCTTTTCCTGTTCAAAGGGCATACAGCGGGACGTTGCTGTGGTATCTTCCTTGATCTTATCCTCACAGGCCTGATCCCCGCACCACATTGCTCTCACAAAACCGGGCTTCTCCTCCAGCGTTTTCACAAACTCCTCATAGGCTGTTACATCATAAGTGTGGGCATCCCGATGCGCTCTGGCCCGCTCCAGCATTTCGCTCTGCATGGCATTCAGAACCTCAGCAAGCTTTTGGGAAAGTTCTCCAAGGGAAACAATGGTCTTCTCCCGGTTATCCCGCCTTACAATCACTGCCTGGCCAGCCTCAATATCCTTGGGTCCAATCTCAATCCGCACGGGAATTCCCTTCATCTCCTGCTCTGAGAACTTCCATCCGGGACTCTTATCCGAGTCATCCACCTTCACCTGGAAGCCAGCCGCCAGAAGCTCATCCCGAATCGCGTATGCCTTGTCCAGAACGCCCTCTTTATGCTGGGCAATGGGGATTACCATCACCTGTACAGGTGCAATCCGGGGCGGAAGCACCAGACCGCTGTCATCCCCGTGCACCATAATAATAGCCCCAATCATACGGGTGGTCATTCCCCAGGATGTCTGATGCACATATTGAAGCTGATTATCCCGATCCGTATACTGAATCTCAAAGGCCTTTGCAAATCCGTCCCCAAAGTTGTGGCTGGTACCAGACTGCAGAGCCTTACCGTCATGCATCAGAGATTCAATTGTATAAGTAGCCTCTGCTCCCGCAAATTTTTCTTTGTCTGTCTTCTGGCCTTTGATCACCGGAATGGCCAGAACCTCCTCACAGAAGTCCGCATACACATTCAGCATTTGAATGGTGCGTGCCTCCGCC
Organism: uncultured Lachnospiraceae bacterium; assembly: GCA_949740535.1. Classification (GTDB taxonomy): domain Bacteria; phylum Bacillota; class Clostridia; order Lachnospirales; family Lachnospiraceae; genus Laedolimicola. Next base: position 33,350 of record CATJHO010000113.1, read on the forward strand.
TCCTCTGCTGTGGCATGTGCCGTATGTCCCTCCTGCCACAGGAATTCTCTGGAACGCAGGAACGGACGGGTTGTCTTCTCCCAGCGCACAACGGAGCACCACTGATTATATACTTTGGGCAGATCCCGGTAGGACTGCACCTCTTTTGCATAGAAATCACAGAACAGCGTCTCAGAAGTGGGCCTTACACACATCCGCTCCTGCAGAGGTTCCAGTCCTCCATGAGTCACCCAGGCAACCTCCGGTGCAAATCCCTCCACATGATCTTTTTCCTTCTGAAGAAGACTCTCCGGAATAAACATGGGAAGATAGACATTTTCCACTCCCGTCGCCTTAAACCTTGCATCCAGCTCCTTCTGAATATTTTCCCAGATTGCATAACCGGCCGGCTTAATTACCATGCATCCCTTTACGCTTGTATAATCTATCAGCTCCGCCTTCTTAACCACATCCGTGTACCACTGGGCAAAATCCGAGTCCATGGATGTAATCGCCTCCACCAGCTTCTTATCCTTTGCCATTCCTTTTCTCCTCTCAATGCCTGAATATTTTAATACGCTTTCATTTGATCTCTTACAAAACCACCACCGGTTTAGGCGTAACTTTGCTTGTTCCTAAACTTCTATCATTTTATTACTCACATACAGCCTTTGTCAAGGAAAACAAGCGTTCCACAGGGCTTACTCTGTGTTTATCTGTTCCCACAGCTCCCGCACCAGAAGCACAGACATGGGACCAAGGAGAATTCCGCCAAAGCCATACAGCTTCACCCCCATATAGACGCTCATTAAAATCACAATCGGCAGAACCCCCAGCCGTTTCCCAATCAGCTTGGGCTCTAAAAATTCCCTTGTGAGCATACAGATTCCGTACGTAACAGCCAAAATTACTGCCGGAGCATATTCCTTCTGAAACAGACACACCAGAATCCAGGGAACAAAGACCGTCCCAGTTCCAAATACGGGCAATGCATCCAGAAACCCTATCCCGATTCCCACTGCTATTGGAATGCTGGTCTTCCCGGAAATCCACACGCCCAGAGTACACAGCAGCATAACAATTCCCATAATGATACACTGCGCCTTTAAATAACCGCCTACCGCCCTCAGAATCCCCCGCAGGGATGCCGCCGCTTTCTCATAGAGGGGATACCGCCTGCTCATTTCCTGGATTTCCTCAAAATCTGCAGACAGCAGAAGCACCGAAATCCCTGTCACCACAAGCATTGCTGCCCAGGATCCCGCCCCTTTAAGGAACTGCCAAGAACCGCCGAATGCTCCGGGAAGAATATTCTGCCGGGCATGATCCCGGAATACATTCAGCTGATCCGTTACAAAGATCCGAAGTTCTGATGACTCTACATGAAAAAGCTCACTGACACTGTCACAGCAGTTATACAGCAGTTCCTCCATCTGCCCCTTTACACCCGCCAGTGTTCCCAGATACCCGGCCAGACGCCCGATCTCACGCCACGCCGCCCAGCACCCTAAAACAGCCAGGCCGGCCGCCGCAAGCAGAAAAAGGCCCATTACATAGGGCGGCCGTATGTGCAGCCGCCTTTTCATCCATTTAAGAAAAGGCCAGCTCCAGCACACAATCAGGCCGGCAAGCAAAAACGGAATCACAAGGGGCACCAGGTATTTCATTCCCAGATACACACCGGCTATGATTCCGATTTTTTTCCAGAGTATTTTGTTTTCCCGTATCCACTCCATGATCGTCTCCTTCTTTTCCGCCCCTGAGGCCGTCTCATTCTGCTTACGAGAGAATCTAATCCATTCTCTTTATTGATTCTCTTTCTTCTAAAAGTAGTATGAGTGAAAAAAGGAGTTTTACCCTGTTACATTCATCCAGATATTATCATTTTACTTGTGTCTGTATATTGTCATATTTTTGTCTCGTCAAATAAAATCCGAAAAAACCGGATTTTGAGGGCTGATCTCAAACTTTAATGGCTTTCCCGTCTTTGGATGGTGAAATTCCAAGCGGTAAGCGCAAAGCGCCGGATAGGATTTATCCACAGAATCCACATCTGCCAAAACCTGTCCATATTTGTGATCTCCTGCCAGGGGAAGTCCCATCCCCGTCATCTGTACCCGGATCTGATGGCACCGCCCTGTCAAAAGGTGGATTTCCACCAGTTTCAGTTCCTTGGAGGTCTTCAGAATCCGGTATCGCAGGACTGCCTTTTTCGCTCCTGCTGTTCCTTCCGGTACAATTTCTGAAATTCCTTTTTGACCGTTTTTTCGAAGAAAATCGACCTTTTCTGACCAGTTTTCCACCGACTTATCCACATTTATGTTAAGTTTTCCACCGTTTTTTGCATTTTCACTATAGTTTTTAACAAAGTTATCCACAGAACAGCAGACTGCCAGATACCTCTTCTTCATGCTCCCATCCTGCGCCTGACGGCTCAAAGCCGCGGCTGCGGCCTTGGTTTTGGCAAAAACCAGCAGCCCTTCAACCGGCTGATCCAAACGATGTACTACTCCCAGGTACGGGGAACCCATCTCCGGATTTTTTTCGTAAAGATAATTTTTCAACATATTCTCCAAATCCGACACGCCTATCCGGGCGCTTTGGACAGGAACACCTGCCGGCTTATATAAAACCAGCAGGTGGGCATCCTCAAATACAATCTCCAGATTCATTTTCATTCTTTTAAATATCCAGCAGATCGCTGTACATCTTCAGGGCTCCATCCGTTTCATGGGCAAGCACGCGCTTTGCCAGCACCTTACCCAGCTGAACACCTTCCTGATCGAAGCTGTTTACATTCCATACAAAGCCTTGGAACATTACTTTATTCTCAAAGTGTGACAGGAGCGCTCCCAAAGCTGCCGGTGTCAGCTGGTCTCCGATAATAATGCTGGAAGGACGTCCGCCCTCAAAGCGTTTGTTGGGATTCTCATCCGCCTTGCCACAGGCAAAGGCCACGATCTGAGCTGCCACATTGGCACAGAGCTTCTGCTGGCTCGTGCTGCCCTGAATCACAACATCCACTCCCATCTGATTGTTCTTAAAACCTACAAACTGAAGCGGAACAATATCCGTTCCCTGGTGGAGCAGCTGATAGAAGGAATGCTGTCCATTGGTTCCCGGCTCGCCAAAAATAACCGGGCCTGTGGGATAATCCAGCGGTTCACCAAAACGGTTCACTGATTTTCCATTGGATTCCATATCCAGCTGCTGCAGGTGGGCCGGGAAACGGCTCAATGCCTGGGAATAGGGAAGTACCGCTGTACTCGGACAGCCCAGAACATTGCGCTCATATACACCAATCAGCGCATCCAGCATGGCCGGATTCTCCAATATATTTTTCTTTTTGGAAAGAGCGTCCTCTGCTGCTGCGCCAGAGAGAAACTCCTCAAATACCTCCGATCCAAATGCCAGGGACAGAACCACACCGCCCACTGCGGAGGTGGAAGAATAACGGCCGCCAATATAATCATCCATAAAAAACGCCGCCAGATAATCATCACTTTTTGCAAGAGGCGAGGTCTCACTGGTCACGGCAGCCATATGCTTTGAAGCATCAAGCCCAGCCTTTGTAAGCGCATCCTTCACGAAAGATTCATTGGTCAATGTCTCTAAGGTAGTACCGGATTTGGATACAAGTATGAAAAGTGAATGAGCCACATCAATACCGTCCAGAACAGCCGCCGCGTCGTCCGGATCCACATTGCTGATAAACCTTGCTTCCATTTTCAGCGTATTATTTTTCTTCGCCCAGTTCTCCAGTGCCAGATACATAGCCCGCGGTCCCAAGTCGCTTCCGCCAATGCCAATCTGCACAACTGTCGTGAACTTCTCTCCTGCCGCATTCGTGATCTCTCCTGCGTGTACTTTGTCCGCCAGCTCTTTATATTTCTTCTGCTGCTCCACATAGAAGGCACGCTTGTCCACGCCATCAGCCACTACCGCCTCTCCTAACTGTCCACGGGTCAGCTGATGCAGTACACGGCGCTTCTCACCGGTATTGATTACCTCACCATTGTACAAGGCTTCAAATTTCTCCGTAAGCTGGGCCTCGTCAGCCAGTTTCGCAAGGGCTGCCAGTACATCGTCATCCACCTGCTTTGCAGCATAATTATATGTAAGTCCTCCTGCCATTGGAACGCTGTATTTTTTCACACGCTCAGCGCCGCTCTCTCCACTCATGGCTTCCACGAGGTTTACACGCTCTGTCTTCTTGAGCTCCTGATATGCATCCAGGGCATCCAGATTTTTCCAGCTTATCATAGATTGTATCCTCCTTAATTTCCTGCGCTTTTCAGCTTTTTTTCATTTGTATTGTAACATAATTATTCTTTCTTAACAAGGGCGCGCACAATGGATAAAGCGTAAATTTTGCGTTCTTCTGCAATATATTCAGCCAGTGTTCATCTAGTAAATATGGTGCCGGCAGCTGTGAAAGCAATCTTAGTATCAGCCTAAAAATTCTGTCAAGACTTCCTTCAGAAGCTGTTCCTCTGATTCATTCAAGCGAATGGACTGCTTCTCCGGCTCTGGCTTTCGTTCCCGTTGTGCTTCTCCTCCATGGGTTCGTTTCCGGCGGGCCTCTTCCTGAAAGTTGGGATAGCTTTCTCCCCCTCGGTTTCCCATATTATTTCGAAGCAGTTCCCTCCGGTTCTCTTTCATCAGCCCGGAAAGTTCCCGGATTTCTGCCCGGATCAACAAAAGCAGAATCATCGCTGCCGCCCAGCCTGTTACCATACAAATTTCAAACATCCGGATTCCCCCTGCCTGTCCTGTCTTTTATTGTTTATAATTTTATTATACATGGGAAAATTTAGAATAGAAAGAACAGCTTAGCGCCAGGCTTCGACAAATGTCCCCGCCTGGCGCTTTCTTTCTTCTTTTTATGAAACTTCTTCTGCTCTAAAATGTCTCTTCCGGAAGCTTTTCCACAAACCGCTCGATCAGCTTTACGGAATGTTCAATTGCCTGCTGTTCAAAGGCAGGATAATCCATAACAGCGCTGTCATCTGCCTTATCGGAAATGGCTCTTACAATAACGAAGGGCACCCGGTTTAAGTAAGCCGCCTGGGCAATCGCAGCCCCCTCCATCTCTGTGCAGTAACCATCTGTCCAGGAAGCAATCTCATTTTTCACCGAACGTTCTGCAATAAACTGATCCCCTGTAACAATACGCCCTACAAATACATTTATCTCCGGATTAGCTTCCTCGCAGGCCTCCCTGGCTATAGAGATAAGCTCCGGTGCTGCCGGAAAGCTTATGGTGTCCATACGGGGAATTTCACCTCTGGAATAACCAAAGTTTGTAGCATCCATATCATGCTGAAGCGCATCTGAGGATATTACGATATCGCCAATGTTAATCTCTGCTTTCAGAGAACCGGCAATCCCGGTATTAATCAAACGGTTTACATTGAACACATCTACCAATATCTGCGCGCACAGACCAGCATTTACTTTCCCGATTCCACTGCGCACAACAACAACCTCCCGGCCATTCAGGCTTCCTTGATAAAATTCCATGGATGCTTTTTTAACAATAACTTCTATTTCCATTTTGTCCTTCAAAAGAGCAATTTCTTCTTCCATTGCTCCGATAATTCCTATTCTTCCCATACACTTTCCCGCTTTCTTCTTTTCTTTTGGATCCTGCCGGATATATCGAACTTATTTTAGCAATATTGATTGAGAAATGCAACCGCAAACACTCAATGCGCCCAGTATTTTTCCAGAAACTCCTGAGCCTCCTTAGGAGAGAGACAAAATTTCTGAATCAGTCTGGCGGCAGTTTCTTCCTTTGAGAACTTGTCTTCCTGATATATTTCTATGAACGTTTTTATACTTTCTATTCTTCCTTCTTTCAGGCCTCTTTTTATACCTTCTTTCCGCCCAAGTTCCAGGTTATAATTCATCAAGTAATTATGATCCAGGACGGCTTTTTCCCGTGCCTCATATTCCAGGCGCTTTATTTCGTCTGCGCTAAGCTCTGTCAGCCGTTCATAGGCCCGCTCAATATATTCGCTTCTTTCTGCCGCCACTTCAAACGCCTCCTTCTCTTCCGCATTGAAAAAACGAGCCCAGTTCAAAAGCTCCGTCTCCGGATATTCCCTTTCCCCAAGCTTTGGCAGTTCCAGGATATGTATCTCCAGCTTATCTGTATACATCCGATGCCTGTTATCCTCCCAGAGGTGAAAACATGAATAGAATTCTTCATCTTCCTTAAAAAGCACAAAGTCCAGGATTCCTACATGAATACATTTCTGTACTGCTTTATAGCTCTGGCCTTTTTGAATGGTTCCGGCATACATTTTAGACAGATAAAAAACCGAACGTTCCGGCCACAGGGGAAATGACGCCAGTTGAATCTCTAGATCCATCTGGCTTCCGCCATCTAAAGAGTCTTTTTCACTCCCTGTTCCGTCGGAAAGGAAAATCCGTATATCTAGGATTCCCAGCTTGTCTTCCGGATACTCTCTCCTTAAATAGGTTGGGAGCAGTTCTGTCCGCTGGATTTCTTCAGGTTTCATGTCCAGCAATGCGGAAATAAATCCTCTTCGGATTTCTGCATCTTCCATCAATTCCTTGAAGCAGAAATCTACTTTGGGTTTCATGATAAATGTTTCGCTGCTCATACGGCTGTCTCCTTTCCTGCCCAGAGGGTGTTTTTGAAAGAAAGATGTTGACAGCAGTATGCCTGGTTTTATTATATCGGATTTTTTTGCTGGATACAATATGTTTCTCTCTGCCCTTGGGATTGTTATGCG
>CATJHO010000114.1 GCA_949740535.1 uncultured Lachnospiraceae bacterium
CAAAGCCAATACCACCGGTTTTCCAAGTTCTATCAGCTGCAGTGTCAGGTACAGATTCCGCTCCAGAGAAGAAGCATCTGCCACATCAATTACCACATCTACTTCATTCCCCAGAATATAGGCTCTGGAAACCTTCTCTTCCATGGTATAAGAGGTCAGGCTGTAAATCCCCGGCAGATCCACCAGCCGCATCGCCTCCCCTTTAAAACGGTAAGCTCCCTCTTTCTTCTCCACTGTCACGCCCGGCCAGTTGGCCACTTTTAGTTTTGCCCCTGTATAGTCATTGAACAGCGTGGTCTTTCCGCAATTTGGATTGCCCACGAAGGCAACATGTATTTCACTGTTCATAAGAACCCTCCTCTACCAGAATGCCCTCGGCAATCCGTCTTCCTGCAGCAAATCTGGTCCCCCGCACCTTCATAATGACAGAACCACTCTTTTTATTATTCAGCACCCAGACCGCGGTACCCTTTGTCAGCCCCAGCATCTGCAGACGCCGCTTTACCTTGTCTTCCAGCCGGATCTCTATTATTTCATATCTGCTTCCTATTGTTCCTTCCCTTAATGTCATCTTCATCCGTCCTTATCTATTATTTTCAAAAGTTTTTATACCCTTTCCCTCTCGTTACTCTGTATAAAACGATAGCACTACAGAAAAAAAACGTCAATATTTATCTTTTTGGATAAATATTGACGCTGTATAGATCGGATCTTAAATATGAAGAATCCTGGTGGCCGCTATAGCCAGAGAACCATCTCCGATATGACAGGATACACTTAAAGAAAGAGGATCCACAAATCCCACAAAATACCCTGGGAATGCCGCTTCCACTTCTTCCTTGAACTTCAGCGCTTCCTCCTCATTGTTGGTATGAGCAATGTCAAGGCGCACATCTTTTGCTTCCAGCCCCCCGAATCTCGTCTCTATATCGCTGCGGATGGCATCGATCATTGTCTTCTTGGCCTGCTGCATGGTTCTGGCCTTGGAAAATGTATCCAGCCGCTCTCCCTGGATCTGCAGCACCGGCTTTACCCGAAGCAGGGTTCCAATCGCCGCTACTGCCGGTGTCAGACGGCCTCCCTTTTTCAGATACTTTAAGGTGGCTACCGTAATATAAATACTGGATTCCAGCTTTACCTTTTCCAGAATCTCCCGAATCTCCGCTGCCGTTTTGCCCGCCTCCGCCAGACGGACCGCATCCACCACCGATTGACGCTGGGTAATGGAAATCCTCTGATTATTCACCACCTGCACCTGATCCCCGTACTCATCTGACAGTGCGATCGCTGTCTGGCAGGATCCGGACAAGCCGCTGGACATAGGAATGTGTACAACCTCGTCATGCTCCTTAAGCAGATCTCCCCAAAGCTTCAGAACCGACTCCGGAGAGGGCTGTGAAGTGGCAATATCTGCATCCTGAGACAGCTTCTCATAAAACTCCTTCTGGGTCAGGCTGATTCCTTCAAAATATTCTTTTCCGTCAATGGTAAACGGCATCGGCAGCACAAAGATTCCCATTTCTTTTGCGGTATCCTGTGTAATGCCGCTGTTACTGTCCGTTACAATCGCTACTCTGCTCAATGCCTGCTCCTCCTCAACTGTTTCTTTTGCTTTCATTATCATGCAAACAGTATCAGTATAACAGCTTGAGTTTAAAAAGACAAGATTATTTTATTTTTTCATCTTGGGCTGAAAAATCAGACTGGCCAGATAGGCAAAAACCAGAGCAGCACAGATGCCTGTTGCGCTGGCCTGAAAACCGCCTTTAAAAATCCCCAGAAATCCTTCCGTTTCTACCGCTTCTTTTACGCCCTTCCACAGAGTGTTCCCAAAGCCCAGAAGGGGTACAGAAGCTCCTGCTCCCGCATATTCCTGAAACGGACCGTAAAGTCCTGCTGCTCCCAGCACCGCTCCGGTGCAGACCAGAAGCACCATAATTCTGCCCGGCATCATTTTCGTCTTTTCCATCAGAATCTGCACCAGTGCGCAGATCAGTCCCCCCACCCAAAATGCATTGATATAGTCCATGGTTATCTCCTATTCCGGTTTAGACCGCTGTTTAAAAGTTTCGTTCCTGCATCCTAATATTTATCCATGCTCGATGACTACCGCATGAGCGATTCCCGGCACGCTCTGGCCTTCGTTGTAGCTGACCGTGGAGAGCAGCGCTCCTGTGGGCACAAAGAGCACACGTTTCCACTCGTTTTTCTCAATTTTGGGCAGTATATGCGCTGCCAGGGTCACAGCCGAACACGCACAGCCGCTTCCTCCCGCATGGGTGTCCTGTGTCTCACTGTCATAAATCAACATTCCGCAGTCCAGATGGCGCCCTGCAAGCTGATAACCCCGTTTTTCTGCCAGATCCAGCAGTATCTTCTGACCTACACTTCCCAGATCCCCGGTGATAATATAATCATAATCCGAAGGCTGGCGTCCAAAATCCTCCAGGTGCTGACAGATCGTATCACAGGCCGCCGGCGCCATACAGGCTCCCATATTCAGGGAATCCTTCAGTCCGAAATCCACAACCTTTCCAGGCGTAGCGCCTGATATGCGGGCTTTTCCTCCTTTGGGGGCAAGTACAAAGGCTCCGCTTCCGGTAACCGTCCAGGTAGCTGCAAGGGGTCTCTGTCCGCCATATTCCAGGGGAAAGCGAAACTGCTTCTCCGCACTTCCAAAATGACTGGAGGTCAAGGCCATCACAGTATCCGAATAGCCGCCCTGAACCGTCATAGCTGCCAGCATCAGTGCTTCTCCAATGGTAGAGCAGGCCCCATATAAGCCAAACAACGGAAGTTTCAAGTCCATCACTCCAAAGGAAGTGGCAATCAGCTGTCCCAGAAGATCACCGGAAAAGAGACAACGGACCGGCGAAAGACCAGGCGGCATCTTTTCCATAGCCAGAACTGCCGCTCTCTTCTGCAGTGTGCTCTCAGCTTCCTCCCAGGTATTCTGCCCTGCCATTGGGTCTGCTTCAACCACGTCAAACTGCGCTCCCAGAGGCCCCTCTGCCTCCTTTTTTCCCACAACAGATGCCGCGCTCACAATATATGGAGCTTTCTGAAACTGAATACTCTGCTTTCCTACAATTGTATCCATCTGTCTTCTCCCATCCTTCCTTAAATCACGCCTGCCATCATCAGAATCCAGTAAATCAGTCCCAGCAGCCAGCTTGTGAATATACCGTAAAGAATCACCGGACCGGCTATGGTGAAAATTTTACAGCCAATACCGAATACCTGACCTTCTTTCTGATACTCAATAGCCGGAGCCGCCACGCTGTTGGCGAATCCGGTAATCGGAACCAGCGCTCCTGCTCCGCCCCATTTGGCTATCCCCGGAAAAATATTAAATCCCGTAAGAACCACACTCAAAAGCACCAGCAGCATGGAACACCAGGCCCCTGCAACATCCTTCTCCAGTCCCAGACTGCCGGCATAGTTCAGCACAGCCTGTCCCAGACAACAGATAATACCGCCTGTCACAAAGGCTTTTACCATCTGTAAGGGCAGGCTGTGTGTAGGGGTAACCTGCTTTACATATGCATTGTACTGCTGTTTTTGTTCTTCCTGTTTCTTATCTTCCTGCTCTGTTTCCATATATTCTTTCATGCTCCCTTCCTTTTTTCTCCAGCGGTGCCGGCATGTTCTGCCTCTGCCATTATCCGAATCTGCCCGGCAGTTCCCTGACTACCAGCGGTAATAATAGAAAATCAGGGAACCCGCCATGCGCCCCAGAGCCATGACGGCAATCACAAGGGCAAGTCCCCGGCGCATGTCAATCCGACGGGTAAAAATGGGAACAATATTTACAATTTCCGTCAGTGCCATGGCCCAGGCTCCCACAAAAATGCCGCTGAAAATACCGAAAATTCCCGCACCCAGCGTTCCCACCGGAACCATCAGCTGATATACACTTACCACATTGCCCAAAATTCCCCCTGCCGCCACCGCATCCTCATACCAGAAAATATATTTGGCTGTGTGGGTTTGATCGGCAAATTCTGCTACCAGTCCAAGCGCAATAATCAGGGCAAACAGTCCGCCGGCCACTGCCAGACCGCAGCTAAACCCCACGGACGCCAGAAAAAGCTGTTTTATCCACATTCTACCCACTTCCTTACAATTCCTTTTTATGGATTCCGTTCCGGCTGGCTGTATTGATCAAGGTCGTGTTCACATCGTCCTCATAAAGACGCATCTCCACTTCAATGGGTGTAGGTTCTTTGCTCAGCCGTCTTCCGCCAATATGGTTAAAAAAGGCGATAATCCCTGCCGAAAGGCCCAGGGAATAGGTCAGCTCCAAAATGGTGAAGCCATCCGATTCCTGCCCCGTCATAAGGGTATAAAACTGCCCAAACATGTCCACTGTAGACACATCATTATTAAAAGCCATAATAGAAAAAGCAGATCCAAAAAAGCAGATTACACATACAAGAGCCACTTTCAGGAATGTAACAGCCGGGTTCTCCTTTGGCTTTGTGGAATATTCCACAATAAAATTCTGTTCTCCCAGATTCTGGATCTCCAGATTAGGATAAATCCCATGGATCTTTTCCACCACTTCCATAATGGAAAATACTCTGCGGGCCGCACAGGAATGCCTGCCCTTTTTTACCTGTTGAAAGGTATAGAGCTTCTCTGTCTTCAAACGGTTGAGAATCCCGGAGTCGGCACACTGCATCTCGCCTGTTTCGCCTAATGTAATGGTCTGATTGTAGGTACGTGTGTTTTTTTCAAACTTTACATACAGTATTTCACTCATGCAGGGATTTCCTCCTCCCATCCGGGGACCGTCTGGTAAACCAGCGTGCCGTCCGTAATGGTTTTCTCCTGTTTCCCTGCATATGCATAATAAAAAATCCCAAAGACTACTGCCGCAAGAACAATTGAAATCAGCCATGCTCTGTACCGTGTACGATTCATAAGCATACCTCCTGATTCTGGACTGCTGTCAAAAAGCAGGTTCCAGTTATTGTTGCTAGTATGTCCCCAGGATTTCTTCTCTATACCTCACATCTGTTTTTTCAATGACAATAAAATTTTCTTTTCTAATCGGGATACCTGTACCTGGGACATGCCCAGCTCCTGGGCTACCTGCGTCTGGGTCCGATCGTGGAAAAAACGCAGCACAATCAGGCGGCGCTCTTTGGGCCCCAGTGTGCCAAGCAGCTGCTCCAGCAGCAGCTGGCGGAGCAGTACCTCCTCCTCGTCCTTGTCCTGCTCCACCTTGTCCATCAGGCTTAGGCCCTCTCCGTCTCCCTGATAAACGATTTTTTGAAGGGACTCTACCTCCGCGCTCCCATCCATGGCCTGTACCAGCTCCTCCGGCTCAACGCAGAGACAAGCTGCCAGCTCCTCTATTCCCGGTTCCACGCCCCGTTCCATGAGAATCTGTTCGCGCAGACGGGCTGCCCGGATGGCCAGTTCTTTCAGGGAACGGCTTAGCTTAATCATACTGTCATCCCGGAGAAACCGTTTGATCTCTCCCGCTATCATGGGAACTGCATAGGTAGAAAAACGGACGCCGAATTCCAGGTCAAAACGGTCAACCGCTTTCACCAGTCCGATGGCTCCTATCTGAAATAAATCCTCCGGATCCACGCCTCTTCCCAGAAAGCGCTTTACCACATGATGAATCAATCCCATGTTTTCTTCTATCAGTACTTCCCTTGCCTCTTTATCTCCTTCCTGTGACCGCCGAATCAATTCCTCCGTGCGATCCATAGCTTACGCTCCATGCTGTCCAATCATTTTTTTCATCACAACCACAGTTCCTTCTCCCGGCTTAGAAGAAACCTGAATCTCATCCATAAAAGCTTCCATAAACAGAAATCCCATACCCGATCGCTCCAGCTCCGGGCGTGAAGTGTACAGCGGCTCCATGGCCTTTTTTATATCCTGGATGCCCACACCCTGATCTGCAATCTCCAGCTGCAGCTGCTGTTCCTCAATCCGTCCCGAAATCGTAATCTTATGTATTTCTCCCTGGTATCCATGGATAATGGCGTTGGTCACAGCCTCCGAAACTGCTGTCTTTACATCCGCCACCTCCTCCATGCTGGGATTCATCTGGGCCATAAAGGCAGCTACTGTTACTCTTGCAAAGGCTTCATTGGCAGAAATACTGTCAAATTCCAATTTCATCTCATTTTTCATTCTGTTTTTCCTCCTGCTTTCTGTTCCACCTGAATAATTTTCCGAATGCCGGACAGCATCAGAATTTTTCCTACCCGTTCACCCACCTGCACCGCACGGACCGTTCCACCCAAGGCCTTCATCATTTTATAACGTCCCATCAGCATTCCGATTCCGGAGCTGTCGCAGAAAACCGTATCGGAAAAGTCAAATGTAATCTCCCCTATGTCTCTTTCACGCACCAGCCTGTCCGCCTCCCGGCAGATCTGATCTGCGCTGTGATGGTCCAGCTCCTGCGGCACCTTTATCCACAGTGTGTTCCCGATTATCTTTTGTTCTGTCTGCATTTCCAGATTTTTACTCATTCTATCATCCTCCTGTTACCCTTCACCTTTTTGCTGTGTAGAAGCTTATGCATCCCTGTACATCAAAAAGGGACATACCATCTGGTATGTCCCTCTCTTCAGGGTTTCTCCTTTGTACATTCCTATTGCTGGGGCGGTTCTGACTGCGTCGGATCCGCAGGTGTCTCCGGCTGCTGAGGCTGTTGGGGCTGCTGTCCCTGCCGGCCTCCCGGCTGAATCCGGTTAATCGCCTGATTGGAATATCTTGCCCGTTCTGTTCCCGGATGCAGTTCCACAAACCGCTTAAACAGCGGCAGGGCCTTTTCCGCCTCCTGCTTGGCTTCGTAAGCCCGCGCCAGATAATACATGGCGTAGCCGTCCTCATAATCCTCTTCCACAGCTGTCACTCTCTCCAGCTTTTCTATTGCCTCATCATGATTCCCTGCTGTATAAGCCGCAGAACCTTCGTCAAACCATCCCTTCACCTCTTCCATATGAAGAGGTCCGTAGATCTGATTGTAGATCGCCTGCGCCTGCTCGGAAAGCTGCTCTGGATCTACCTCATTAAGCGCTGCAAGGGCCGTTTCTCCATCCTCTGCCTGGGAAGCCGTATAAGCCTCGATCAGCTTCTCATAATTTACAGCTGTATCCGGCTTTTCCTCTTCTTCTGCCCGCTCTGTCTGCAGAGCTGTGAGCTCCTTCTGAAGGCTGTTGATCTCCGCCTGTTTTGCCGAGATTTGATCGCTGTACTCCACGATCTCCTGATTGGTCTCACTGCGGACCGAGCGGATCTTAGCCGGAATCACCAGAAACCACATAAGAGCCACACCCACCACAAGTCCAATCACCAGGTTCAGCACCACATTCATTCCCGTATTGTCCTTATAGGTGGAAGGCATAATAATTGTCTCATTGCCACTGGTGTAAGAGATCACATCCGGGTTCTTTCCCCGCTCTTTCTCCTTTTCATCCCTGCTTGTCTTCTTCCCTGTATTGGCCGGCCGGCCCATCCGCAGCTCCAGCTCTTCCAGATAATGGAGCGTGAGGTTATCGGTACGATCTATCGCCAAAGCACGGCGCAGTTCGCGCCCGGCCCGCTCATACTCCTCTGTCTGAATATAGAGGAGAGCCAAAAGCTGATGGGCTTTCACCAGTTTGGGATTCAGCGACAGAACCTTCTTAAGCTGAATCACTGCCAGGTCATCGCTACCCTGCTGGCAGTACAGGAGTGACTGATTATACTTTTTGATCGTCTGATTGATGGTCTCCAGCCGGGCCGGATTATTCTGAACCTCTCGGATATACTCATCTGCGATATTTTTATTGGGTTCCAGGTTCTTACTGATGATCCACTCCGTAAGAGCAGACACTACCTCCCCGGTTTCAAAATAAATCAGTCCCAGCAGATTTCTCGCAGAAATGTGCTCTTTATTTAATTTTAAGCTGTACCGCAGATCCCGGACCGCTCCGGAAAGATTTCTCACTCTGGCCTTCTCCAGCCCCATATTGTAATAGGTGTTGGACAGCCGGATCAGCTTCTTATATATCTTAATATCTGTTCCACAGGCACTGCAGTATTCCGGATCCTGTAATTCGGCTCCACATTTTATACAAAGCATTCTCTGGCCCTACTTTCTATTGTCGGTTGGCGCTTTTCATTTCTTTAAGCATCTCCTGAAGGAGATCGGACATATCCTTGGGCTTGTTATTATAAACATTTTCCTCTACCTGCTCTACTTCCAGGCTGGGATGGAATTTCTTCAATTCTTCCTCAAAATCAATCATGTGCCATCCTCCTTAATATGCTCTTAATGCTTCCCACCAGATACAGCGAGCCTGCACAGAACAAAATTCCCTCTCCCTTTGTCTCAAGGGCTTTCAAAAAGGCATCTTCCACATCCGGACAGGCAGTCACCCGGACGTTTCCAAACTCTTTAAAAAGCGCTGCCGTCTTCTCTGCCTCCACAGACCGATACCCTCCCACCTCTGTGACAATCACCTGTTCCAGAGACAGTTCCCGACAGATAGTCTCTATCATACGGCAGTAATCCTTATCCTCAACTGCGGCAAACAGCAGGGTCACCGGATAATCCGCTTCCAGGCGCTTTGCAGTCTTCAGAAATTCCTTCACACCCGCTTCATTGTGCGCCCCGTCAATAATCACCTGCGGCAGAACGGTCTCCATCCTGCCCTGCCATCTCATAGCTGTGATTCCCTGCTTTATCATCTCATCTGTAAAACGTCCTTCTCTATCCATGACCTTCAGAGCCGTTACCGCCAAAGCAGCATTCTTTACCTGGTACTCTGCAACGCTGGATATAGAAAGCTCAATATAATCATAATACCCAGAATTTATCAAAAAATCAATAGCTTTATTCGTCATGGCGGAAATTTTAACCATTTCCCCGCGGACCGGAAATGCCGGCGCCTCAAGCTCCCCTGCCCGCCTGGCGATCACATCTGCCGCTTCCGGACAGTCCGCGTCATAAACCACCGGTACTCCTTCCTTGATAATTCCTGCCTTTTCCCCGGCAATCGAAGCCACTGTGGTTCCCAGATACTCTGTATGGTCCAGGCTGATGGAAGTAATCACCGTCACAAGCGGATGGGCAATGGAATTGGTTGCGTCCAGGCGCCCTCCCAGCCCTGTCTCCAGTACCAGATATTCCACCCGGGCCTTTTCAAAGAGCACCATTCCTATGAGAAACAGAATCTCAAAATAGGTCGGATGAGCATATCCTTCCTTCCGTATCTGTTCCACGCAGTCCATTACAATCCTAAAAGCCTCCAGAAATGCCTCATCGTCCACCTGCTGCCCGTCAATCACAAACCGCTCATTCATATCTACCAGATGAGGGGAAATAAACAGTCCCGTGTGTTTCCCTGCGGCCCGCAGCATGGAAGCCAGGAAAGAGCACACAGAGCCCTTTCCGTTAGTTCCCGCCACATGAAGAATTTTCATCCGATCCTGCGGATTGCCCAGATGATGCAGAATGGCCTTTGTATTCTCCAGGGTATTCTTTTTGGTAAATTTCGGTGTCTCTTCAATATACGCTGCCGCCTCTTTGTATGTCATCTTCTTCATTGTCTGCCCTGCCTGTTACTTGGAAAGGGAGGCCAGGCGTTCCTTTACCTGTGCCATCATCTGGCTGTATTTTTCCAGCTTTTCCTTCTCTTCCTGAATCTTACTCTCCGGCGCCCGGCTCAAAAACTTCTCATTGCCAAGCATTCCATTCACACGGGCCAGCTCTTTTGTCAGACGCTCCTCTTCCTTCTTCAGGCGTTCCAGCTCCTTCTCCAGATCCACCAGGTCAGCAAAGGGCATATACACTGCTCCGTCTGTGATCAGGGCCGAAACAGCATCCTCACTGATTCCCGTTCTGTCTTCCTGAATCCGGACCTCTCCAGCACAGGCCAGAGCAGCGAAGAACACACGGCCCTTCTCAAATATATCCCGGACCTCTTTTTTCTCAGAAACTACAATGACCATTGCCTTTCTGCCGGGCGGAACATTCATCTCGGAACGGACATTCCGAATCCCCCGCACTGCCTCTTTCATCCGCTCTACTGCCAGCTCATCCTCTCCAAATTCCCATGCTTCTTTATATTCCGGCCATGAAGAAATCATAATAGATT
This sequence comes from uncultured Lachnospiraceae bacterium, assembly GCA_949740535.1. Classification (GTDB taxonomy): domain Bacteria; phylum Bacillota; class Clostridia; order Lachnospirales; family Lachnospiraceae; genus Laedolimicola. The sequence continues at coordinate 10,119 of CATJHO010000114.1, forward strand.
CCTCTCCGGTCAGATTGCAGAAAATTTCCTCCGTAATAAAGGGCATGTAAGGGTGAAGCAGTTTCAGCGCATTGGCCAGAACCGTCTTTAAAGTCCACAGAGCCGCGGATTTAGTCTGATCATCCTCCTGGTAAAGTCTTGGCTTCACCATCTCAATATACCAGTCACAGAATTCCTCCCAGATAAAATCATAAAGCTTCTGCACGGCGATTCCCAGTTCAAACTTATCCATATTGGCTGTTACATCCTTAGCCAGGGTGTTCACCTTGGAGAGAATCCATTTATCGGCGCTGGTCAGCTGCTCCGGATCCAGTTCGGCAGGAATCTGCGCTTTCTCCATATTCATCATAATAAACCGGGATGCATTCCACACCTTATTGGCAAAATTCCGGCTGGACTCCACCCGCTCCATATAGAAACGCATGTCGTTTCCCGGCGCATTTCCTGTCACCAGCGTAAAACGCAGGGCATCCGCGCCATACTGGTCAATAATCTCCAGCGGATCAATGCCGTTTCCCAGAGATTTGCTCATCTTCCGGCCCAGAGAATCCCGCACCAGTCCGTGAATCAGCACATGATGGAAGGGCGCTCTGCCTGTCTGCTCATAGCCGGAGAATACCATCCGGATAACCCAGAAGAAAATAATATCATAACCGGTTACCAGCACGTCTGTGGGGTAGAAATAGTCCAGCTCCTCCGTCTTCTTTGGCCAGCCCAGGGTTGAAAAAGGCCAGAGCGCAGACGAGAACCAGGTGTCCAGTGTATCCGGATCCTGTGTAAAATGAGTTCCGCCGCACTTGGGGCATACTGCCGGGCACTGCCGGGCCACTGTCAATTCTCCACAGTCATCACAGTAGTACGCCGGAATCCTATGTCCCCACCAGAGCTGCCGGGAAATACACCAGTCCCGGATATTCTCCAGCCAGTGAAGATAGGTTTTGTCAAAGCGTTCCGGGACAAAGGTGAGATCTCCGTTTTTCACAGCCTCAATGGCAGGCTTGGCAAGCTCCTCCATCTTCACAAACCACTGCTGCTTGATCATGGGCTCTACGGTAGTGCCGCAGCGATCGTGAGTTCCCACATTATGGGAGTGATCTGCCACTTTCACCAGAAGTCCCTGCTCCCTGAGCTCTTCCACCATCTGTCTCCTGGCTTCGTGCCGATCCATGCCTGCGTACCTTCCGCCGTTCTCGTTGATCGTTGCATCATCATTCAAAATAGTAATCTCCGGCAGGTTGTGGCGTCTTCCCACTTCAAAGTCGTTGGGATCATGGGCCGGTGTAATCTTCACCACGCCGGTTCCGAATTCCGGATCCACATAAGCATCCGCAACCACAGGAATTTCCCGTCCCACCAGGGGCAGAATCACAGTCTTGCCGATGATATCTTTGTAACGCTCATCCTCCGGGTTTACTGCAAGGGCCGTGTCTCCCAGCATCGTCTCCGGACGGGTAGTGGCAATCTCTACAAACCCATCGCTGTCCTTGATGGGATAGTTAATATGCCAGAAATGGCCTCCCTGCTCCTCGTGCTCCACCTCTGCATCGGAAATGGAGGTCTTGCAGACGGGACACCAGTTAATAATCCGGGATCCTTTGTAGATATAACCTTTCTCATACAGGCGGATAAATACCTCCAGCACAGCCTCAGAGCATCCCTCATCCATGGTAAAACGCTCTCTGTCCCAGTCACAGGAGGAGCCCAGCTTCTTTAACTGATTAATAATGGCTCCGCCATACTCCTCCTTCCACTGCCAGGCTCTCTTTAAGAAGCCTTCCCTGCCCAGCTCTTTTTTGTCAATCCCCTCTTCCTTCAGCTGGTTCGTCACTTTCACTTCTGTGGAAATAGATGCATGATCCGTTCCCGGAATCCAGAGAGCATTATATCCCTGCATCCGCTTATAGCGGATCAGGATGTCCTGCAGCGTCTCATCCAGTGCATGTCCCATGTGAAGGCGTCCTGTTACGTTGGGGGGCGGAATCACGATGGTAAAGGGCTTTCGGGTTTTGTCCACTTCAGCGTGAAAATATTTCTTTTCCAGCCATTTCTCGTAAATGCGATCTTCCATTCCTTTGGGATCGTAGGTTTTTGTCAATTCTTTCATTTGTGTGATATTCCTCCTTGTGTCACTTTGGGGTTACAGTCTGGTCCACCGGGAAGCTCAATTTTCGCTTCGCTCCATTTCCCTTTTAGGCTTCCCGGCTCACTGCCTGTGTGAAAAAGAACGCCCTTTCAAAATCTGAAAGGGCGTTTGAACGCGGTACCACCTGTCTTATATGCAGAGTATGCATATATCTCTATAACCCATTAACGCTGGTTATGCGTGAGCAGTTACTTCTGGTTCACCGCTCCGGCTCCAAAGCTACCTCCACAGCCGCTTTCTGAAGGGAGCTCTCAGCCTGTGGCTCCCTCTCTCTGACAGTTGCATCTTCTGTGTACCCTCTTTTTCTACGCCTTTTCCTTTTTGCTAGTTTTTAACATAGCAGGCTTTCTGCCGTTTGTCAAGCTGTTACAGATCCTTGTAGATGGTATATTCATCGTATACTGTCCAGGTTTCCACCAGATAAGCCATGATGTGTATCTCATTTTCCGTCACATCGATCTTCAGAGCCATGGGCGCATGAGGCTGTCCCTGAACGGCAGCATATTCATTAGGCGCAAGTTCCTGATAAAGGCAGCCGCTGGCTGTGCTGCAGGTCACATACATGGTTCCTTTTGGATTTACTGCCGTTGCCCCGGAAGCATAATCGTATTCCTCATAGGGAACGGAATGCCGATCTGTAAACATTGAACGGGTGTAAGCATGGTCATGTCCCGTCAGCACCAAATCAATAAAGTTGTCATCTGCGATCCGCGCCAGACACTCTTTGTCATTTTCCAGACGGGCCTGGTATTTCTCCACACTGCTGTAGGCAGGATAATGCTCAATAAGAATCCGCCATTTGGCATCCTGGTACTGTCCGACTACCTCTGCCACATAATCTTCAAAGGTTTCTACCGGCTGATTCGTTCCGCTGTTCAGCACAATAAACAGAGCATCTCCCCGCAGAAAATAATAGCACCCGTCCTTGTCGTACTGGCTGAGGCCGCAGGTTTCGGAGCGGTTTGGCACATTAAAATGCTCATAGAAATATGGCAGAGGCGGATCTCCCATTGTCTCCAGTGTACTCTCATTGGGAACATCATGATTACCTGTCACCGGCGCCAGAGGAATCCGGTAAAGCGGCAGATGATCCATAAATCCATGATACTGCTTGGCGCTTCCATAATTGGCCACCTGATCCCCTGTATGAAGCAGAAACTGCGCTTCCGGCACATAATTAGTCAGCCGGGTCAGCACCTTATTCCAGCGGTCCACAGTTCTTGCCATCTTCTCATTCTGAGACTGGCCGATCTGGGCATCGCTTACTACCAGAAAAGTAAAATCATCCCCTGTATCTTCCGGCGTCTTATATTCATATTCGGGAGACCAGCCGCCCTCGTCGCTGCCTACCCGGTAAGTATAGGTGCTTCCGGGCTCTATGCCGGTCACTTCTGCTTTATTCACATAATATCCACTCTCGCAGGATGCCGTCTCGCATTGAGCAGTAAAAAGAGCTGTCTCCCCTGTCCCGGTATTCTTCCACTCTACCGCTCCAGGCTGGCTTCCAGGAGACATCCAGTTGAACCGGACCTCCTCTGCCGTCCCTCCTATTTCCATACTCAGATATCGAATGGGGGTAGTTTCCAAAAGGGGCGCGCTGATATAATCCGTAACAAACGCCCGCTCTTCCTTGGCTGTCCGTTTGGCCTCATCCTCTTCCGCAGCCGGATGCAGACCTTCCTGATCCGGTGCTGCAATCTCTTCCTCTTTTTGTATCTCCTGCTCAATCTCTGCCCCGGTTTCATCCTTCCCTGGCGCTTCCTGCACCCAGATTTCCGGCTCTTTGGGCTCAGTCCTGCATCCAGCCGCCAGCAAAGCCAGCAGCAACAAGGCTGCAATCCGTATTCTCCTGATATAACCAGAGCTCTTTTGCCCCGTACTTCTCCTTTTCATGGTATTTCTCCTTCTTTTCAGCACTTATCCCCTGCCTGGACAAGTTTTTCTAAAGATTTATTTTACCATTATCACAAAGGAAAGTCAAAGCTCCTCTTTTTATTTCAATTGGTTCAGAAGACCGCTGCAGAGAAATTCCCGCATCCAGGCCGCATCCAGATCGGGCATCTCTGCGCTTTTCTCCAGGTACATCACAAAGGCCGCCATGCTGGATAATGTCGCTATAAATGCCGCCGAGATAGGAATGTCCTCCCGGATTTCCCCTGTCTCCTTTCCTTCCTGACACATCTCCCACAGCACTTTCAGCGGACCGCAGCCAGCCTGTTTCCGCTTCTGAAGCTCTTCAAATATGGTTCTGCTGAGCCCGCTTCCTTCAGAAGTCAGCCGCAGAATACGCACAAACACCTTCTGTTCACGGAACCGCCGCTCCATCCAGTCAAAAGCATAAACAACTTTGTCAAAAAAGCCTTCGTGACAGGCCAGTTCCTCTTTTTTTTCTGTTATTTTCCGATCCACATCGTAAAGAAGGGCTCCGGCGATAATCTCTTCCCGGCTTTTAAAATACTCATAGGCTGTGCCTTTTCCAATTCCCGCCTTGTTGGTAATATCAGACACTTTAATTTCATTGACATTTGCTCCCTCATCCAGCAGTTCCAGAACTCCCCGGTACAGAGCCAGAACCTTGGGTCTTGTCTCTTCCATCTATTCCACCTCCGCCTGTGCTTTTCTGCGAATCAGCAGAGAGTAGATGCAGGGTATTACAAACAGTGTCAGCACCGTACCATACAGCAGGCCGCCGATGGTTACAACAGCCATGGGCTGAACCATATCTGCTCCCATACCTACGCCTGCGCCCATTGTGGAAAGTCCAAGTATAGTCGTGAGCGCTGTCATCAATATCGGACGCATACGGGTCTTTCCTGCCTCCACCAGAGCCTCTGTCTTGCTCATCCCGCCGTCACAGAGCTGGTTTGTATAGTCAATCAATACAATTCCGTTATTTACAATGATACCTGACAGCATTACAAATCCTATCATTGCGATAACGCTGAACTCACTTCCTGCTGCAAACAGTCCGAACAGGCCGCCCGTAAACGCCAGCGGGACTGTGAACATAATGATAAAGGGTGACAGGAGTGACTGGAACTGGGCAGCCATAATCAGATACATGAAGAGAAGCGCCAGCAGAAGCATTTTCACCAGCTCTATCATAGACTCCATAATCGTCTCATTTTCTCCCTGCATCTCAATGGTATACCCTTCCGGTGCCTGATATTTCTGCAGATTCCGCTCCACTTGCGAGGATACAAGTCCAATATTGTGATCGTCATCAATGGCCGCTGTCACGTTGATAAAACGGGACTGTGCATCTCTCTGAATGGTTTCCAGACCTTCCGCCTCCGAAAATTCAGCAATATCTGCCAGAGGCACATGCTCCTTCGTATTATCCTTTTTTGTCACGGTCAGCACCAGATCCTGAATGGTCTCTCTGGTCAGCTCTACGTCATCCCCATTAACCACCATTACCTCAAAGTCCTCTGCGGCTGTAGATAAAGTCGTTGCACTCGTTGGATCGGAAAGCTTCTTCATAATCTCGGAAAATACGCCCGCTGTAGTCAGCCCATGCTGAGCCGCCTTCTCTTTGTTTACCTGAATCCGAAGCTCTCCGGTAATCTCCTCCATTCCGTCGGATACATCTATGGTTCCCTCTGTGTTCTCCACAATCTCTGCCACATCTTCTGCAATCTCCTGCAGACGGTCCAGATCACGGCCCTTGATAATAATACTGATACCGCTTCCTCCCAGCGCACTCATATCCATGCTGGACGTGGCTACTTCAATCTCTGCTTCCATATCCTCTGTAAGCTTCAGAATTTCCTCCTTCAGCTCCTGATTGGTCAGCTTCTTATCCTCACGCAGCAATCCGTAGAGGCTCACTTCATTGGTGACCGAATCCCCGCTCACCAGTCCCATACTGCTTCCGGAGGCCGCCATGCCGCCCACCTCAGTCACATCCTCCAGGGTCATCAGGCGCCTCTCCAGCTCATCTGCCTGTTCTGCCGTCTCTTTTAAAGGTGTTCCCTCCGGCATCGTCAGCGTGATGCTGATCTGTGTGCTGTCCATCTCCGGCATAAATGCAGTTCCTCTGGCAAATTCCAGCGCTGCGCTCAACACCAGGAGCGCTACAGCCAGGATCAGTACAACCGCCCTGTGACCCAGCGCCAGGCGGATCAGCTTTTCATAGAAATCCATCAGCCGCTCAAAGAATCTGGAAGGTTTCTTCTCCTTGGTATTTTTCAGCAGTCCCGCGCCCATTGCCGGAACCAGAGTCAGGGCCACGGCAAGGCTGGCTCCCAGTGAGTAGGCAATAGTCAGTCCCATGTCTACAAAGAGCTGTCTGGTAATCCCTTCTGTAAATACAATGGGAAGGAACACACAGACCGTAGTCAGCGTAGAGGCCGCAATCGCTCCCGCCACTTCGCCGGCTCCTTCAATTGCTGCCTTCGCCGAGCTGAAACCTTCATTTCTAAGCCTGTAAATATTCTCAATTACCACAATAGAGTTATCCACCAGCATACCGATTCCCAATGCCAGACCTGACAGAGAAATAATATTTAAGGTAACGCCGCTGAAGTACATGCAGACCACAGCTGTTACTACACTGATAGGAATGGAACAGGCGATCACAAGAGTGGGTTTTAAGTCTTTCAGAAAAACAATCAGGATCAAAATCGCCAGAACCGCTCCCGAAATCATATTGTTAAAAACGGAATCTGTCACCAGATCAATGTATACGCCCTGATCCATCAAGGGACGCAGCAGCAGATCCGGATCCTCTTCCTGAAGCTGTGCAATTCTTTTATTGATCCGATCTGATACATCTCCTGTAGAGTATCCGGTCTGCTTTTGAATGGTCAGCATAACGCCCGGCCGTCCATTGATGCTGGCATAAACCTCGTCGGAATTGTCCGTCATAAATACATCGGCCACATCTTTCAGATAAATGGTATCCACCCCATCCATCTCCATATCAATGAGCACCATATTCTGAAGACTTTCCAAATCATCTACTTTATTGCCCACCCGGACCAGATAGTCAATTCCTTCTTCTGTCACATAACCCGCTGGCATAGAGAAGTTCTGGGCTGCCAAGAGATTCTCCACCATCTCTACGGTGAGAATGTCGGTCATATCCGCATTATCGAGCGCGTCAGCTTTCGCCTCTGCCAAATCCTCCTCTCCTTCTTTGATGGAATCCCATCCTTCACTCAGCTGATCTCTGGCTTCGTTTAACTGCTTCTGCGCGTCATCAATCTGATCCCACGCGTCCTTCAGCTGATCTTCCGCAGACTCCAGCTGGTCTCTGGCGGACTTCAGCTGGGATTTGGTGATATTCAAGGTAGCGGAAGCGCTGCCCATCTCAATAGCGGCCAGCATTTCGCCCATATTGGCTTCGGTGAGCTGCTGGCTCAGCTGAGTGTTGGCGGCTTCCAGTTGGGATTTTCCGGCGAGAAGCTGTGCCGTTATCGGATCGTTCTTTGCCGCAGTTATATCGTTCTGCACATCTGTAATTTTTGCGCTTAATTCCTCCACTGTCTTTATTCCAGACAAAGCGTTTTTAAGATCTGTATTTTTAATACTGTCTAATACTTTGCCGATTCCTGCGGAAACAGCTGCTTCTTCTAATGGATCTCCTGCAAGTTCTTTTACAGACTCGTATAGCCCTTGCACTATCTTGATATCGCTCTGCAGCTCCCCATACTTCGTTTCCTTCAACTGCTCATCTACAACAGACATCTTCTGCGCAATCGCCGCTTTCCCGTCCGTTATAGCTGTCTGAGCAGCTGCCAGCTTGGCCGCAGTCTCCGTCTTCTGCTTATCCAGATCATGAATTCCAATATCCACCTTATCCAGTCCGGAATCCAATTCAGCCTTATTATCCTGCAGATCTGCCTCATTTTCCCGCAGTTCCGCAATACTGTCATTCAGCTCTCTCTGGCCGTCGTCCAATTCCCTGCGTCCGTCCTCCAGCTCTTTCCTTCCGTCCGCAATTTCTTTCTCCGCATCCTCAAATTCACTCTCTATGTAACCAAACACCTGCTGATTAACTGTATCAATCTTTTCCTGGCGGATCACCACCTGCACATTCTCTTCAATCAAACCGGATGCATTGACGGAAGCCACTCCTTCCAGGCTCTCCAGTTCCGGAATAATGGAATCTTCTGTAAGTTTTGTCACTTCTGTATGAGACAGGCCTTCTTTTCCCACAGCAGCCACCATAACCGGCATCATATCCGGGTTCAGTTTCATAATGATGGGGCTTCCAATGGAATCATCGTCCCACATGGCTTTCAGCTGATCCAGATTTTCCCGCATCTCAATGGTCACAGAATCCATATTCGCTGTTTGGGCAAACTCCAAAACCACCAGGGAATAATTTTCTGCGGAAATAGAGCTTACATTCTCAATATTGCTCACCGTAGCCATGGATTGTTCTACCGGCCTGGTAACGATGCTCTCCACCGTCTCCGGGCTGGCTCCTGCATAACTTGTCATTACAATAGCGTAAGGCAGGTTCATACTCGGCAGCAAATCCGTTGTCATTTTTGTAAAGGACACCACACCCAATACAATCACAAGCACGACAGCCACAAACACCGTATAAGGCCTCTTTACACTGTATCTGGATATCATTTTTTCACGTCTCCTGTCTCCTCATTTTTCCGACCAGCCAGTCGGTTTCGATTTATTATAAATTCCAAAGCTTGACCATGTCAAGTGAAAAAAATAAAACAAATCGAAGATATCTTACCTCTTTTAGCGTGGATTTGTCAAAAAATCAGCATTTTTGATTAAATTACTGCCGGCAGTCTGCTCCTATGGGCAGTCAAAAACCGGCTGCAAAGCACCCGTCAGGAAGAACCGGAATAAACCATAATACTTTTGCAGCAAAAAGGGGCTGGTCTTATCTGTACCAGCCCCTGACAAAAATCATACAGCCCTATTCGTTTATTTACCAGTATCTTTTTATATCCCTGAATCTCCGCGTTTTCCCTGATATCCTTAATTGGACTTTTTATAAGTATTTCTTTAAGTCCTCTGCGCGATCGGTCTTCTCCCAGGGAAGATCCAGATCCAGACGTCCAAAATGTCCGTAAGCAGCCGTCTGCTTATAGATAGGCCTGCGCAGATCCAGCATCTTGATAATGCCTGCCGGACGCAGATCAAAGTTCTCGCGGATCACCTCTACCAGCTTTTGATCCGTCACTTTCCCGGTTCCAAAAGTGTCTGCCATCACAGAGGTGGGCTGTGCCACACCGATAGCATAGGACAATTGAATCTCACACTTGTCAGCCAATCCGGCGGCTACAATGTTCTTTGCCACGTACCGGGCTGCATAAGCAGCAGAACGGTCCACCTTAGTGCAGTCCTTACCGGAGAAAGCTCCGCCGCCGTGACGGGCCATGCCGCCGTATGTATCCACAATAATCTTCCGTCCGGTAACTCCGCTGTCCCCGTTGGGTCCTCCGATAACAAAACGGCCTGTGGGGTTAATAAAGAACTTTGTATCCCTGTCAACCAGCTCCGCGGGAAGAATCTCATCAAACACGTATTTCTTAATATCCCTGTGAATCTGCTCCTGAGTCACATCCTCGCTGTGCTGGGTGGAAAGCACAACAGCATCCAGACGGACGGGCTTACCGGCCTCATCGTACTCAACCGTTACCTGTGTCTTTCCATCGGGACGCAGATAGGACAGTGTGCCGTCTTTGCGTACCTTGGTCAGCTGCAGAGCCAGCTTGTGGGCCAGTGCAATGGGATAGGGCATCATTTCCGGTGTCTCATTGCTGGCATAGCCGAACATCATTCCCTGATCGCCTGCGCCAATTGCTTCCAGCTCGCTGTCAGTCATCTGATTCTCTTTGGCTTCCAGGGCCTTATTGACTCCCATGGCAATATCTGTGGACTGCTCGTCAATGGCTGTGAGCACTGCGCAGTTGTCTGCGTCAAAACCGTATTTTCCACGGGTGTAGCCAATCTCCCGCACAGTCTCTCTCACAATCTTCTGGATGTCCACATAGCCCTTTGTGGTAATTTCGCCCATAACCAGAACGAGACCTGTAGTGGTAGCAGTCTCACAGGCTACACGGCTCATGGGATCCTGCTCAAGAAGCGCGTCCAGAATGGCATCAGAAATCTGATCGCAGATTTTGTCCGGATGTCCTTCGGTAACGGATTCCGATGTGAATAATAATTTTTCCATGTTCTTTCTCCTTTTTGTATTGTTTTCGTTTTTCCGCTTTCTAAGCCGCCATGCACCTCGATTGGCTGCGCGAAAAATAAAGGCCCGCCAAAGGCGGACCTGATATGTTCTGATAATCAAATCCCCTTATTGTTCGATTACTCGCTCAGGCTGGCACCTTCCATCGCTGGGGTTGCCGTGACTTCATAGATCCTTTGTATCTCCATCACTCTGAATAAGAGAAATTTACAATATTCAATTTGTTTATCATCTACTATAAAATACACCTCTTGCCTGGGTTTGTCAACCCACTTTCAGCCGGAATTTCTGAATCTCTTTCTCTTCCTGCACTTTCTCAATCATGGCTCCCAGGCTTTTCAGCTTCTCCTCAAAGCACTCATATCCACGTTCGATAAAGTGTACGTCATCTACGATGGTAATTCCGTCTGCCGCCAGTCCTGCCAGAACCAGTGCCGCACCGGCCCGCAGATCCGGGCTGGAAATCTGGGCTCCTGTATACTTGCCCACTCCGTCAATAATGGCTGTATTGCCCTCTACCTTGACATTGGCACCCATCCGCGCCAGCTCATCCACATATTTAAAACGATTTTCAAAAATACTCTCTGTCACAATGCTGGTTCCTTTCGCAAGGCCCAGAGCCACGGTAATCTGTGGCTGCATGTCCGTAGGAAATCCCGGATAAGGCAGAGTCTTCACATTGGTGGGCTTCAGCCCTTTGGCACAGACTACCCGCACCGCATCGTCCAGCTCTTCGATCTCACAGCCAATCTCCAGCAGCTTGGAAGTAGTTGCCTCCAAATGCTTGGGGATCACATTCTTCACTGTCACGTCACCCTTGGTCACTGCTGCGGCAAACATAAAGGTTCCGGCTTCGATTTGATCCGGAATAATGGAATACTCCGTGGCATGAAGACGTTCCACGCCCTTGATTCGGATCACATCCGTACCTGCGCCCTTGATATTGGCCCCCATACTGTTCAAAAAATTCGCCACATCTACTACATGAGGCTCTTTGGCAGCATTTTCAATCACCGTATTCCCCTCTGCCATGGAAGCCGCCATCATAATATTAATCGTCGCTCCCACAGAAACTACGTCCAGATAAATATGACTGCCACGCAGATGCTCCGCCTCCGCCACAATAAAGCCGTACTCAATCTTTACTTCAGCGCCCAGGGCCTTGAAGCCCTTCAAATGCTGATCTATGGGCCTGCTACCAATATTGCAGCCGCCGGGCAGAGGTACTTCCGCCCTTTTATACTTTCCAAGCATGGCTCCCAGCAGATAATAGGAAGCGCGAATCCGCTTGATGTACTCATAATCCACACTGTAGCTTCCGATACCGGAGCTGTTTATCTTCACTGTATGGCGATCTATGCGCTCAACCTGCGCCCCAATCTCTTCCATGGCCTGCAGAAGCACCTTTGTGTCCCGCACATCCGGAAGATTCTCAACAGTTACAGTTTCATCCGTCATTATTGCTGCTGCAAGAATTGCCAGCGCCGCATTCTTGGCCCCGCCGATCTCAACTTCGCCTACCAGCGGGTTTCCGCCTTTTATTATATACTGATCCATCACTGACTGCTCCCAATCTCTCTATTTAACCGAGTAACGTCTCTCTATTATATAAAATACGCTTAATGGTCTTTTTTATTTATTCCCTGAAAAACAGAAAATATCCTTGATTTAGTATAACACAATTTACACATTTGTAAATACCCAACCGCTTTTACGGGAAAAACCTGCGGAACCTCACGGATTCCACAGGCTTTTCTCTATACACGGGAAACATTTTTCCCTGTTTGATTTTTAAATATAATTCAGCGGGTTCACCTGACTGCCGTTGATGATAATCTCAAAGTGTACATGTGGTCCCGTACTGCGGCCTGTATTTCCGCTGAGACCGATTTTCTGGCCCTGGCTGACACTCTGGCCCGATTTCACCAGGATTTTGCTCAGATGCGCATAGCGGGTCTGCCGTCCGTCCGGATGCCGGATGGTAATACAGTTCCCATAACTGCTGAACCAGCCTGCCTGTACAACCGTTCCGCCGCTGGAAGCCATTATCGCGGTTCCTACCGGACATGCCCAGTCAATACCCTTATGCATCCTGCCCCATCTCCATTTGAATCCGGAAGTGAAACGCCCTCCTGACAGAGGTTTGATATAAGTGGGCGGTATCTTCGTTCCCCGCTCAATGATCTGAGGCGTAGGTTCTGTCATGACCGTCTCTGCTATCATTTCCCGGCCCTCTTCCTTGCCGTTCTTTTTGGTAATCAGCATGGTCACTTCATGATGCCCCGGAGCTGCCGCCTGGCGCTCTACCGTCTCGGTGGTAAACCATTCGTCATTGTCAATATACTGTGTCTCTGCAAAGTAATCTTCTTCATATGTGGATTCCTCCACAGACGTTACAGAAAGCTCCGGCTCCGGAACCGTGATGATAATTTCATCACCGATATTCAGGATTGTTGTCTCCTCCAGCCCCTCATTCAATGCCAGCACTTCCTTCACCAGAAGACCGTGGCCGTTGGCTATCACTGAGAGTGAATCTCCCGGCTGAACCTCATAGACCTGATTTTTCTCCGTGTCCTTGGTCACCATATCAATGGCTTCTTCTGTAGGCGTAATCATGTCTCTTGACACATAGGCCTCCACAATCTCCACCCGCTCAGAAAATTCCAGATCCTTTAAGCCGTCTCCTGTAACCTGCCGGAGATCCTCTTCCTGGCCGCCGCCATTCCTTATCTCCTCTTCCGTCACTGTCTTGGTAATTACTTCCTCCACAGCCTGTGTGACATCGTAGTCCCCAATTCCGGCTGTGGCTCTGCCAATCTTGGCAAGGCTGTCACTCTGGCCCGGAAGCTCTTCCAGATCTTCCGGCGCTTCCTGCTTGGAAATCTGCACGGTGTATACATTCAGTTCCCGATCCGCATCGGAGACAATATTGATCTGGAATTCATTCTGCTCATCAAAGCGGTTTTTCGTAGCATAAAGCACGTCCATCACGTCCTCATAGCTGCCCAGAGTTACCGTGAACTCGTTAATTTTCATTAAGTAGGCCTTTTGCTTGGCCGTAGCCACCACTTCCTGAAGTTCCTGGTAAATGGCCTCTGTCAGGGCCTCTGTATCCATAGTGGTTCCAAATATCTTCGGAACCTTTTCCATGCTGTACTCTACATCGGCGAGAACCAGGCCTTCCGTCTCCCTGGAAATTCTTGCCCTTGCATCCAGAAATGCATCGTCCACCACATCCGGGTTCTTCACGGAGCCTACCAGATTTCCCTCCAATGTTACCTCGTAATAGCTGTTGCCATTGCCGAATCCCGACCCAAGCAGCGGAATCCCCACCAGCATACAGCCGCAGGTCGTCACCACTGCCTGAATAAATACAAGCTTAAATTTTTTGCTGAAAATAAGTTTTTTTCTGTTCATTTGTTTTCCAATAATACGGGAACTGCCCGAACGTTTTCTATTTGTAATAATTTCGTAACAATTCTCATTCTACCAACAAATTCACCGCTTGTAAAGTTTTTATTTACTTTTTCCCTTTCTTCCTTACACTATACCCAAAGCTTCCGCATTTCCCGCCCAATGCAAAATACTCTCCATGGGAATAAGCCAGAAGTCCCGTCTCATTCAAATGAAACTTTCCCTTTTCATCCAGATAAGCCTCCTCCACATCCACAGCAAGGACCTCAGCCAGGAACATATGATGGCTTCCCAGCTCTTTTACTTCCGTCACCCGGCACTCAAGGTTTACCGGACTTTCCTCAATCAGCGGGGCGGCTGTGAGCATCCCTGCTTTCCCGGCAGTCAGATGCAGTTCTTTGAATTTATCCACATCGCGGCCGGACTTTACGCCGCAGTAATCTGTAGCATACGCCAAATCTTTTGTTGTGAGATTGATTACAAACTCTCCCGTCTCCCGGATGATATCATAAGAGTACCGCTCCGGACGGACTGATATGGATACCATCGCCGGATCCGAGCAGATGGTCCCCACCCATGCAAGAGTTATAATATTTGGCGTTTCTCCCTCCCTGGCACAGCTTACCATGACCGCCGGAAGCGGATAAAGCATATTTCCCGGTTTCCACTGTTGTTTTTTCATGTTTATTCCTTTCCTTGATCTGCACATCGCTTTCGCACCCAAAGGCACATCCAACGGGTATTTCCGGGCAGATTCCCAGCCCGCTTTACGACTGCTGCATTACGCTTACCAGTGCGGGAATCAGCTGTTTTTTCCGGGACACAAGGCCCTTCAGCTCATAGCTGTCAGAATCCTCCGGCAGCTGAAATGCCTCCCGGACCAGACTGTCAGAGTTAGGCCCATAGCAGAGAAGCTCTGTGGTCTCCTTCACAATATTGGTGAGCATAAAGAAAATCATATTTAAGCCGATTTCTTTATAAGCCTCTTCCAGGTAAGGAAACAGTTTCTCCCGAATCTCTCCAAGCTCAATGGCATTCATGGAATTAATCTGGCCCACTGCAAATTCCACGCCGTTCACGCTGAACCGCTTGAAGTCCTGATAGAAGATCTCCTGAGCCGTCCGGGATCCCAGATTGCTGCCTGCGGAGAACATGTCAATGGCCAGCTCCTCAATCTCGATTTCCGCAATCTCTGCCAGAGCTTCCGCCGCCGCCTTATCCACCGCCGTACAGGTGGGGGACCGGAACATCAGCGTATCTGAGATAATTGCCGCACAGAGAAGCCCGGCAATCTTCCTTGGAATCTTTACCCCTCGTTCCCGGTACATCTGGTACATAATGGTTGCCGTACAGCCCAGCGGCTGATTTCGGAAAAATACCGGGGACATGGTCTCCAGGGAACCAAGTCTGTGATGATCGATAATTTCCAGAATTTCTGCAAATTCAATTCCATCCACAGCCTGGGATTCCTCATTGTGATCCACCAGAATCAGCCGTTTCCGCTTCAGATTCAGCAGATTACGCCGGGAAATCATTCCCACATAATTCTCCTCCTTATCTACGATCGGAAAATCCCGGTACCGCTTCTGTCCCATGATCTCTTTGATATCCTCTGTCTTCTCGCTGACATTGAAGATCGTAAGATTATCCGACTTCATAAAGTACTGAATCGGCATACTCTGATTGATCAGCCTTGCTGCCGTAAAGGTATCATGGGGCGTACTGATTACCACGCAGCTGTGCTCCTCTGCCAGCTTTCGAATGGTAATAGAAACCTTGGCTCCCTCGCAGACAATGATACAGCCCGCACGCATCTCTATGGCACAGAGCTGGGATTCGTAGCGGTTTCCAAGAATAACCAGATCCCCCTCCTCAATGTAATCCTCCATCAAATCCGGGTTTGCCGCAGCAATCAGTACTTTTCCCCGGTTATAATACTCCTCCTCAGAACCCACCAGCATACAGCCTTCCAGTGTCTCCACGATATTGCGGTACTGGGTATTGGCTGTAGAAAGAATCTTGCTGTCATAGACATCCATATAGGAAGTAGCGATATCTCCAATGGTAATAAGGCCTTCGATCTTTCGATCCTTTGTGATCGGCAGCGTCACCACACCCAGATTACGCATGAGGTTCCAAGCCTGCTTCAGCGAAAGATTTCCTCTGACACCTTCTGTTTTTCGAATCTCAATATCCTTAACCTGTGTCATTACATCCGCAACATAAACCGGAGCTTCTGCCTGGAAGAAATTCAATACATACTGGGTCTCCTGGTTAAGCTGGCCCGCTCTTGCCGCAATATAACCGCCGCCCTCCAGCTGATTTTTCAGATACGCATAAGCCAGTGCGGAACAGATTGAATCTGTATCCGGATTTTTATGGCCGATAATATAGACCGGCCTCGTCACATCTTTTTCCATTCCTGTTCCTCTCAAATTCCTGTTCTCATTTTTATTGAAATATTTTCACCTATAACTTCTTCATTTTATCATTTCTCAATCGTCATTACAACCATTTTCCCTGTGGGCGCTTTTCTGTTTATTTATGTAAATTGCCCTATTATCCTCTCATCTCATTTATATATTTTGTACAATTTCACAATAAGTTCACAATGTATTCATACTTTATTCACATTTTGCTGATATACTGAATTTACGTTAAAGGAAGGAATACCTTCTTAGAAAAACCGCTTTCATTACACATATAGATAAATTTTTTCATAATAGCCTCGGCGTACTCAGTACGTCGGGGCACTCCTCATTGTGCGCGTCTGCAATGAGCAAGGCGCCTTAGAAAAAAACAAAACCTGAACAGGGAGCTGGCTCACTGGGCAGGTTTTATTTTTTCTCAGGCATGCGGCGAATGCCGCGAGCTTGAAAAGCCAACGGCTTTTCAAGCCTGTCCCTGCGGACTCCTATCCTCTATTTCTGTCTTCTCACCTAGTCAGCCCCAAATGCAGAAACACCCGCCCTGCAATCTCTTCCTCTCCCACTCCGCCATACTTCCTGGAATCCTCAGAACCGGCCCGGTTATCCCCCATTACAAAAAAGCTCCTGGCAGGCACATCATAAGGGAACACAATTCCTTCTTCTGCTGGTTCCGTCCCCAGACAGGTCTCCCCGTCTATTACAAGCAGCCCCTCTTCATTTAAATCTATCCCCGCTCCGCCGCAGGCCGCAATCCGCTTCACTTCCGGAGGCAGACTCCCCCGTCTGACAAGCACAATATCTCCCTTTCCATAGTTTTGCTCCAGACGGTAGAATACCACCAGTTCTCCCTGTCCCAATACCGGCTCCATGGAGTTTCCTTCCACAAACGCAATACCAATCACATAGTGGAATATGATATAGAAGGTCAATGCCATAAGCAGGCATCCCAGTACAAACTGCTTCCATTCCCGCCTGCGTTGAAGCCCGTCTATTTTCTCTGCCAGAATCTCCTCCGGATTCTGTTTTGTGTTCTTTCCCATACAGCTTTCCCGCTTTAGTTCTCTATAGCAGAATTAACTTTATCTTTCAATGCCATAATTCGTCCGACAAGCCGATCAAGCTCTCCACGGAGCCCGCTTATTTTCTGTCTCTGCCGGTCCCGCTCCTCTTTTATTTTCCAGCGGAGAGCTTCCTGCTCTCTCTCACAGCCGGCCCTAATCTGCTCTGCCTGCTTCAGGTATCCGTTTTTTGCTTCCTCAATCTGCCGGGTACACTCTGCTTTCGCTTCTTCCATCTGGCGGGCACACTCGTCCCTGACCGCCTGCAGCTGGCGGATATACCCGCTTTTTACTTCCTCCAGCTGACTGGTCTCCTTGTTCTTGGCTTCTTCCAGTTCCTTTACGTGTTCCTGCCTCATTTCTTCCACCTGGCGGACATGCTCGCTTTTGATCTCCTCCAGCTGACTGGCATACTCCCGTTTCATCTCTTCTATCTGGCGGATATTCTCTGTCCTTGTCTCCTCCAGCTTCTGATCACATGTGTTCCTTACCGCTTCCAGGTCTCTGGTGTACCCAGCCTTCAGCTCTTCCTGCTCCTTTTTCTGCTCTGCTTTAAGCGCCTCCAGCTCCCTTACACACTGCTCCCTGAATTCATCCTGTGTCTTCTGCAGATGATTGCGGATCTCAATGACATCTTCCTGCTGCTGCTTTTTCATCTGCTTTAACTGGCCTCTGGCCTGATCCCTCATCTGCTGGGCCCGGTTCTGATACAGGCTGTTCAGCTGCTGCATCTTCGCCAGTACATCTTCCTTCTGATAGCCGAAAAGACCTGTCTTTATCTTCATTTTCTGAAGAAACTCATTGATTTCGGGGTAGTCAACGGGCGCCATTCCGGGCACTACCTCCGGCATCTCCAACGGCTGAAATTCCTCTGTTTTCGTTTCGGTATTATTTTCCATATCCCATGTATCCCCCTGTCCTTTTTCTCCTGGGTATTTTCCTGCCCCGCAGCACCCCCGGCCTTTTTGCCGCTTTCATTCTGTAACAGTTCTGGCAGTTAAACTGTTACTTCATCATACCCTCTCCTGCCCGCTTTGGCAAGCCGTCCTTTACTTTCCTTCAAAAATCCGCTATACTAAATTCCATCATCCACATGTTGAAGGGAGACCGTCTATGTTCCGTTTATGGGCTAAAATATTCAAAGATAACCGCCTTCTCTGCGACACCGTAATCTGTGACAGCCGGGAAGACACCCGCACACATAAAGTCTTTCATGCTCTGGATGAAGTCTGCTCACAGTTCGATCTAGGCCGCCCTCTGTGGCTGGACGCCAATATCCGGGAATTTCAAAAACATTCCAGGGCCAGATTTTATCATGACAGTTTTATTGAGCAGATTGATTTTGATTATCTGGAGATTCAGATGCTGGAGGAAGATGACTAAACCAGATTCTCCGGGTTCAGGCACGCAAGCTCCGGCACAACAAACCGGCCGTTCTTTCGTATCAGACGATCGTCGAAATAGATTTCTCCTCCACCAAATTCTTCACGCTGAATCATTACCAGATCCCAGTGGATGGCGCTGGAATTTCCGTTCGGCGCGTCATCATAGCAGTTTCCAGGTGTAAAATGAATGGATCCCATGATCTTCTCATCAAACAGCGTATCCTTCATGGGCTCAAGAATATATGGGTTGACGCCAATGGCAAACTCACCCACACAGCGGGCTCCCTCGTCTGTATCCAGTATCTGATTCAGCCGCTCCGTATGGTTGGACACTGCATTTATAATTTTCCCGTCTTTAAATTCCAGACAGATATCCTCAAAAGTTACTCCCTGATACAGAGAGGGTGTATTGTAGGTAATTTTTCCATTGACGGAATTTCTCACCGGCGCTGTGTACACCTCTCCGTCAGGAATATTCAGCTCTCCCGCACAGGCTATAGCCGGAATTCCCTTAATTGAAAAGGTTAAATCTGTTCCCCTGCCCGTAAGGCGTACCCGATCGGTCTGGTTCATCAAATCCACCAGCGCCTTCATAGCCTTTGCCATTTTGGAGTAGTCCAGATTACAAACCCGGAAATAAAAGTCCTCAAACGCCTCGGTACTGGTTCCCGAAAGCTGCGCCATGGACATATTGGGATAACGCAGAACTACCCAGCGCGTCTTGGGCACCCGGATATTATGGTGTACCGGTGTGGAATACAGTGTATCGTATAAATGCATTTTCCCGGCAGGCACATCGGAAAGCTCTGACACATTGTCACTTCCCCGCACGCCAATGTAGCAGTCCATCTGAGACATCTCCTCTGATGCCAGATCTGCCATCAGCTTTAACTGCTCCTCTGTACAATTCATCAGTATCTCCCGCTGAACTCTGGGATTGATATAGTGTACAAAAGGGAGCCCCTCTGCTTTATATACCTCTTTTACCAGGGCCCGCGCCAGCTCCTCTGTGGAGGGACCGGTATAATTGATATAAACTTTATCTCCTTTTCCCACTTTGCAGGAATAGTTAACCAGATTCTCTGCCAGCTGTTTAATTCTCTCATCCATGATTCCATGCTCCTTTTCTCTTCCTTATTTAACAGCCTGCTTTCTGCTTTCAATCTCTTTTTCTTCAGCAGGCAGGCAGACCACAAACGGATTGCCCAGTTCTTCAAACAGCTCCGTGCTGTCATTCATTCCTTTGCGGTAAGATTCTCCTGTGAGCGGATCTGTCAGGATAATATTCTGCGGATCGTATCCCGTAATCAGCTCTGCTGTGGAAGCGCTCTCCAACGCCAGAACCGGGTATCCCTGACTTACATAGTAAAGCACCATACTTACAGAACAGCCGGACAGGTTGAGAACTCTGCCGTCCAGATGTTCTGACAGAATCTCATAAGGCGTGTTTCCCTGTTCCAGGGCCTGAGTCGTATCCACATAGTTGTTTTCGCGGATTAAAAGCATCTCAATGGCCGCCTGCATACTGGACATTTCCGGTTTCTCCTGGAGATTTTCCAGATCCGTGATTTCCATCCGGGTCTTGCGCCCTCCCCGTTTCCAGATATAGTTCTGCCTGCCGTCCACCACCACACCCATCCGCTCATTGGCCTGGCTTACTGCCTCACTGGCCAATGTATAGGCTCCGGCGAATCCGCCGTTATAGGCATACACAAAATACCGTGGATCCACTTCCGTCTCTTCCAGTCTCAGATTCCGGTTTCCTTCAAAAAGAACCTGTCTGGGCATCAGTCTCTGCATCTGGGCCTGGCTGTGATTATCGGTAAATTTGATGCAGAATTCCCGCTTTTTTACGCCTCCGCTCTTGGTATCCAGTGTTATCTTTCCCACAGTCTCTGCCGTATTATTCGTGATCGGCTCCGGTGCAGACTCAATATAACTTCCATCTTCACTCTTTTCCACACAGTCCAGAGATATCCGGTTATCCTCAATGGCAATGGATGTTACATATTTTCCCTGCTCCTCGTAGGCAAATTTACGGATTTCTTTTCCGTTTTCCTGCTGGATTGTCACATACCCCATGGGAAACAGATATCCTCCTGTAATATCCCGGACAATATCCTCTTTTCGCGCCTCGCCATAGATAAAATCATTTCCCATGAATCCAAGGGCGCGGATACAGAAGCCCTCTTCCGCCCGGACAACACGTCTCCGGCCAGTATCAAGATTCAAAATTTCAATAGTCTCCGAATGATTGAGAGACCGCTCTCCCTGCCAGGCCGCCAGATGTCCGTCCTCAGAAATGAGACAGCTCTCCTCCTTGATATCCGGCACAATTTCCTCATAGCTTCTGGTATTTAAATCAATCCGGCAGATGCTTCCCTGCAGATACAGATAGAGCACCTCCTGTTTGTTCACATAGGCAAGCTTTCCCACCTCAGACTGTATAATCGGGAAGGGCTTGCTGCTCTCTATGAATACGCGCTCCTCCACAGAATTTGTCATGGCATTATACGTATACACCGCAACTCCGGTTCTTCCCTCATGCCTGCCCCGGTTCATATATCCATACACCAGAAAATTCATGCTTCCCGACTCGTCTACGTCAATAATCTTGATGGTATGTTCCTGATAACTGCTCCTTACATCATCGCCATCCCGGAATCCAAAAACATAGGAAAGCTTATTCTGGGCAGAATCGTAGCTCCAGAGATCTCCGTTTTGTACAAAGGCGACAATATTTTCCTCTTCATTTTTCTGGTATTCCACCTCGGTATGCAGGATCCCAAGCTCAATGGAATTGGGCGAAAACACCTGCAGATCCGGGTTAAATATCCGGTTTACGGTCCGATCATAATCGAGAAGGTACATCCGCTGTTCCGTGTAACGCACACGGTAGGACTCCTGAACCTCATACCGCTCTGTCTCCTGCCGCTCATTCACATACGTTACTTCATATTCCAGCCGGACAGAGGCCAGTGAATTCTCCAGTTCTGTAAGATACGTCCGCATCAGTCCGCTTTTCTGTACTTCCATCTCATCCCAGATCATCTGGCGATAACGGGAATGGATATTTACATAGGCAAGAGTGCCGTTATCCGCACTGGAATCCGGCTCCAGGTATTGGGTTATCGGTACTGTATTTTCTTTGTCAAAAAGAGCCTCATGGATAAGCATAATGAAATCCATACACTCATTCAGATGATGTTCCGGCAGATTTAAAAGACGTGTATAGTAAAAAGCCTCCTGCCCCCGCTCCAGCTGCAGATGGATCACCAAAAGATACTCCTCTCCCGGATCCAGAAGATCCTTCAGCTGAATCTCTGCCGCAATCTGATCATCCTCCCTGGAAAAATCCGTAATCTGTGCATCCTCAATCAGCCGTTCTGTATCCAGACTGCGGACCTCATAGAAAAGCTGATCCACTTCTGCATTGGGACATTGGATGGACAATGACACCTTCCGCTCCGCCGGAAGCGGCAGTACTGCCTCCCGAATCAGATTCCCTTCCATCGGCTGCGTATATCCATGTAGCAGATTCAGCTGCCGGCCATCCTGATTAAGATAAATAACCGGCAGCACGGCATCTGCCATAGAATCCGTCAAATCCCGGTTTCCCGCTGACAGAACATAGCTCATGCAGAAAATTCCCAGAAGAAATGCAGCCAAAAGGGACAATATTTTCAATATCAGCTTTTTCATCCGGCTGTCCTCCCTTTCCGCTTCTTATATGCATCCCCCGGCCCATACGAAGATACCAGCAGGTTCTCCAAAGCAGGCTGTACATGCAGGGCTTTGGCACAGCGCTGGTAAGCCTCACAGCTTCCCTTTTGAGCCCCGTCACGCTTCACTGCCCGAATCAATATATTCTTTGGCGTATGTTCCATATCAATAAATTCCAGAATCTGTGTGTCATAGCCCTGCTGTTCCAGAAGCTCTGCCCGCAGACCGTCTGTCACCAGGGCTGCTATGCGCTCCTTTAAAAGACCATATTTTAAAACCGGCCTAAGAGTTTCATTTTGGATCTGTCTGTTCAGCTCATGCTGACAGCAGGGAACGGAAAGAATCACCTTTGCATTCCAGCGCACGGCTTTATAAAGGGCATAATCTGTAGCAGTATCACAGGCATGAAGGGTCACCACCATATCTATCAGCTCTCTGCCCTCATATTCCGCAATATTGCCTTTTTGAAATTCCAGCTTTTCATAGCCGTATTTCTGAGCCAGCTCATTACAGTGCCGGATTACATCTTCTTTCAAATCCAGTCCCGTAATGCGCACATCTACATCCTGGCACACTTTCAGATAATAATACATGGCAAAGGTTAGATAGGATTTGCCACAGCCAAAATCGAGAATGACAACCTCCCGGTCTTTTGGCAGCACACCCCGCACATCCTCTATAAATTCCAAAAAACGGTTGATCTGGCGGAACTTATCGTACCGGGCATTTACCACCTTTCCCTCTGCCGTCATAACACCCAAATCCACCAGAAAATCTATCGGCGTACCCTCGTTAAGCAGATACTGCTTCTTTTTATTATGTGTAAGGTCCGGCCCTTTTACACCGGAATTCTGCCTCTTTTCCTTAATTGTAACCTTTCCTTTTCTGCTCACCAGCGCTACAGCCGTGCCTGTACGCGCTGTCAGCTGCAGCTGGCGAAAGGAGCCGTCCATCCATTCCAAAATCTTCTTTATAGCTTCTTTCCGATCCAGATTCTTGTGAAAAACCTTTGTTTCCCGAAACAACTCTGCCTGAAAGCAGATGTCCTCCTTTAACAGCACCGGACGGATGCTGATCTTTTTGATATCTGTATCTCCTCTGGAGCCGCTTAGGATGATTCTATGCAGTTCCTTGTCCAGGTATTTGTGTAATAAATCTCTTAATTCTTTCATCTATCATCCTTATTTCCCGTCTGCCGGTATCTGTATTTCATTCCAGTTATACTTATTTACCTCGTAACCGGTAACTTCCCGTCTACTATAGCACAAACATTTCCAAATTACCAGTAGTCCCTTTGCCCGCTTGAGAGGATGAGAAAGCAAAGACCGGAAATGTACGCTGCTTCTGCACATTTCCGGTCTTCTGATTTTCAATACATCCAATTGCACCGCCGATCTCTGCGGCGGCAGCGGCGCTGGTACATTTCATTGAGAAGCATAACCGTCACAAAGTCCTCCAGCCAGTTCCGCCCGCTGTTTTCCTGCATCATCAGATCATCCTGATATTCTTTCTTATTCAGCTGATCGTACACCCGCCGGCTGATCCGGCGGATCTGAAGCTGATCCGGATATTCATCAAACATAAAGCTTCCGTCATATTCCATCCGGTCGCATTCTTCCTCTACCAGCGGTTGAATTTGTCTTGCCAGGCTTGGATAGAGTTCCCTAAATTTTCTTTGATCTCGCGCTTTTTCATCTTCCCATGGGCAGAAAGGGCAAAAAGGGAATTGCGGATACGGCTCGTAAAAGGAGGCGGGTTTTTGTCCCTGCATGTATTGTTCATAATAGGGGTTCATAAAAAAATCCTTTTTGAATAGTATATGCAGAAGCCTTTCTCCTGTGCCCTCTTACTCCTCCTGTGCTGCCACACGCTCAATGTGCATCGCCAGATAGCCAATCTCCACTTCATCCAGAGGCTGGCGCAGATACGTCTCCAGGTGCTTACACACCTGTGCTGCCAGCTCGTAAGCTTCCGGAAACTTGGAGGACATATAATCATTCATGTTCAGCTTCAGCTTTTCCCCTTTTACTGCGCGGGCAGCCATATAGCGCACGTGATTCATGAGCCGGTTATACGAAAGAGACATGACGTCTATAGTCTGCCCGGTGGCCTCCTCTACCAGCTGAATGCATTCCCGGACTGTCTGGGCAATCTGCATAGACAGGGCTACGTTCTCATCCTCAATGGCCGAGTGGATATGCAAAGCAATATAACCCACCTCATGCTGGTCAATCTCCACATTCAGGCGTTCTTTAAGGATCGGACGGATACATTCTGCCGTCTTGTATTCCATGTGAAATAATGCCTTGATATCGCTGGTCAGCGGATTGCTGATCTGCTCATTATTTTGTATCCGGCGGACCGCAAAGGCGATATGGTCCGCCATAGGGAAAAGGATGCTCCAGTCAATGCGCCCGAAGATCCGCTCGCTCTCCTTCAATACCTGTTCGGCAATCTCCAGAAAAACCGGATCCATATCCTTTACCAGATCCATGGCTGTCCCCCGCTCTGTATGTTCCCGCAGAGAATATATGGTACACCCTTCAGGAGCCTCAAGCCGCTCGCTGACCTTTCTTCCAAAGCCAAGCCCCTTTCCAATAAGCAGGTATTCCCGATTATCCGCCATGCTGATGGCAATGATTGTGTTATGATTCAGCGCCTTTTTTACTCTGAACATCCTTTTATATCCCCCCAGGCTTTATCTATTTCTCATAGGTATCTACGGCATACAGAGCATCGCCGGCCTTTACGGCTCCTGCTGCCAGAAGGCGGATTCTCTGGTTCTCCCCAAGCTCTGTACACAGCACCGGAGAAGCCAGCGACGGCGCATGGCTCTTTAAATATTCCAAGTCCAGTTTCATCAGCACATCGCCTTTTTTCACCTGATCTCCATCCTTCACCAGAACTTCAAATCCCTCTCCATTCAGATTCACGGTATCAATTCCCATATGCAGCAGCATGGCGGTTCCCGACGCAGTCTGGAAACCAATGGCATGCTTCGTCTCGAAAACAAAGCAGACCTCCCCGTCCTCCGGCGCGCAGACCACAGGCTCCTCCGGAATTACCATAGCTCCGTCTCCCATCATCCCGCCGGCAAATGCTTCATCCGGTGTCTCTGAAAGCTCTGCCGCCGTACCGGTAACCGGACTGTAGATAATAATGCTCTCCACTACATTTCCTTCTGTCTTCTCAGTCTCTTTCTCTGGTGCCTCTTCCATTTTCTCTGCCCCGGCCGGAGTATATTCCTCATCCGGCGCATACTCCAGATAATCCTCCAGATTCGACTTAATCACCGTTACCCGCGGGCCGTAAATCACCTGTACGCCATTGCCCTTGTGTACCACGCCGGAAGCCCCTGTGGATTTCAGCAGAGCATCATCCACCAGCTCCGACTTGTGAACGGTACAGCGCAGCCTTGTGGCGCAGCAGTCCACATCTGATATATTCTTCTTTCCCCCCAGGCCGCGGCAGATCGCAGCTGATAAGGCGTCTTCTTCTGAAGCTCCGCCATCTCCTGCTCCCTGTCCGCCTTTTTTCCTTGCATCCACATCGCTTCTGCGGTACAGTTTCACTTCCTCGTTATCATCCCGCCCCGGAGTCTTCAGATCCATCTTCTGAATCAGGAACGAGAACAGGAAGTAATACACAATAAAATAAACCACTCCCACCACAACAATCCAAATCCAGTTTGTTTTTCCATTTCCCTGAAGGATACCGAAGAGGAACATGTCAATCAAACCGCCGGAGAAGGTCATACCCACTCCCACGCTGAAGATATGCATCAGCATATAAGCCAGGCCCGCAAACACACAGTGAACCACATAGAGCACCGGCGCCACAAAGAGGAAGGTAAATTCCAGAGGCTCTGTAATACCTGTCAGCATGGAAGTCAATGCCGCAGACAGAAGCAGTCCTGCAACCGCTTCTTTTTTCTCAGGCTTTGCCACTTTGTACATGGCAAGCGCCGCTCCCGGAAGACCGAAGATCATAAGCGGGAACTTACCGGCCATAAAACGGGTTGCTGATACGGAGAACTGTTCCACCGCAGGATCCGCCAGCTGGGCAAAGAAAATGTTCTGAGCGCCTTCTACCATACGTCCGGCTACCTCCATGGTTCCTCCAAGGGCTGTCTGCCAGAAGGGAAGGTAAAATACATGGTGAAGACCAAAAGGAATCAGCGCCCGCTCCATCAGACCATACACCCAGGTTCCTGCGTAGCCGGATTCCAGCACCACGCTGCCTACCGCGTAGATTCCCTGCTGAATGACCGGCCAGATATAGAACATCAGAATTCCCACTACTGTATAGGTCAGTCCGCTGATAATCGGCACAAACCGGGTGCCGCCAAAGAAGGAGAGCACCTGCGGAAGTTCAATCTTATAAAAACGATTGTGAAGAGCCGCTACACCAAGTCCTACAATGATACCGCCGAACACACCCATCTGCAGAGAAGTAATTCCTACTACAGATGTGGCCGCGCCCTCCAGCAAAGCTTCCGCACCGCCGTTATTCTGAATCATCGCTCCAATGGAAGCATGCATAATAAAAAACGCAATGGCAGAGGCAAGCGCCGCCACTTCCTTCTCCTTCTTGGCCATACCGATAGCCACACCCATAGCAAAAATAATGGGAAGGTTGGCAAACACAATATCACCGGCCGCACTCATTACCCGAAGCACTGCATTCAGTATTGTTCCTGGTCCCATGATTCCCATTAGACCATAAGCCTCCAGCATCGTTTCATTGGTGAAAGATCCGCCTACACCTAATAACAGACCTGCCACAGGCAGGATTGCAATGGGAAGCATAAAGGAACGTCCTACCCGTTGCAGTACACCAAAAACTTTGTCTTTCATGACAATCCCTCCTATTTTCGTTTTGCAATGCTTCTAACCGTATTCTTTATTCAGAAGTATTGCTGTGTTTTGATCTCCGGACGTTTTATCCACATCTTGCTTCCTTATATTCCCCTGATTTCCTGTTTTTTACACAAAAAAAGCATTAACGTGCATAAACATCCAAAATATTCATGCATAGTTAATGCCTGCCGAACAGTTACATACTATATCACTAAAAATAAAGTAACACTTGTGGAAGGATTTGTCAACAAAAAATCACTTTCTCACCTGACTCTTACATTGTATTTCTCTTCAAAAGCCTCTTCCGTTGTTACCAGATAAATGATCCCCTCAATAAAACCTGCAAACCCAGGTATCCCGGTCCAGCAGAAACAAAGGTACAGCATCCCCATACCTGGCTGTCCCATATAAAACTTATGTATTCCAAAGGAACCCAGCAGAATTGCGAAAATACCGGCGGCCACTTTACTTTTTACCGGCCGTGAAGCATCTGCTACATAAATCTGTGCCGGCATATTGGGCTGCACCACAACATTGGGCTGCTGGGGTTGAACCGGGGCCTGCCGGGCATACAGCTCCTGCGCTGCCTGCTGCACGGTCAGTACTTCCCCGCAATATTTACATTCTGCTGCTGTTGGATCAATCGGCGCCCCGCATTGCGGACACGTTCTTTCTGCCATAGTCTTTTCCTCCTAAACATAATCCCTCATTTATCTCCTGCCCATCACAAATATAGGCATGGATATCAAACAGTAAATAAACAGTAAAATAAGATGCATCAAAACAAATCCCGGCTGTGCCATATTGGCAGTATATGCAATATTTACCGCATCAAGCACAATTGTATAGATAACAGCCATCATAACCAGCGGGACAAAATAACCCATTTTAATCCGCTTTGACAATATATTGCTTATCACGAGATAAACAAGCGGAACAAAGCTTATAATTTCAAATACTGCCGCGCTCGCAAAATTCACAGAACCTTCCCTGTAAAGGAACGCAAAAAGAAGATACATGACAATACCCATATAAAGTGCCAAAACGCATCCTGCCATTGCGGCTGTCGTTCCTCTTCTCACCTCTCAACCTTCTTTCCACACTCCGGGCAGAACTTCGTTCCCGGCGCCAGTTTATTTCCACATTCACAGGTCATCTCGCTGTTGTTGAATCCACATTCCGGACAGAACTTTGCGCGGATCGGAATACGCGCTCTGCAGGAAACACATTCTTTCGTCTCTTCCCTGTGAACCGGATTCCCAACCGTCTGATTCATGGATGCTCCCACACCCATTGCTGCTCCTAAGCCCATTCCTCCTGCCACGAATGCACCGGCCACACCATTTTGATTTGTGGCAGCGCCTTCATATACATCAAAGGAACGCTTTGTGGTATACCGGCCGTCCCCCATAATTTCAAAGGCGGCCTTATCTTCCAGGATATCATTGATTGCCTCAAAATCCTCATCCGGGAAATTAATTGACTCTATAAAGAAATTAACAACCTTGAATCCATATCTCTCAAATTCCGGCCTGATTTTCTCTCTTACCCTGTCTGACAGGCTTTCGAGCATAGCCGAAATTTCCAATGCTGATATTTTATTGGTGATAATCGCTTCTGCTATGACGGATTTGGCTTTAATTACAAGAATGCCTTTGTAGTAATCCTTGATCTTATCAAATTTTACAATCTCATCTCTCTGCATTCCGCCGATAAGCTCTTTAAACAGCGTGCCTGCATCCAGCACCCGCAATCCCATCTGCCCAAAGGCCCGGACTCTTAATTTCACATAGTACTTCGGATCAATCAATTGTATGGGATCAGTTGTTCCCCAGTTAATATCCAGCTTTATAACGGTGTTTATATAATAAATTTCCGCACTGAAGGGCGTCTGCCCTCCAAAAGGCAGATTCACAATAGCGTTTAATATGGGCAGATTCCCTGTTGACAAAGTATATGTACCCGGATAAAAGACATCCGCCATCTCTCCGCCCTTTACAAAAACAGCCGCCTGCCCTTCCTGAACAATCAGCTGTGTGCCCAAAACCAATTCTTCACATGGGTGCTTATATGTCAGCCAGTCACGGCTTTTTAATCCGTTAAACTTAACAACATCTATAATGGCCAATGTATCTTCCTCCTTTTCTCATACAGCTGATTTATTATTTCATATCAATTCTTAAGGATATATTTCTACAAATCTTATTCTATTTTCAGTTTACAACAAAAATATCTGTTTTGCAATCATTTCTAATAGTTGACAAAAATCATGTATTGGGCCAGATCCAATACAGCTGTAAAAACAAACAGGGCAAAGCTTTTCCTCCAGCTTTGCCCTGTATAAAATCATTTATGCCTGTGCCCGTTGCTGCTGCTTCTCCTTGTAATGGTGCTTCTCCTCCAACATCATATCTTTTACTTTCATCAGACGAATCTGCGTACTTCTCTCATTCTCATCCAATTTCATCGTAATATACTTGATGTTGCTCTGCGCCTGCGGAATAATCACGTGCTCCAGCGCGTTTACACGGCGGCGGGTCTTCTCGATCTCACTCGCCATCAGCTGGCATGCTTTTTCACGCTCCGCCAGCAGCAGCATATCCGGCAGAATATCCGCCAGAGACTTTACTGCGTCATCCAGATCACTGGAGGTAAAAGCAAAGCCGTAAGAATAGATGTCATTGCTGTCTGCTGTTCTGGTCTTGTACTCAAACACCGGAATATCCACACTCATTACATTCTTGGTAGAGGTTTCCAGATATACCTCCTGCTTGGGCGCCATCAGCGCTACGCGCAGAATCTCTTCCGACATGCCTGCTTTGGCAATAACAAAATTCTTGTTGGCAGATTTGATGCCGGCCTCCACTTTCTCTCGAAGAGCCATGTTTTCACGGACCATCTCAAGGAACTGGCGCATCAGCTCATCTCGCTTATCCTTCAGAAGCTTATGCCCCCTGGTTGCCGTAACCAGCTTTTTCTTCTGCTTGGTCAGCTCCATTCGGGTTGGAGTCACCTGGGTAGATGCCAATCAAATCACCTCCCTTTCTACTTATTTCGCCAGACCAGCTCGAAATCACTCTGTGATTCCCCGCTGGACGGCATTCGCCGCATGCAACAGCCAAACCGGAAACTGTCTTGTGAGCAAGCTCCCAATTCAGTTTCCGCTTCGCCTATTGCGCCTGGCTCAAAACTTACCATAGTATTCATCCAGATACTTGTCGTCGATACGTTTCAGCTCAGACCTTGGCAGAATGGAAAGAAGCTTCCATCCAATGTTCAGAGTTTCCTCAATATCACGGTTTGCCAGATAGCCCTGGGATACATATTCTTTCTCAAATGCATCCGCAAACTTCGCATAAATCAAGTCAATATCAGAAAGAGCAGCCTCACCCAGGATTACCATCAGCTCTTTTGCCTCTTTACCACGGGAGTAAGCGGCAAACAACTGGTTCATGGTATTGGAGTGGTCGGCACGTGTCTTTCCGTCGCCGATACCCTTATCCTTCAGACGGGATAGTCAGAGAAGGAAGGCGCTAGCGGCCGC
>CATJHO010000115.1 GCA_949740535.1 uncultured Lachnospiraceae bacterium
CGGATGATTGACGGGCGGCAGTGCCTGGTAATCCGCGTGGATGACGGCGTGGAGGTCAATGGGATTCTGGTAAGGACCCTGGAAAAAGGAAAGACAGAGTAGCAGAAAAGAGGAATGAATATGCGGGAACAATTGACCAAGAGTGATGTGGAGAAGATTGAGGCGGAGATTGAGCACCGGAAGCTGGTGGTACGCAAGGAAGCAATTGAGGCGGTAAAAGAGGCCCGTGCCCATGGAGATTTAAGCGAGAATTTTGAATACTATGCGGCGAAACGGGAGAAGAACAGCAACGAGAGCCGGATCCGCTATCTGGAGCGGATGCTTCGGACAGCCAGCATTGTGTCAGATGAATCCAAAGAGGATGAAGTGGGGATCAACAAACTGGTGGAGCTCTATTACGAAGAGGATGACGAGACAGAGCAGGTGAAACTTGTAACCTCTATCCGTGGGAATTCTCTGGATGGACGTATCAGCATCGAATCTCCTCTGGGAAAGGCTATCCGGGGGCATAAGGCAGGAGAACGGGTGCATGTGCAGGTGGATGACGGTTTTGGGTATGAGGTAGTGATTAAAGCCGTCCATGTGTCGGATGACGCGGACGGGATACGGGGATTTTAATGATCCGATGTGGTAAAATCCCATTAACGCTGGCAGTTTTAGATGAATTTGCAGCCTTATAAATGAGCAGATGAAAAAAGCAGCAGGGACGGCATGCTGTTCCTGTTACCCAGCCTTTTCCGGCAAGGGTATACACAGCCGGGGAAAGGTAATGCAAGGAGGAAAACATCATGAAAGTTTTATTAGTGAACGGAAGCCCGCACGCACAGGGCAACACCTACATAGCGCTCCATGAGATGGAACAGATATTTGCGGCAGAAGGCGTGGAGACAGAACTGATTCACGTCGGCAGCAAAGAGATCCGGGGATGTACAGCCTGCGGTTCCTGCAGGAAAAACGGAAAATGTGTATTTGAGGATCTGGTCAATGAAACAGCGCCCAAGTTCGAGGCCTGCGACGGTCTGGTGGTTGGAAGCCCTGTGTATTATGCTTCCGCAAATGCAACGGTGATCGCATTCCTGGACCGCCTCTTTTACAGCACCAGCTTTGATAAGACTATGAAGGTGGGAGCCAGTGTTGTGGCAGCAAGACGGGGAGGACTCTCAGCAGCGTTTGATGAACTGAATAAATATTTTACAATCTCCGGAATGCCCATTGCGTCCAGCCAGTACTGGAACAGCATCCATGGGAGAACCCAGGGAGAAGCATCCCAGGACGCAGAAGGCCTGCAGACCATGCGGACCCTGGCAGGGAATATGACCTTTTTGATGAAAAGCATTGCCCTGGGAAAAGAGAAGTACGGTCTGCCAAAGAAGGAGGAGCCGGTGCGGACAAGCTTTATCCGGTAAATTCCCTCTTGGCACAATAATTCAGAACCGCTTCCAGCTGCGGCGACACCCACTTATCCCGATGGTAAAGCAGCTGTTTCCAGATTTCCACCTCAAAATCAGCAACATCCAGCCGGACAACAGCTCCGGCGTCCACGTCCTGCTGTGTCACATAATCCGGCAGGAAGGAGATACCGGCCCCCTCGCTGACAAGAGAGCAGATCAGCCGCGCGCTTCCCATTTCCAGAATAGGCTTTACTTCCAAGGAGCGTTTTGCCAGACCTTCATCCAGGAGCCGCCGGTAACTCATGCCTTTTTCTGTCAGAAGAAAAGGCTGTACGAGCAGCTCGGCAACAGACAGAGAGGAACGCCGGGCCAGCGGGGAAGACCCGGAGGCAATAAAGTGCATGCTTACAGTTTCTTCCCGAAAGATAACATATTCTGTGTTATAAATATGACTATCGAGTGTTAAAATAGCGTCAGCCTCATTGTGGTTCAACAGCCGGAACATTTCTTCTGTTCCGGCTGCCAGGATCTTCAGGGTAATTCCCGGATGCTGGCGGCAGAAATCAGGAAAACTGCAGTCAAACAATGAATCACAGAGAGAATCCGAGGTGGCCAGCCGGATGTGCCCCTTAAGATCCTGCTGCTCCGCCATGGTATCCGTAAGCTCCATGGTCATCCTTTGGATCTGATGGGCGTAGTTGAGCACTTCCCGTCCCTTTTCCGTGAGAGCAACCGTATGATGGATCCGCTCAAAAAGCTGGACATTCAGCTCTGTCTCCAGCTGGCGGATCTGAAAAGAAACCGTAGACTGAGAATACCCAAGCGCCAGAGCTGCCTTGGTAAAGCTGTTCAATTCAGCCACATGAATAAACGTAGTCAAATTCTTCAGATCCAAATCCAGCCCTCCCTTCCTATATAAAATCTGGTTTTTCGATGTTGTTTATCGTATTTATCTATTTTACAGATGTTCCCCTTTACTATATACTAAATGTAAAACAATTACAAGCTGCTGTAAAACCATTTCATTTAACAAAAGGAAAAGTAATTATGTCTGTTTTTCGAGCCATTTACCACTGTCTCTGGGGAGATCTGTTTACCATTCCCCTGCCCGGCGGAAGTTCGCTGGGAATTTCCCTGTTAGTACTGATTCTGATTCCCTCCGGCATCTGCTTTACGATCCGGACCCGTTTCCTGCCCTTCCGCCTCTTTCCGGAAATGCTGCGCATTACGGCAGAGAAACGGAATCAATCAAAAGAAGGAGCCATTTCCGGTATGCAGGCCCTGATTGTATCCACGGCAACGCGGGTAGGCATGGGCAATCTGGTGGGCGTTGTGGCTGCCATTTCCCTGGGAGGAGCAGGGGCAGTCTTCTGGATGTGGATTACGGCCCTTCTGGGAGCATCCACAGCATTTATTGAGGCAACCCTGGCACAGCTGTATAAGGAGAAGGATCCCCTGTACGGCGGTTACCGGGGCGGCCCGGCCTATTATATTCATCATTTCTTTGTGAAGCCGGAAAGCGGCAGGCAGAAATCGGTCATTGCCGTTTTGTTCGCCCTGTCCGGCCTTATCTGCTGGTGCGGCATCAGCCAGGTGATTGGCAATTCCGTGTCCTCTGCTTTCTATAATGCATTTCAGATACCGCCGCTTTACACCACCATACTCCTGGTGGCTGTATCGGCAGTGATTGTACTGCGCAAATACGCAACGGTGAAGGTGCTGGATGTGGTGGTTCCTGTGATGGCAGCCTTGTATTTCCTGTTTACGATTTTTATTATGATCAAAAATGCAGGTCTGCTTCCCTCCGTGTTCCGGCAGATTTTCGAGGAGGCCTTTGGAATACGCCAGGCAGCGGCAGGCGGTTTTGGAGCGGTTCTGATGAACGGAGCCAAGAGAGGACTGTTTTCCAATGAAGCCGGTTCCGGTTCCGCGCCCTGTGCGGCAGCGGCGGCAGATATCAGCCATCCGGCCAAAGAGGGGCTGCTGCAGGCCCTGGGTGTATTTATTGATACGCTTGTGATCTGCACCTGCTCTGCCATGATTATGCTGCTGACCCCTGCCGGTTTGACCGGCGGGCTGGAAGGAATGGATCTTCTGCAGAAGGCCATGGGATATCATCTGGGAGAATTCGGTGTGATCTTTATTGCCGTGATTCTCTGGCTGTTCAGTTTTTCCACCTTTATCGGAATTCTTTTCTATGCAAGACCCAATGTGGCTTATCTCTTCGGAGATAACTGGCTGTCCCAGACCCTGTATAAGGTTCTTGCTCTGGTTATGCTTTTTGTGGGCGGCCTGGCAGCTTATACCTTTGTGTGGGATCTTGGAGATGTGGGTGTGGGTCTGATGACTGTCTTCAATATGACAGCTCTGTTCCCCATGGCCCGTCATGCATTGTCTTCCCTTAAGGATTATGAGGAGAAGCGGAATAACGTGTAGTTTTCCATTCTGCTGAAGGAACATTGCAGAAAAATGACAGGAACAGTTACAAATCTATGAGAAAAGATTTGTAACTGTTTTTTTGAAGAGCGGCTGTTTCATAGTTGACCATATGGTCCGATTGGGATAGAATACCTTCTGTACACCCCTGTCCGCGAAGGACAGATAATAGAGAATACACAGAAGTCAGGAGAAAAATCATGAGCAGTACCAATACAGTGCCTTTTGTAAAATGGGCCGGCGGAAAGCGGCAGCTCTTAGAGGCTTTGAGCGCACGGATGCCAGAGGAATACAAGGACTATTACGAGCCGTTTGTGGGCGGCGGAGCGCTGCTGTTCCACCAGAAGCCTGCCTGGGCCTTTATCAACGATATCAACCGGGAGCTGATTCACACCTACACAGAGATTCGGGATCACGTGGGGCCGCTGACGGTTCTTTTGAGTTCCATGGATCAGGTCACCTGCACCAAGGAATTTTATTATGAAATGCGGGAGCGCTACAACGATAAACTAAAAGCAAAAGATTACGATACAGAGATGGCGGCTTTGTTTATTTACCTGAATAAGCACTGCTTTAATGGACTGTACCGGGTAAATCAGAAAGGGCAGTTTAATGTGCCCTGGAATCAGAAAGAGCAGGTCCGCTCCGTGGATGTGGAGAATATTAAGAACATATCCTATTACTTAAAGTCTGTAACCATCACCTGCCAGGACTTTGAGAATTGTCTTAAGACAGCTAAGGCAGGGGACTTCATCTATTTTGACAGCCCATATGCGCCCCTCAATCCCACATCCTTTGATTCTTATACCAAGGAGGGATTCACAGAGGAGGAACACAGGCGTCTTTCCAGGGTGTTCCGGGAGCTGGCCGAAAGAGGCTGTTACTGTATGCTCACCAATCACAACACGCAGCTCATCCGGGAGCTCTATGAGGGCTTTCTCTTAGAAGAGGTGGATGTGCGCCGGGCCATCAATTCCGATGCCAGGAAACGGGTGGGAAAAGAAGTGATTATCCGAAGTTACGGAGAACCGGTGTCCGGCCGGATAGAGCAGTGAGGATCCCGGCTGTCTGTCCGAAAATATGGTAAATCCATATTTATCAGAGAAAGAGGATAGAAATCAGTACGGTAATGATGCCGCAGATCCCGATAGCCAGTCCGCTCATTGCGCCTTCCGTCTCACCCAGCTGAATGGCCCGTGAGGTTCCCACAGCATGGCTACAGGCCCCGATGGACAGCCCGGCGGCCACGGAATCCGTGACCCGGAAAAAGCGGATCAGGAAGGGCGCAAGAATACTTCCCAGGATACCGGTGAAGATCACGGCGATAACCGTCACCGGGACAATTCCCCCGTGAGAACTGCTGACCTCCACGGCAATGGGCGTGGTGATAGATTTAGGAATCAGAGAGGCGGTCATGGCCTCGTCCAGCTGAAACAGCCGGCAGAGCAGATAGACGCTTCCCATGGAGGTCACAGAGCCGGCGGTACAGCCCACGGCGATAGGAAGCCAGTTCTCCTTCAGGATCTGGATTTTGCTGTAAATGGACACGGCCAGGCAGGCTGTGGCAGGGGCCAGAAACATATTGATGATGGCGCCGCCCTGATTGTAGCTTTCATAAGGGATCTTTAAGATGGATAAAAGCCCCACAATCAGCAGGATGGCAGTCAGCAGAGGATTGCAGAGAACGGATCTTAACCTGGACTGGAGTTTAACGCCAAACCAGAAAGCCAGAATACTTACGGAAATACCGAAAAAGGGTGAAGCCCACAACTCATTCATTCTTTGTTCCTCCTGTTTTATGTAAGAGCCGCATGGTGAGCCGGATGCTGAAAGCTGTAGCAGCAAAGGTTATCACAGTAGTAATCGTGCAGATGGCAGCCAAAGGAAGCCAGCTTTGTTTCAGAATATCCAGATAATTGATCACATTGACGCCTGCCGGAATAAAGAAAAAAGCCATATTGGCTAGCAGGAAGTCTGATTTTTCCTGGATATGCTCTGTTTTCAGAATGCCTGTCAGCAGACAGACAAGGAGCAGAAGCATGGCGGTGACACTGGCTGGAAAGGCAAAGGGCAGAAGCTGTTCTGCCACGGTTCCCAGCCAGCAGATACCGAAGATAATTCCAATTTGTTTGATGATTTTCATAGTTTTTTCCTTTATATCCAGCCGCCGTCCAGCCGGATGATCTGTCCGGTGAGATAAGATGGCTGAGTCACAAGAGAATAGGCAAGTTCTGCTGCCTCCTCAGGTTTTCCAAAACGTCCGGCCGGAATCTCTCCGGCAATGGCCTCCTTTTCCTCTGCTGTAAAACAGGCATTCATATCCGTATCCACAGCGCCGCAGGCAATGGCATTGACGGCAATCCTGCTGGGAGCCAGTTCCTTGGCCAGAGCCATGGTCAGAGCATTGACAGCGCCCTTGGAAGCAGAGTAGGCGGCTTCGCAGGAAGCACCCACACAGCCCCAGACAGAAGAGATATTCACGATGGAGCCAGCCTGGCGCCGGATCATATAAGGCAGGGCCTGGCGGGTACAGAGAAATGCAGAAGTAACGTTTGTTCTCATAAGCTGTTCCCAATCATGCAGTGACAGATCAGTGAAGAGACCTGTATGGGAGACCCCGGCGTTATTGATGAGGGCATCCAGTCCGCCAAACTGTGCCTCCATCCGATGAAAGCATTCCAGCACATCTGCTTCCAGTCCCATATCGCCCATAAAGGTCATACAGGTGACGCCATACCTTGTGTGCAGTTTTCCGGCCAGAGCTTCCAGCTGTTCCTGGGAGCGGATGCAGGTCAGGATTAGATTCCAGCCTTCTGAGGCGAATTTTTCGGCAATGGCGGCCCCGATACCCCGTGAGGCGCCCGTAATCATAGCAGTGTGCTGCATGGGAATCCCCTTTCTGAAAATAGAAGGCACCAGCCGCCGCGTGTTTCTCCGGGATAATTCATAAAAGTGAACCGAGACACCGGCGATACGGCCAGGCCGCACTCCTCAAGGAACTGATGCCAGATTTATTATAATGCGGAAGAAGAAATAAAGCAAGACAGGGAACAGGCGGAAGTAACGCTTTTTCCTTTTGTGCATAATTTAAATGGTAAAGAAAAAATGCAAAAAGGAGCGCTTATGGCAACAAAGATTGTAGTAGATGCGGGACACGGCGGAAGCAATCCGGGAGCAATGTATCAGGGCCGCCGGGAGAGCGACGATGCCCTGCGGCTTGCAATGGCAGTGGGAAAGATTCTGGAGTCAGAGGGATACGATGTAAGCTACACAAGAACCAGCGATGTGACCCAGTCTGTGGGGCAGAAAGCGGCAATTGCCAATGAGGAAGGAGCAGATCTTTTTGTATCCATCCATAGGAATGCGGGAGAATATCCGGGACAGTATACAGGGGTTCAGACCCTGATCTATGATGATTCCGGAATTAAAAAACAGATGGCAGAACGGATTAATGCCAATCTGGCCGCTTTGGGTTTCCGGAATGCGGGTATCAGTATCCGGCCCAATCTGGTTGTACTTAACAGCACGGAAATGCCGGCATTGCTGGTAGAGGCGGGCTTTATTGACAGCGACACCGATAACCGGCTCTTTGACAGCCGTTTTCAGGCCATGGCTCAGGCTGTCGCAGATGGAATTACGGAAACCCTGGAAGGACAGCGGGTAACCTCCAGCGACGTGTCTGAGGAAGAGCCGGATGGGGAAGAGCGGCGCAGGCCGCCCATGCATCAAAGGCCGCCTATGATGTGTCCGCCTATGCCTCCTGTGCCTCCCATGCCGCCGGAAGAACCGGAGGAGCTTTACCGGGTACAGGCGGGAGCCTTCCGGGAACGGCAGAATGCGGATAATCTTCTGCAGCTTTTGGAAAATGACGGATTCCCGGCTTTTATTGTGTATCAAGATGGACTCTACAAGGTGCAGGTGGGAGCCTTCAGCCGTCTGAGCAATGCCATTGCCATGGAGCGCGAGGTTCGGGAGAAAGGGTATAATACGTATATTACAACTTAATTATCCGAGAGGTTCAGCCTGTCTGGGTTTAGTCCGGCGGGCTGAATTTATGCGGTGAAAGCCCCGCGATCCACCTGATGTGGGCTCTGGTGAGAAAGAGTGATACCTGTAAAATAAGGGGATGCTCCTATAGACCTGGAGCGTATTCTTTAAGTCAAATCTTCTTGTAAAAGGGGAGTCTCTTTGCTAAGATACATAAAGAGATCACAGGAAGCACAAAGGAGAGATAGAGATGACAGAGCAGTTAATTATCCTGGGTACCGGCAATGCCAATGCAACAGAGTGCTACAATACCTGTCTGGCTCTTCGCAATGAGCGGGGGTATTTTCTGGTGGATGCGGGAGGAGGCAACGGGATTCTGGTTCAGCTTAAGAAAGCCGGGATCCAGCTGGAGGAGATTCATGAGATTTTCTTAAGCCATGAACACACGGATCATATTCTGGGGATGGTGTGGATAATTCGGATGATCGCAGCCAAAATGAGACAGGGGAAATACGAAGGGAATCTGGATATTTACTGCCACCGGGATTTGGTGGATACCCTTTCCACCATTGTGCAGCTGACGGTTCAGGGAAAATTTGTGAAGCTTATAGGGGAGCGGATTTTTCTGCATTCTCTGGAAGATGGGGATGTAAAAGAGATTCTGGGATATGCTGTCCGGTTTTTTGATATCCGGTCGGTGAAAGCAAAGCAGTATGGTTTTACCCTGACTCTTCACAGCGGGAAGCGTCTGACCTTTGCCGGGGACGAGCCTTACCGGGAGTGCGAGTACGAATTTGTAAAGGGCGTGGACTGGCTGCTTCATGAAGCCTTCTGTCTCCACAGCCAGGCAGAGCGGTTTAAGCCCTATGAGAAATGCCATACCACCGTGAGGGACGCCTGCCGGACAGCAGAGGAGCTGGGGGTGAAGAATCTGATTCTGTATCACACAGAGGATGAGAACATCGCCCGGCGCAAAGAACTGTATCTTTTGGAAGGAAAGCCCTGTTTTTCCGGGAATTTGTATGTGCCGGAGGATTTGGAGGTGTTTGAGCTGGGAAAAGAGGGGAAGATTTTTGATTGTAAAGAAGAGGGAGAGACGATATAATAAAATCAAAATCCAGCTGAAGAATGCCGCTGAGCTTTGTAATCAGCAGAGCATGGGAAGTACGTCCTGTCCTTGGTCAGGATGCCTGAAGCGGGTGGACAGTTGAGTGTTTTTTGTTCACCGAGGGCAGCAGGAGAAGCAGCAGATTCAGCGGAAAAATATTTAAATAGCAGGGAATAAAGGCACTTTCCAAAAAGAAAGGGCTGTAAATAAAAAATATTTCAGGAAAAGGAGCGGGAGAAACTTATGAATAACTTTCAGTATTATACCCCCACAAAGGTTGTATTTGGAAAGAACACCGAGGAGCAGACAGGCGCCCTGATTAAGGAACAAAAAGGCGGGAAAGTTCTGGTCCATTACGGATCCGGAAGCGTGAAGCGCAGCGGACTGCTGGACCGGATTTATGCATCCCTGGATGAGGCGGGAATTTCCTATGTGAGTCTGGGCGGCGCTGTGCCCAATCCCCGGCTGTCCCTGGTATATGAAGGGATTAACCTCTGTCAAAAGGAGGGTGTGGACTTTATTCTGGCTGCAGGCGGCGGAAGCGCCATTGATTCGGCCAAGGCCATTGCTCTTGGAACGAAGTATGAGGGGGATGTGTGGGATCTGTATCTGAAGAAGGCGGCTCCCATGGACGCCGTGCCGCTGGGCGTGATCCTGACCATTGCAGCCACAGGAAGCGAGATGAGCGACTCCACAGTCATTACCAACGAGGAAGGCTGG
The DNA here is from genome assembly GCA_949740535.1 of uncultured Lachnospiraceae bacterium. GTDB lineage: Bacteria > Bacillota > Clostridia > Lachnospirales > Lachnospiraceae > Laedolimicola. The sequence goes on from CATJHO010000115.1 coordinate 9,643, forward strand.
CTGAAGCGGGGACTGCACAGCAGTCTGGTCCGGCCCCGTTTTGCGGTTATGAATCCGGAGCTGACTTATACCTTGCCGGAGTACCAGACCATGAGCGGCTGTACCGACATTCTCATGCATACCCTGGAGCGGTATTTTTCCCATGAGATGGATACGGATCTGGTGGACAGCATGGCAGAGGGGCTGCTAAAGTCTGTGATGCGCGCAGCCAGAGTGCTCCTTAAGGAGCCCAAGGATTACAATGCAAGGGCTGAAGTACTCTGGGCGGGAAGTCTGTCCCACAACGGCCTTACCGGCTGCGGCCGCAGCGGAGACTGGGCCTGCCATCAGATAGAGCATGAGCTGGGCGGAATGTTTGATGTGGCTCACGGCGCAGGTCTTGCAGCTGTGTGGGGAAGCTGGGCCCGGTACGTGTACAAGGACGATGTGGCAAGGTTTGCAAAGTTTGCAGTGAATGTAATGGGCGTTCCCTATGATTATTCGGATCCGGAGAAGACCGTGCTGGAAGGGATCGAGCGGCTGGAAGATTTCTTCCGTTCTATCCATATGCCGGTGAGTATTCGGGAGCTGGGCGTAGAGCTGACGGATGCGCAGATCAAAGAGCTGGCTTACAAGTGTACCTATATGGATCAGCGGACGGTCGGCGGAATTCGGAAGCTTGGGAAGGAAGATCTTGCGAAGATCTATGAGATGGCCCGATAAGTTTCTTTGCCGGAGCGTCTGCACAGGTACGGCTGTGAGGGGAGAAGCTTAAGGTAAACGGTGTACTGGAATGTCAGCTTGAGATATTAGGAGGCAGAAAATGAGTAACGCAAGAACCGATTTGGGAACCGAGAAGGTCAGCCGTCTGCTGGTGCGGCTGGCTATACCTACAATTACCGCCCAGATTGTCAATATGCTTTATAACATTGTGGATCGGATTTATATCGGCCACATACCGGGAGAAGGGGCTCTGGCCCTGACAGGGCTTGGCTTATGTTTTCCGGTATTGATGCTGGTGACAGCCTTTTCCAGTCTGATAGGTATGGGCGGCGCTCCTTTAGGCTCCATCAAAATGGGGCAGCAGGATTCCGAAGGGGCAGAAAAAATCCTGGGAAACTGCTTTACCATGCTGAGCATTCTGGCCGTTATTCTGACCGTGGTTTTCCGCATGAGCGGCCGGGAGCTTTTATTTCTCTTTGGAGCCAGCGAGGATACCATTGGCTATGCTCTGAGCTATCTGAATATTTATATTCTGGGGACCATTTCAGTGATGTTTTCTCTGGGCCTCAATGCATTTATTACGACCCAGGGCTTCAGTAAAATCAGTATGCTTACAGTAGTTATCGGAGCAGCAGTAAATATTGTACTGGATCCCATTTTTATCTTTGGACTGGGAATGGGCGTTCAGGGCGCAGCCCTGGCAACGATTATTGCGCAGACAGTTTCGGCCGTGTGGGTGCTGAAGTTTCTGTTTGGAAAAAAGACCATTTTAAAAATCAAAAAAGAAAACCTGAAGGTCAGAGCCTCGGTTATCTTCCCGGTACTGGCTCTGGGGCTGTCGCCTTTTATTATGACCAGTACGGAAAGCCTGTTGAATATCTGCTTTAACACATCCCTTCAGAAGTATGGCGGAGATCTGGCGGTGGGGACGATGACGATTCTCTCCAGCTGTATGCAGGTGTGCTCTCTGCCTCTGCAGGGACTGGCCCAGGGGGCGCAGCCCATTATCAGTTATAATTTTGGCGCCAGGAACTTAAAACGTGTAAAAGAGGCTTTCCGTCTGCTCTTTATCAGCGCGGTCTGCTCTTCCTCAGTGATCTGGCTGATTGCTGTTTTTGTTCCCCGGTTTTTCCCGTCGCTGTTTTCCGGAGATGCCGATCTGATTGCCTATGCTTCCTGGGCGGTTCGGATTTATCTGGGGATGGCCTTTGTGATGGGAGCCCAGATGTCCTGCCAGCAGACCTTTGTGGCTATTGGAGAGGCAAAGATTTCTCTGTTTCTGGCTTTGTTTCGGAAGATTATCGTATTGATTCCGCTGATTTATCTTCTGCCTAATTTCTTTGCAGATAAAGTTTTTGCGGTGTTTCTGGCAGAGCCTGTGGCGGATACGCTGGCAGCAACAGTTACAACCCTGTTGTTTTTGCGAAAACTTCGGAAGCTGTCCCAGAGAACAGACTGGGTGGAGCAGCAGAGCATGCCTTAACCCATTGGGAATATGAAATTGAAAGTATTAGAGAGCAGTCAGAAATAATAAATTTCAAACAGACAGGTGTACAATGGAAACTCAGATTAGAAAACTGGATTATAAAGCCATAGATATGGATGTGATTGCGGAAGCAGGAAAGGTTGTGCGGGAAGGCGGTTTGGCCGCATTTCCCACAGAGACGGTGTACGGCCTGGGCGGAGATGCGCTGAATCCGGCTTCTTCAGAGAAGATCTACGCGGCTAAGGGACGGCCCTCGGACAATCCGCTGATTGTGCATATTGCGGATCGGGAAGATGTGTACCGGATAGCAGCACAGGTGTCCGAGCAGGCAAAGCGGCTGATGGAAGCTTTCTGGCCGGGACCGTTGACGTTGATTTTTCCCAAAAAGCCCCTGGTGCCGGACAAGACCACCGGGGGGCTCTCCACGGTGGCAGTGCGGATGCCCAGCGATGAGATTGCCAGGGCCTTTATCCGGGCGGCGGGCGGTTTTGTGGCAGCTCCCAGCGCCAATGTTTCCGGGCGGCCAAGCACCACCACGGCGGCCCATGTGGCAGAAGATCTGTCGGGACGGATTGAGATGATTCTGGACGGGGGCCAGGCGGTGATTGGCCTGGAATCCGCCATTGTGGATGTGAGTGAGGAGAAGCCGGTGATTCTGCGGCCGGGAGTGGTGACCAGGGCAATGATGGAGGCGGTGATTGGGCCGATGGAGACGGATTTGGCCGTGACTGCGCCGGATTCCGGCATCAAGCCCAAGGCTCCTGGGATGAAGTACCGCCACTATGCGCCCAGGGCAGAGCTGACCATCGTGGAGGGAGAGACAGAAGCTGTAACGGCCCAGGTGAACCGTCTGACAGCGGAAGCAGAAAGAAAGGGAAAACGGGTGGGAATTATTGCCACAGATGAGACAGCAGACCGGTATGAGCGGGGGCTGGTGAAAAGTCTGGGAGCAAGGCAGCATGAGGAGGAGATCTCCAGGCATCTCTTTGAAGTCCTTCGAAGCTTTGATGAGACAGAGGTGGACTGTATTTATTCCGAGTCCTTTGAAAATGCCGCTATCGGGCAGGCGCTTATGAACCGGCTTCTGAAAGCGGCCGGGCATCGGGTGATCCGGGTGTAAGTGAAAGAATGCGGTTTTAATACGATAAAAGTGTAAACAAGTGTAAACAGCTGTCCAAAGGACAAAAAATAAGGAAACCTAGTAAAATCAAGGTTTCCCACACTTTTAATCAATGCGGAAGATGGGACTTGAACCCACACGGCACGAATGCCACAAGATCCTTAGTCTTGCTCGTCTGCCAGTTCCGACACTTCCGCATGCAGCATTTCAACACAAATCGTGAACTCAACGTGCTCAATTATACTATCATTTTCAGAAGAAAAAGTCAAGTAAAAAGTTCCGAAAAAAATGTAAAAAAAACAAAAAAAGGTGTTGACATTTTGAGTGAAGTCCGGTAATATATAGTTTGTTCGCAGGAGTGGCGGAATGGCAGACGCGCAGGCTTCAGGTGCCTGTAGTCGCAAGGCTGTGTGGGTTCAAGTCCCATCTCCTGCATGGATTAAGAATGTGATAAATATAGCAGAAGTGCTGTATTTATCACATTTTTTTTTATGTCCGGGTGTGTGAAAAGTGAGTGTAAAAATGTTTACACTTTTTTACACAGACAGCGGATCTAAAAATTCAAGGTTTAAGAGAAATCAGTACATGTTTCATAGTGGTTTCTCCCGTTATTGTGGATTTGATTGGATTCCATGAAAAGCAGCATACCATGTGTATTCCAGTTTTAACAAGAACATTCCTGGCTGTGAAAGGCCGTCCGTTAATAAATAAAAGCCTTCATGGGATATGATTGTCCCGTCTGTGTGGATTAATTGTAGGACAATAATTAATATGATTGTGCAAGTTGTATAAAACTTTTGGTAAAAATATGTGAAATAGCAATATTTACAATGATTCATTTACAAGATATAATTTAAATTGTCCTACAAAATAAAAATTTACATAGAGGACAACTGCAGAGAAGAAATTTTGAGCAAAAACAAAGATCAAGGAGGAAAAACATGAAAAAGAGATTTTTAACAGCCTTGCTGGCAATGACAACTGCAGCCACACTGATGGCAGGATGTGGATCCAAGCAGGAGACGCCTGCACCGGCAGAAGGAGATGTCCAGACAGAGACACCAGAGAAAGAAGCACCACAGAAAGAGGCGCCTGCAGCAGATGGTGAAACTTATGTTATTAAGCTTGGTATGACACAGGGGGATGTGCCCAGAGAGGAAAGCGCAGAAGTTACATGGACGGAACGCTTTAAGGAAGAAGTGGAAGCTGGCAGCAATGGACGTATTACGGTAGAGATTTACCCTTCCGGCCAGCTGGGCAGTGTAGAAGAGAATCTGGCAGGTCTGCTGAACGGTTCTCTGGAGATGACGGTTGCGAATGTCAACTCTCTGAACAATATCTATGCAGATACTATGGTGTTCAGCTGTCCGGCTCTGTTCCGGGATGAGGCCCAGTGCGACGCAGTTCTTGCAGGAGAGTGGGGACAGAACTTCTTCAATTCTGTGGGGGAGGAGTCAGGAATTCATGTATTGGCTGCATTCTGTAATGGGATGCGCTGCTTTACTACCACAGATAAAGAGCTGACTACTGTAGATACGGCAAAGGGTGTTACCTTCCGGGTAATGCAGAGCGAGGTCTGTGAGAAGATGGTAGAAGCCATCGGTGCTAATCCGGTCCCCATGGCAGGAAGCGAGATGTATACGGCTCTTCAAAATGGCACAGTAGACGGACAGGAGAATCCGCCTGTGAATATTTTAAACGATAAAACCTATGAAGTGCAGAAATATATGGTTATGGATAAGCACATTGCTTCCATTGTAACTTTTGCCATCAGTGAGAACTTCTTAAAATCTCTGCCTGAGGATTTGCAGAAGATTGTAACGGATGCTGCAGAAGCAGTGACGCCGGAATCTGCAGAAGTATGCGCAAAGCTGAACGAGGAGGGCGTTGCAAAGCTTGAAGAATACGGAATGAGTGTCTATACGCCTTCTGCAGAGGAGCTGGAAGACTGGCATGGAGCCATGCGGCAGACCTGTATTGATTTTGTAACCAAACAGGTAGGCAGTGAGCTGGTTAACGAACTTCTGACGGCGATTGACGAGGCAGAATAAGCGGGAATAACTATGGGGAAACCTGCCTGCGGGCAGCAACGGCTTCCGGACAGGCAGGTTTTTAAGTACTTTTTCAGAAGAGAGGTGTGAAAACTTTTATGAAAGCAGTAAGCGGAATTTACAGCACTCTGAATAAAATTTCCAATTTGATTCAAAAAGTTTTGGAATGGATTGTTGTCATTCTGGTGCTGAGCTGTGCGGCCGATCTGGTGCTGCAGGTGCTTTATCGGTTTGTGCTGGTTCATATTACCAGCTGGAGCTGTACCTGGACCACAGAATATGCCCAGGACGCGCTGATTTGGATTACTTATCTGATGGTAGGTATCTGTTTTAAAGAAGGAACTATGGCTTCCGTAAATGTAGTTTATGACCGTCTCTCCGGGAAGGGGAAGCTGGCGTTATATTTTCTTACCCGCTTGATAATTATTATTTTCCTGATTGCAGGGATTAAATTTGGATGGGATGCAGTTCTCTCTGTTTCCACCTGGCGGTCCACCAATCTGCATCTTCCAGGCTGGTGTCTCCACGGCGCCCCTTTCTTTGGCTGTATTTTAATAGGCTATGAAGTGGTTGTGGAGATTTTCGGCGTTATCTGCGGCCAGATAGAGCCCTTTGCGGGCCGCCCGCCGGTGGAAGAGGAGATAGAGCTGACAAAGGATGAAAAAGAAGAACTGCGGGCTTTGGAAGGTGAATAGGGAGGTGGAAGAATGTTAGCGGCTGTTTTGCTTATTATTTTCCTGGTGGTTGTTATTCTTGGAATACCCATCAGCTTTGCCATGGGATTTATGACGATATCGGCCTTTACCCTGGGAGACGGAGCGATGGTTATCATCCCTCAGAAAATGTTTTCCGGGGTCTATAATTTCACGTATATGTGTATCCCTCTCTTTATTCTAGCCAGTGAGATTATGAGCCGCTGCGGGCTGACTATGAGTATTGTGAAATTCTGCGACACACTGGTAGGCCATATCCGGGGCGGACTTGCCCATGTAAATGTTCTGGCGAGCATGCTCTTTGCAGGAATTTCCGGCTCAGCCACAGCGGATGCATCGGGGCTTGGGCGGATCGAGATGGAAATGATGACAAAGGCCGGCTATAAGCCGGAATATGCAGCGTCGGTTACAGCGGCCAGCGCTGTTATCGGGCCGATTATTCCGCCCAGCAATATTATGATTATCTATGCCGTCTGTGCTTCCAATGTGTCGGTTTCCGCTATGTTCCTGGGTGGAATCGGACCAGGTGTTCTGCTGGGCTTAAGCGAGATGCTTATGTGTTATTATTTTGCCCGGAAATACAGCCATCCCTGCAGGGACCGCCGCTGTGCTGTGCATGAGGTTCTGCACGCTCTTAAAAAATCGCTTCCGGCGCTGGGGCTGCCTGTGATTATTCTGGGAGGAATTGTGAGCGGTGTGTTTACGGCTACAGAATCCAGCGCGGCCGCAGTATTCTATGCCCTGGCGGTTGCTGTCTGCAAGCGCCAGATTACCTTGAAGAGCCTCTTTGAGTGCTGCAAAAATACGGCCAAGACCACGGCAAACGTGATGCTGATTATTTCTATTGCTTCGGCCATGAGCTATGCCATTACGGTCCTTAGGATTCCCCAGGCGATGATTGAGATCTGTATGCAGTATGTACACAGCCCGGCTATGTTCCTGCTGCTGGTAAATATCATTCTGCTGATTTTGGGCTGCGTGCTGGATCAAAGTCCGGCGCTTCTTATGATGACGCCCATTCTTCTTCCTATCGCCATGAAGTATGGAATCGATCCCGTTCATTTTGGGGTGCTCTGCTGCTTTAACCTGACCATCGGATTGATTACACCGCCCATCGGCATGACGCTGTTTGTAACGGCCAATGTGGCTAAGGTGAAGCTGACAGATATGTTCCGGGGGATTCTTCCCTTTGTGCTTGTGGGGCTGGCGGTATTGTGTCTGATTACGTGGTTCCCAGCGCTGACTACATGGATTCCAGGTATGTTTTCATGATAAAGAAAATTTTTTAAACTATTTCAAATGTCATGAAAATTGATAAAAACAGAACAAGGAGAATTGTGATGAAGGATTTAAAAATAACAGGAATTGAGGTTACCCTCTGCGAGACGAAAGTCAAAGGAAATTTTGCAGATTCTACCCGCAATGTGGAAACCATCGGCTTTGTGGTGGTAGATGTAAGTACGGATCAGGGGCTCCATGGAATCGGTGTCACCTACCATGAAGTGGGCGGCGAAGCAATCCGGGATTTCATTAAGTATGCAGTGGAACCCAGACTTATTGGGCGCAGCCCCTTTGAAACAGAAATCCTGTATGAAGAGAATTTCCATTATATGCGGGGGGTAGGCCGCAAGGGGCTGGCCTTCTGCGCATACAGCGCGGTAGATACCGCCCTCTGGGATATCAAAGGAAAAGCTCTGGATATACCGCTGTTCCGGCTTCTGGGCGGAAATAACCCCAAAGTGCCTGTCTATGCCTCCGGCGGGTGGACCAGCTATTCTATGGAAGAGCTTTTAGAAGAGGCCAGAGGGATGGTGGCAAAGGGCTATCGAAAGATCAAGCTGAAGGTAGGTGTGGACGGCGGTAAGAACCTGAACGAGGATGTAAGGCGTGTGGCAGCTGTCCGGGAAGCCATTGGTCCGGAGATTGGATTTATGCTGGACGCCAACAATGTATGGCGCGCTGCAGAGGCAGTTCAGTTTGCCAACCGGATTCGGGAGTATGATATTGAATTTTTTGAGGAACCGGTATTTGCAGATGATATTCTGGGGCTGGCAGCCTTTAAGCAGGGAACAGATATTCCATTAGCCACGGGGGAACACGAGTATACCCGGTACGGAATCCGGGATCTGCTGCTTCGTAATGCGGTGGATGTGGTGCAGTGTGACGTGACCCGTGTGGGCGGTTATACGGAGATGCTGCGGGTGATTGCCATGAGTCAGGCCTTTAACAAGGCTTTTGCTCCCCATGGGATGGAGCATATGCATATGCATCTGGTTGCAGCAGCTCCCAACGGGATTTATCTGGAGAAGCTTTTTATGTTTGAGGAGGTTGTACAAAATGTGTTTCTAAATGCACCGGAGCCGGTGGACGGAATTTTGACAATCCCAGAAAAGCCCGGACTGGGAATCGAGCTGAACACGGATTATATCAAAGAATGCAGGGACAGGTGAGAAAACTATGAAAAAGATTGAAGGAATTATTGTGCCGGTTCTAACACCCATCACAGAGGAAGAGACGCTGCGTCTCGATCAGCTGGAACAATTGATCTGTTATCTTGTGGAGGGCGGTGTAAATGCGGTTTTTGCAAATGGGACCACAGGGGAATTTGCCCGGTTTTCCCCGGAGGAACGGGCAGAAATTGTCCGCACAGCAGTGAAAGCGTCCAATGGCCGGATTCCGGTTCTGGCGGGCGTCAGTGACTGCGGAACCAAAAAGGTTATCGAGAATATCCGAAAGGCAGAGAAGGCCGGAGCGGATGCGGCGGCTGTCACCATGCCTTATTATTTTCCTACTACCAGTGCTTATGAACAGGAAGAGTTTATCAGGGAAGTAACAAAAGCCACAGAACTTCCAGTGATTCTATACAATATTCCGGCTGCGGCGGGCTGCAGTCTCAAGAAGGAGGCCCTGGATGCAGTGTGCAAAATCCCAAATCTTTATGGGATTAAAGACAGCAGTAATGATGCCGGTTATTTTGACTGGCTGAGGGAACGGTATGGAGGAGAACTGAAAATCTTTCTGGGGGCTGAAGAGCTGAATTATTACGGCCTGACCCATGGGACTGACGGGCTGGTTCCCTCTCTGGCAAATCCTTTTCCCAGGGTGCTTTCGGCAGCATGGAAAGCGGCCAAAGACAAAGACTGGGAAAGCTGTAAGGTACATTGTGATTTGGTCAATGCCATGAATGAACTGAATGGATTCAGCGACAGCTGGATGAGCCCCAATATCTGGCGGAAAGAAGCTTTAAAGCAGATGGGGATTATGGATGCTGCATTTACAAGGCCTCATACACCTCTTTCGGATGCAGACAAGAAAAAGACAGCAGAGTGGGTTGCGTATTATAAGGAACATTATGCCGGAAAGGAGTTGTAGAAATTGGAAGATTCATTATTCAGTGTAAGAGACAGAATCTGTGTGATTACAGGGGGCATGGGACAGCTGGGGGTGCAGTATGTGAAAGCATTTCTGAGCAGAGGTGCCAAAGTGGCGGTGTTTGGAAGGCATGTGGAGCCGGAGCGGATCGGGAAGGTGTATACCCAGGAGGAAACGGCCGATCCAAATCTTAAATTTTTTAAGGTAGATATTACAAAAAAGGAAGAGCTGAATGAGGCTCTGGATGCCATGGAGGCCTTATGGGGAGATGCGCCGGATATACTGGTAAACAATGCGGGGATTGACACGCAGCCCAGTGCGCCGCCGGAAGTGTCTGGACCCTTTGAAAACTTTCCGGAAGCAGTATTCCGGGAGGTTGTAGATGTGAATCTGGTGGGAACATTCCTGGCCTGCCAGGCAGTGGGCGCAAGGATGGTGCAGGCAGGAAAACCGGGTTCCATTATTAATGTAGGATCTATCTACGGTATGGTATCCCCGGTACAGGATATTTACGCCTATAAGGAGGAGATGACGGGCGTTCCTTTTATTAAACCGGTAGCTTATTCGGCGGCGAAGTCGGGGATCTATAATCTGACCCGCTATCTGGCTGTTTACTGGGGGAAAAAGAATATCCGTGTCAATACCTTTACACCCTCCGGTGTATGGAGAGAGACCCAGGACCAATATTTTCAGGCAAATTACTGCAGTCGGATTCCCATTGGGCGTATGGCTGGAGAGGATGAATACAACGGAGCCATTCTTTTTCTGGCATCTGATGCCTCACGTTATATGACAGGGGCAAATCTGGTTATGGATGGCGGGTGGACTGCCTGGTAATGGTATAAGGTGAGTGCGGGCGGACTAAGGCGTGCGCGCCTGGTCTGCTGTCTGCGGGAATAAAAGAACTGCCAGGGGCTGTCCGGAAGAAACAGGTTTTGGAACAGCCCCTGGCAGATTTGTTTTATGTTATTTATAGAAAGATTTCTTATTTTCTCTTTTGCAGGTGGAGCCGGATTTTCATTTAATTTCGTATATCTTCAATTTCTGCATCAATCATGGCAAGGCGGTAATTGTATATACCCAGCTTAATATGTTCCCGCATGGCGGTTTCACCCAGCTCGGCATCATGAAGATCAAAAGCCCGTATAATCCGGGAATGGGGAATGATAGCGTCCTGGGGGGCATTGGGAAGCCGAAGGCTCTGATACCGGAAGTCAATGGTCCGGTTCCGCATAATTTTAAAAAGGCTGATAAGGAGCTTATTCTGGGAAAGCTCAATGATGGTGTCATGGAAATTTCCTTCCTGAATGACAATTTTCTGCATGTCCATGGTTTCCACAGCTTTCAAAAAGGCTGAGTGGATAGAATGAAGCCGTTCCAGATTCTTCTGGGAACAACGCTCAATGGCCAGTTTTGTGGCCAGGGGCTCACAGGCGGAACGGATCTCCAGATAATCCTGGACCTCCACCTCATTTTGAGCAAACCAGGTAATTACATTGTCATTTTCGTCCAATTCTCTGGTCCGAAGAGCAAAAGCTCCACGGCCCGGCTCCAGAGTAATATAACCGGTGGCTGCCAAAATCCGTAATGCTTCCCGAAGGCTGTTTCTGCTGACACCAATCTGGGTACAGAGTTCTTTTTCAGAAGGGAGATGCTGTCCCTTCTCTAAGCCGGAAGTGAAGAGGAACTGCTTGATCTGTTCTACAGTCTGCTGGACGACGGGGATATGTTTGTTGGAATTCATGTTTTTCATAAATGATAAGGCAGTCTGGCTGCCTAAGCTGTCAGGGTAACAGGATTCTGCTTTAGTTCTGCAATATCTCTTTTGACCTGAACCATTTCCTCCATAAGATAATTTACCTTGATCTCATAAGTAAGATTTTTTTCCGCAACGGGAATGGCCTGGTTTAACTTGTTGGTCAGTTCAATAAAATTTTCAGCCAGAAGCTGGATATTCTTGTCGGTATAATTTTCGATATGTAAGCCAAGAGCTGACACTTTTCCTTCAAGATTATGGAATTGTTTTTTAAGGTCATCGAACTGTCCTTCAAGGTTGTCGAACCTGCCTTCAAGGTTGTCGAACCTGCCCTCAAGGTTGTCGAACCTGCCCTCAAGGTTATCGAACCTGCCCTCAAGGTTGTCGAACCTGCCCTCAAAGTTATCGAACCTGCCCTCAAGGTTATCGAATCTGCCTTCAAGGTTGTCGAACCTGCCTTCAAGGTTATCGAACCTGCCCTCAAGGTTGTCGAATCTGCTCTCAAGGTTATCGAATCTGCCCTCAAGGTTATCGAATCTGCCCTCAAGGTTGTCAAATCTGCCCTCAAGGTTATCGAATCTGCTCTCAAGGTTATCGAATCTGCTCTCAAGGTTATCGAATCTGCCTTCAAGGTTATCGAGCCTGCTCTCAAGGCTGTCAAATTTCTCGTCAAATGTTTCCAGTTTCAAAAGTATCAAATCCAGCTTATTGCTGTCTGCCATATGCTGCCACCTCCTCCTGCAATTAGTTCTGCCTGTTTCATAGTGCAAGTATAGCACAGCCCCAATATAAAGTCTAATGAATTCTCCTGACATCTTTAGACATGTTTGGATGTAATATATCAGTTCGGACAGGCTGCTTCGCTGCACGGAAAAACCGATTTAAAACCGCTTTGTGAAGAGAATTTTTCACTCCTGAATCACTTTCCTGCTTGCATAAACCCGCCGGCTTCTATAAAATGGATAGAAGACCCGGCAGAATTTAAGAAAGGCACTGCTGCAGGAGTCAGGCAGGAGGAAGAAAGGCAGCCATGTTAAGCAGAAAAAAATTAATCCAATTTTATATAGAACAGTATGAACAGGAATGTGGAAAAGGAAGAAAAAAGATTCCTCAGTATACAGATATTTCTAACCGCATGAAGAACCTGCAAAGAGCGCTCCGCAGGGCAAAGCCTTCCAGAGTTCCGGTGCAGAATCTGGAGGATTACCACCGTCAGATCAGGAATCTGGGAATAATTGCGGTCCGCAAAAAAAGAGAGGATTTGCTGTTCACCATTCAGGTGGAACTGCTCCCGAAGCTGGCAGATCTGGATCTGGGACTGTTCTTAAAGGAACAGAAGGAGCGTCTGGACGGAGAATTTTTGTCTTACCTGCGGCGCAGACGGCCGGGGGCTGTCTGCGGAGAGACTTTATTTTCCCTGTATGCCCAGTTCCGCCAGTATAAGATGAAGAATAAGATCCTGGAACTTGTCCCCTCAAAGCCGGAAACAGAATTCCCGGTGGTACGTCAGATGCGCCGGCATTTTATTCTCCATGTGGGCCCGACCAACAGCGGCAAGACATTCCGGTCCCTGGAGCGGCTGAAAATGGCAGAAAAGGGCGTTTATCTGGGACCTTTGCGCCTTCTGGCTCTGGAAGTGTATGAGCAGATGTGTCTGTTTCATGTGCCCTGCACCATGCTGACGGGACAGGAATGTATCGAGGAGGAGGGCAGCAGGATCACGGCTTCCACCATAGAAATGGCGGACTTTGATGAGGCTTATGATATTGCGGTCATTGACGAAGCCCAGATGGTGACCGATCCGGACCGCGGGCATTCCTGGACAAAAGCCATTCTGGGACTTCGGGCAGAGGAAATCCATATCTGCATGAGCCCTGCCGCGGAACTGGCCATGATTCATTTGATTGAGCTGTGTGGGGATGATTATGAGATAGAGCGGTATGAGCGGAAGACAAAGCTTATCTGTGAGGAGAAGGAGTTTGTTTTCCCGGAGGATGTTCAGCCGGGAGACGCTTTGATTGTATTTTCCAAGAAGTCTGTGCTGGATGTAGCCGGCCGCCTGGAGGAGCAGGGGGTGGACGCCAGTGTCATCTATGGCAGTCTTCCGCCGGAGATCCGGCGCCGCCAGATGCATCTCTTCCATCAGGGAAAAACCCGCGTGGTGGCAGCTACGGATGCCATCGGCATGGGGCTGAATCTTCCGGTCCGCAGAATTGTCTTTCTGCAGACAGAGAAATTTGACGGAGTGGCGCGAAGACCGCTGACGGTATCAGAGGTACGTCAGATTGCAGGCCGGGCCGGGCGCTTCGGTATCTATGATTCCGGCTATGTAACGGCCATGGGAGAGGAGGAGCTTGCGTTTATCCGGGAGCGCTTTGAAGAGGAGGAACAGCCTATTGAAGAGGTGAATCTGGGCTTTCCGCAGGTTCTTCTGGATATTGACGGTCCACTGGATGAAATATTGAAGATCTGGCATTCCGTTACGCCCTCAGCGCCCTTTGTAAAGGAAAATATTGATGAGGCCCTTTCTCTGTATGAGCTGGCACAAAAGTGGAAGGACCAGATTGACGGCTTTGAGGACAAGCGCATACTCTATCGGATGATTACCTGCCCCATTGATATTAAGGATAAAAAAGTGACAGCCTTGTGGCTTTCATACTGCAGGAATTATACGGCGGATGTATCTTTGGAGCGGCCAAAGCTTCCCTATGGCAGGCGGAAGGGAATCCAGCAGTACGAGACTTATTATAAACAGCTGGATCTCTATTACCAGTTCTCCCACCGGATGCAGAAGGTGATTGATGAGGAGTGGCTGGATGAGGAGCGTAACCGGACAGAAATGATGATTATGAAATATCTGACCAGAGGGAAGACCAGCTACATTGCCCGGTGCCGGTACTGCGGAAAGCTTCTGCCGCTTGGGACGCCCTTCCAGGTCTGCGATCGGTGTTTCCATCGAAAGTTAAAGAACCCGCAGGTGGCTGACCGCAAGAATTAAAAGGAGGAATTCAAAGGGCGTACATCCGCGTTTTTGTAAAGAGGTCCTGAAGAAACTGGCGTCTTTTGGAGAGAAAATAGCAGGCAGTGGAAACCAGAACAGCCGCGTAGTAAAAGGTCTGGGCGTAGGGAATGACAGAGAAGAGCCAGAATACATCCAATCCATGCAAAAGGCAGGGTAAGGCCCTCCAGAGAATTGCGGATCACCAGATCCTGACGCTGAAGGGACTGCATGACAATGACGGGAACGCTTCCCAGAAGGGAAGAGAGATACCAGTCTGTAAGAAAAGCAAGAAAACGTCTGACTGGGCGGGCATTCCTGAAAGTTTGAATTTTCAAAAATTAAAGGACTGTTGCGAAAGACAGAAATTCTGCAATTTACAGTAACAATATGACAGAGCGTTGTACTATATTTGCAGCAATTCTGCGATTCGTGACAGCCCTTTTTGCTGGTTCTATGAAAAGCCGGATTCAGGGGATGCCGCCCGGCCGGGCCGCCGGTTTTTCCTATCGTCTATACCCATACAGTTGCCGATTTCCCCAAGAGAGAGTATAATCAAAACAAATCCATCAAAAAGTAAAAACAGAAAACCTTCGACCAGTCAGAAAATCAAGAAACGATACCAGTCACAAGAAAGGGGAAATCACCATGGAACAATTACTTATAGCCCACGATCTGGGAACATCCGGCGACAAGGCAACTTTATTTACCACAAAAGGACGGCAGATCCGAAGCTTTACCGTGCCCTATGACGTACATTTCTTCAATGGAAATTATGCGGAGCAGGATCCGGAAAACTGGTGGGATGCCGTCTGCGATGCCACAAAGGCCGTGCTGGAGGGAGAAGACCCTTCACGAGTGGCAGCCATGTCTTTCAGCGCTCAGATGCAGGGCTGTCTGGTGGTGGACAAGAATGGCGTGCCCCTTCGAGATGCCATCATCTGGGCAGACCAGAGAGCTGTAGAGGAAGCGGATCATCTGGAAAAGAAAATCGGCGCCAAACGGATGTATGAGATTACCGGCCATCGGGTAAGCCCAAGCTACAGCATCGAAAAACTTATGTGGCTCAAAAAACATGAGCCGGAAGTGTATGAGAAGACGTATAAAATGCTGCAGGCCAAGGATTATATCATTGCCAGGGCCACAGGAAAATTCGTAACCGATTATTCGGATGCATCCGGGACCAATGCGCTGGATCTCAGGAAACTGGAGTGGTCAAAGGAAATCCTGAAGGCAGCAGGCATCGACGAAGATAAACTGCCCAAGCTTAAGAAATCCACAGACATTGCGGGTTATATAGAGGATCGGGTGGCAGGAGAGATCGGGCTTCCCGCTGGAACTCCGGTGGTGTGCGGCGGCGGGGACGGACCCTGCTCAGCTGTGGGAGCGGCCTGCATCAAAGATGGCGAGTTTTATCTGACCTTCGGAACCTCAGCCTGGATTGGGGGAACCACCACAGAGCCCTTTATTGATGAGGAACAGACCCTGTTCTGTTTTGCCCATGTGATTCCCGGAAGGTATATGCCCTGCGGAGCCATGCAGGCGGCGGGCAGTTCTTACTCCTATATCCGTCATGCCCTGTGTGACGGCGCGCCCTACGAAGAACTGAATAAAATGATTGAAAAGTCACCGGTGGGAGCCAGAAATCTTATTTTCCTGCCCTATCTTCTGGGAGAGCGCAGTCCCAGGTGGAATCCCAACACCAGCGGCGCCTTTCTTGGTATTAAGCCGGAGCATGAGAAGAAGGATTATGTGCGGGCGGTGATGGAGGGAATTGCCATGAATATGGAGCTGATCCTGAAGGCGTATCGGAAGCAGGTCCGGATCAAAGAAATGTGTCTTACCGGCGGCGGAGCCAAGGGAAAAGCGGCCGCCCAGATTCTGGCTGATGTTCTCGATGTGGAATTCCATATGCCGGACTGCGTGGAGGAGGCTACAGCCATTGGTGCGGCAGTAATCGCAGGGGTGGGTGTAGGAGTGTTCGATGATTTTGAGGACGTAAAGCGGTTCCTGAAATTTGAAGATACAGTGAAGCCTGCTGCAGAGCACCGGGAGGACTATGAGAAGCTGATGCCTGTCTTTGACAAGGCTTATACGTGTATGCTGCCGCTGTATGAGAAGCTGGCGAAGCTGTAAACCCGCATTCTACTTTCCGTAGATTGTATATCTGTCTTCCATGTATTAGGATGATGGCAGTTGCCGCAAGGACTGAAGCTTTTGCAGATTTGCAGACGCTTTGGTTTTCTGTGAATAATACCATTAATCAGATGGGAGAGAGGATGACGCCATGTATGAGCTTAATAAAGAAAAATTCGGTGAATTTCTTGCAGTGCGCAGAAAGAAAGAAGGACTTACCAAAAAGGAGCTTGCACAGAAGCTTTTTGTCTCTGACAAGGCTGTGAGCAAGTGGGAACGGGGCGCCGGTATGCCGGATGTCTCCTTGCTGATTCCTCTGGCAGATATTCTGGGAGTCACGGTGACCGAACTGCTGGAAGGACAGGAGCTGAAGGCAGAGGTCTGTATGGATACGGATCAGGTGGAAAATCTGGTCAAAAAAGCCATAACCTTATCAGAGGAAGATCCGGAAACAGTCAGAATCCGAAAAAGATACCCTATCCGGATCTTTGCAGCTGCGGTTCTAACAGCGCTGCTGGAAATGCTTCTGCTTATGGGTACAATTTATACCTTCGAACAGGGAATTGACAGCGGTTTGTTCTTATGTGAGGGACTTTCAATTGCTTTTGGCGGATATTTTTGGGTCATGATCAAGGAAAAGCTGCCAGTTTACTATGACGAGAATCGAATCAGCGCTTACAGTGACGGCATATTCCGTATGAATATGCCGGGAATTCATTTTAACAACAGCAGCTGGCCGTTTATTGTGCGGACCGGAAGAATCTGGTCCGCAGTGAGCATGATATCTCTGCCGGTTCTTACGCTTGCAGGTACAGGGTTCTTTCTGTCATTTTGGAGTACAGCCGGGCGGTTTATTCTATTGCTTATGTTTCTGGGAGGCTTGTTTATTCCTGTTTATGTGGCCGGAAAGAAATATGAGTAAAGTATCCCCATACCTGACGGGGCATGTGCGCCCCTGCCAGATATGGGGATACTTTACTCAATAAGAAACACGATGTGATTATTTCGCAAGAAGCATCATAATTTCATTGCTTCGCGCAATAAATCTGGTCATAGCTTCCGGCGCCAGCGGCTTGTGGCTGATAAGAGCCAGGTCGTAAAGCTGCTCACAGAACAGGTTCACATGCTCGGAACTGCTGTGGTTCAGGATATACTGTACCAGCTGGTTGTTGGCATTGAGGACCAGAGTCTCACCGCCGCCTCCGAACATATTCGGATCCATGCCGTACATATTGTACATCTTCATCATTTCCTGCATCCGGCGGCTCTCTTCGGAAAGTGTAACCATGGAAGAGATGTTCTCGTTCTTAATCTTCTCCACCTTTACCTCCAGCTTGTCATTGTTCAAAGCCTTGCGGAAGATCTCAGTCAGGGAATCGGTGGTTTCCTTCAATTCCTCTTCGGAAGCAGACTCCACAAAATCTTCGGTCAGGTCCGCGTCAATGCGCTGGAACTTCACATGCTCATTTTTCATTTCCAGATGGGAAATAAAGGGAGAGTCAATGTTGTGCTTGAGGATAACCGCATTTTTGCCTTCTTCCCGGAACATGTTAATATACTGGCTCTGCTGGATCTCATCAGTTACATAGAAGACGGTGGTCTTTTCCGGCTCTTTTTCTTCGGCGCTGTCCCCGTCCACTTCGTCGGGATTCTCTACCACATCCACTTCGGGCGTCTCTTCTTCCGGAACCAGATCTTTGATGGTCTGGTATTTACCGTCCAGATCTTTGAACAGCAGGTAGTCCATCATCTTCTCACAGAACTTGTCATCCTTCAGACAGCCGAATTTGATAAAGGGATTGATGTCGTCCCAGTATTTCTCGTAGTCTTCACGCTCGGTTTTACACATGCCGGTAAGCTTGTCTGCTACCTTCTTGGTGATGTAGTCGGAAATCTTCTTTACAAAGCCGTCGTTCTGCAGAGCGCTTCTGGAAACATTCAGAGGCAGATCCGGGCAGTCGATGACGCCCTTAAGAAGCATCAGGAACTCCGGGATCACTTCCTTAATATTGTCAGCGATAAAGACCTGGTTGTTGTAGAGCTTAATGGTTCCTTCAATGGAATCGTACTCCGTGTTGATCTTGGGGAAGTACAGAATTCCCTTCAGGTTAAAAGGATAGTCCATGTTCAGATGAATCCAGAACAGGGGCTCCTTGTAATCCATAAATACCTTCCGGTAGAATTCCAGATACTCTTCTTTGGTACATTCGTTGGGATGCCTGGTCCACAGAGGAGAAGTATCGCTTAGGGAAACAGGACGCTTGTTGATCTTTACCCGATCTCTTGCGGGAGAGATCTCCTTTATTTCCTTGGTGCCGTCTTCATTTTCAACCTCTTCGGTTTTGGCTTCCTCATGGATGCGCTCAACGACCACATCGTCATCCTTTAGATCGGCCTCGTCAATGGTCTCGTACTCCTGCTCTGCATTGGCTTTTTCCAGGAAAATTTCTACAGGCATGAAGGAACAGTACTTACCTATCACCTCGCGTGCCCGGTATTCGTTGGCGAATTCCAGACTGTCTTCGTTTAAGAACAGAGTGATTTCCGTACCAACTTCCGTGCGGCTTCCCTCGGACATCTGATACTCCGTACCGCCGTCGCATTCCCAGTGTACCGCCTTGGCATCCTTCTGATAGGAAAGGGTATCGATGTGAACTTCATCTGCCACCATAAAAGCTGAGTAAAAGCCCAGACCAAAGTGCCCGATAATCTGGTCTTCATTGGTTTTGTCTTTGTATTTCTCCAGGAAATCTGTAGCGCCGGAGAAGGCAATCTGGTTGATGTACTCCTGGACTTCATCGGCGGTCATGCCCAGACCCGTATCGATGAATTTCAGAGTTTTTTCTTCGGGATTAACGATTACACGGATACGGTTTTTGAAATCGTCCGGGTAGGTATATTCTCCCATCAGTTCCAGTTTTTTCAGCTTGGTAATGGCATCACAGCCATTGGAAATCAGCTCACGGAAGAAGATATCGTGATCTGAATAGAGCCATTTTTTGATAATTGGAAAAATATTCTCGCTGTTAATGGAAAGACTTCCATGCATTTCTGCCATTGATATTCACTCCTTTTGTATATGATTTCATATTCTGAAGGATATTGTAATATGTGTGATATAAAAAGTCAATAGAAAATCAGCACTCTATACAGGTGAGTGCTGACAAATTTTTATAAACTTTCTAAAAGTTTTCTAAAAAAGAGCGGAAAACCTATTGTAAGGATATGGGAAAAGAGTGGAATCTTACGAAAAAATTAAGAGATTTTAACCGGAATGGACTGGATCTGCTTATGGGCGGGTGTTATAATCGTTCTTGGAATATAAGAAAAGGAGGTTCCAAATGAGGCAGGGGAAAAGAATTGCTTTTTATCTGCTGTTGGTAACAGCCCTTTTTGCAGGATATAGATGGAAGATTGAGCAGAAGAGAGCTCAGGGTAAGGAGGATTTTCCGGCTGTAGACTGGATTCGCGCGCAGGAACAGACCGATGTGGGAGAAATTGAACAGATGCTTTCTCTCCGGGAGCAGGAGGAAGCCAAGGCTTTGGAGGCAGAAGAACCGGCTAAGGAGGAGAAGCCGATGGACAAGCAGAGTCTGCGCAGGAGGCTGGGCTCGGCGGTCATTGTGGGAGATTCCGTGGCAGAGGGGTTTCTGGATTATGAATTTCTGGAATCAGACTGCGTGATTGCGGAGAAGGGTCTGCGGGCGGATTCGGCAGGGGAGGAGATTGCGAAAGCCCTTGCACTGTCGCCCACACATCTTTTTTTGTCTATGGGTCTTAACGATCTGGAGTACTGCCGGGGCGACAGCCAGCGGTTTGTGGAGCATTACCGGGAGCGGATTCTGGAAATACGGGAGCAATACCCGGAGCTTCCGATTTATATTAACGGGATTCTTCCTATTCTTCCGGAAGCAGTGGCGGAGAAAGCGGAGCTGGGGCAGGCAGACGCCTACAATGAGGCTCTGCGGCAGATGTGTGAGGAGTTAGGGATTACATTTATTGACAGCCGTGATCTGCTGGAAGGAAAAGAGGAGTGGTATCAAAAGGATGCCATACATTTGAAATCGCAGTTTTACCCTTTGTGGCTGAACCGCATGGAAGAGGCAGCAGGATTATAAATGAACGGATGGGACATATTACTAAAGACAGCCAAGGTCTTTCTGGTGGGACTTCTGGTTGTGATGCTCTCTGGTCTGGTCCGGGGAAGCGCGTGGAATCCGGATTTTGGCGCGCTGGAGGCGGAAGTGGAGGCTCAATTGGATTTGACCGGGATGCGGCAGGGAGATGAGCAGCTTCTGCGCAGACTCTACGGCTTAAATGCCGGAGACTTGAGGCATTGGGTACTCTATACCGCCCAGGACAATATGGATGTGGAGGAGCTGCTTTTGGTGGAAGCGGCAGAGGAAGGGCAGATCGCCCGGATCCGCCAGGCGGTTGAGAAGCGGGTAGAGGTACAGAAGCATAATTTTGAGGGTTATGGCCCGGAGCAGCTGAGTCTGATTGAGAAATATGTGCTGCGGGATTCGGATCCCTATCTTTTGTTTGTGATTTCCGAGGATGCAGAAGAGGCTAAATCCGGATTTGTAAGGGGATTATATTATTAGTGTACTGTCTGCGTTATGTTCAGGCAGACCTCATGGTCTGGATTTCCATCAGACAATACACGAGATTGAATGACTAGAAAGGCAGCAGGACGTGGTTTTCAGCAGTATATTTTTTGTGTTTACATTTCTTCCGGTGACGATTGCCGCTTATTATCTGGCACCTCATCGGATCCGCAATGGGATTTTGCTGCTGGCAAGTCTCTTTTTCTATGCATGGGGCGAGCCGGTTTATTTGTTTTTAATGCTTTACAGCATTTTGTTTAATTATGTCATGGGCATTGATATTGCAAGAAAGCGGAGACGGCGGGCCGGTGCCAGCCTGTTTTTCGGCGTGCTGGTAAATCTTCTGATACTGGGATTTTTTAAATATTACGGATTTCTGGCAGAAAACATTGAGATGTTCACAGGAAGGGTACTGCCCAAGGTAGATCTGCCTCTGCCCATCGGACTGTCTTTTTACACCTTTCAGTCCCTTTCTTATCTGGTGGATGTGTACCGGGGCAGGGCTTCCTATCAGAAAAATATCCTGTCCTTTGGCCTCTATATTTCCATGTTTCCCCAGCTGGTGGCAGGACCGATTGTCCAGTATGCGGACATTGACGCACAGCTGCGGGAGCGGCGGGAATCTCTGGACAAATTCGGCCAGGGTGTTCTGTATTTTATCTGGGGACTGGCGAAAAAGGTGCTGCTGGCTAATAATCTGGGGGCAGTTCATACGGCGGTCACAGGTCTAGGTTCTCTGTCAGTGCTCTCAGCCTGGGTGGGAGCCTTTGCTTATACGTTTCAGATCTATTATGATTTCAGCGGTTATTCGGATATGGCCATCGGCCTGGGAAAAATGTTCGGCTTTGAGCTGAAGGAAAACTTTGCTCATCCCTACTGTGCCGGGAGTATCACGGAATTCTGGCGCAGATGGCATATTTCCTTGGGATCCTGGTTCCGGGAATACGTGTACATTCCTCTGGGGGGCAACCGGGTCGGGAAATTCCGGCATATCTGCAATCTCCTGCTGGTGTGGGCGCTCACCGGCCTCTGGCATGGAGCCAGCTGGAATTTCGTGGTGTGGGGCCTCTATTACAGTGTACTGCTGATTATGGAAAAATATCTTTTGCGCCGGGTGACGGAGCGGATTCCGGTTCTTCGCACCTTTTATACCATGTTTCTGGTGATGGTGGGCTGGGTGTTCTTCTTCAGTCCGACCCTGGACGCGGCGGGAATCTATCTGGGAGCCATGTTTGGAAGGGGAGTAACCGGAATCACAGATAACGCGGGGATGTATTATCTTCTCACCAGCCTGGTGCTGTTCTGGCTTTCCTGGATTTTTGCTGTGCCGGTGGTTTCACGGATTACGGTAAAGAATCTGGAGAAGCCCGATGGCTGGACGCCGCTTCTTTTGACGGCTCATGTGGGAATATTTCTGACAGCGGCTGCCTATCTGATTCATGATACCTATAATCCGTTCTTATATTTTCGGTTCTGAGAAAAGCATATCTTCAAAGCGTATATTGGGAGTGAAGTGTGAAACGCAGGCGGAGTCTCCCGGCTTTAAACTTAACTTCATGTTTCCGGGAGCCGGGTATTGTAAGGAAGGTATGAGACCATACATTTTGAAAGAGGAGTTGAGAGAACGCATTGAGACGGCGAAAGGGAAGAGAAAAACTTTCCGCTTATTCCTGGCTGGGGATTCTGTTTCTGGCAGTGCTGCTTTCCTTTGGAGCGCTGAACCTGTTTTCCGCGGATCGGGTGTTTTCCGAGGCGGAGAACCGCTATCTGGAGCAGCGCCCGGCCCTGCGGCTGGCAGGAATTCTGGACGGAAAGTTTATGAGCAGTTATGAAAAATACCAGACGGATCAGTTTTTCTCACGGGACGCGTGGATTGAATTCCGCTCCAGTGCGGATCGGCTGCTGGGAAAGAATGAATCCGGCGGAGTTTATCTGGGTGAAAATCAACAGCTGTATGAGAAACCGGCAGTCCTTGAGGAACAGGTGTGGAGAAATCTGGATGCAGTCAAGGAATTTTCCGGCAGTCATCCGGACAAGGGCATTTATTTTCTGCTGGTACCCGGCGCTGCGGGGATAAATCCAGAGGGACTGCCGCCCTATGCGCCGGTGGAGAGCCAGCTTGTGCAGCTGGGACAGATCAGCCGTTATCTGAATGGGGCGGTCCGGGAGATTCCGGTGTATGAAACGCTGCGGGAGCACAGGGAGGAATACCTGTATTACCGGACCGATCACCACTGGACGACTCTGGGGGCATGGTATGCGTATCTTCAGGCATGGCAGGTTATGGAGCTTAAGACCAAAGAGGGGACAAAGTGGGATGCTTACCCGGTAACGAGTCAGTTCGAGGGGACATTGGCATCCAAAAGCGGATACCAGGTGCCGCCGGACACGATTTCCGTGTTCTGGCCCAGGGAAGAGGAGCAGCTGGTGGTCACTTATGTGGAGGAGCAGAAGAAATCAGCTTCCCTGTATGCGTCAAAGAAGCTGGAGGGCAGGGATAAGTATGGGGTATTTCTGGATGGAAATCATCCGGTTGTGAAGATCCGCACGATGGCAGAAAGCGATCGGAGCCTCTTGCTCTTGAAGGATTCCTATGCCAACTGTTTTGTGCCTTTTTTGACCTCCTCTTTTCGGGAGATTGTCATGGTGGATCCCCGTTATTATTACGGAAACGTGAATACGCTCATGGAAGAGCAGGAATTTACGGACATCTTATTTTTATATAATATAAATACATTTCTGGAGGACGATGTTCTGCACTTTGCGCTGGAAAATCCGGCCAAGAGCGCCAAAGAAGATTAAAAGAGTTACAGATGGAAGGCAATCTCCTGCTTCAGAAAAAACTTCTGAACCATCTGATCCCAGGCATGCTCCAGAGACTTGTCCATGGTAAAGAGATTTAAGGAGAGGGCAGTGGTGCAGGTAAGGCCGGCAAAGTCATAGCGGATATTCAGGATGAGGCCGCCTATGTCCGAAAGGGAGAAGGAACTTTCTGTCTGGGCCAGCAGTTTTTCGGTATTTTCCGGGGAAAGCTGGAAGGTAAAGCGGAAGTTCAGGGGTGTGTGCTTTCCCTTGATAAGTTCCAGGCAGAAGGGACGCAGGTCCTGCCAGCGGGAAAAGCGGCGTGCGGAAAGGTTCAGGGCTACCTGTTCTTCCGGGGTGTAGTAGTCCGGCTCCAGGTGGCCGTCAATGTGGAAGGTGTTGTAGGTGGTGATGCTGCCTTCTACCACGTGGAAGGGGTCGAAGATCTGTTGCAGCAAGAGTTTGTTCATGAAGGATTTTGTATCTTCAATGCGCAGGGATATCATGGATTTGGGGACCTCCTGTTGTGGATGATTTTGGGTATAGTATACAATAGAATGGCCGGGATTGCAATTGGGAGGGGACGCCCAAGGGGCTTGCGTTCATTAAGTAACGGTATTTTTCAAGGTGTCTTATGGGCAGGCAGAATCATTTTTTATTAGGAAGCTTTTAGATAGAAACTGAGTATTTTTGGTAACTTGCTGTTCCTGGATTTGCAGGGAGGGCGTCAAAGAAAGGGAAGGTGGAGTAAAGATGAGCAGGATTTATGCGGAACAGCTGCTGAGGCTGGTGGAGGCAGGGACGTCTCCGTTTCATGTGACGGCGGATGTGGAGCGGCAGCTGGCGGAGGCTGGATTTACAAGGCTGTTTATGGACTGTGACTGGGGACTGGACAATGGCGGGAAGTATTATGTGGTTCATAATGGATCCAGTTTGATTGCATTTACCATTGGGAAAGCACTCCGGTACAGGGAGAGCTTTCGCATTGCGGCGGCTCATACGGATTTTCCGGGACTTCGGGTGAAGCCAAGTCCGGAGCTTGTGAAGGATGGATACCGGCAGCTGAATGTGGAGGTTTATGGAGGAGCCATTTTGAATACTTGGCTGGACCGTCCCCTGTCTGCAACAGGGCGGGTGGTTCTGCGAAGTGATGAGGTGTTCGCTCCCAGAGTGTGTCTGGTGGATTTTAGGAAGCCTTTTCTGACGATTCCCAATCTGGCGATCCACATAAACCGGGATGTGAATAAGGGCGTGGAGCTGAATAAGCAGACAGATATGCTGCCGATCCTGGGGCTGGACGGGGAGGAGCCGGATGAGATCTTCTTCCGGAAGTATCTGGCCCAGGAGCTGCAGGTGGAGCCGGACGAGATACTGGACTATGAGCTGGGACTTTACAATACAGACAGAGGGGAGTTTCTTGGGCTGTCAGAGGAGTTTATCTCTTCGCCGAGGCTTGACAATCTGACTTCCGTGCAGGCAGTGGTATCCGCCCTGATTTCCGGGAGCAGAACGAAGGGAATTAATGTGGCGGCATTTTTTGATCACGAGGAGATTGGGAGCCGGACGAAGCAGGGGGCGGGTTCGGTGCTTCTCTCTGCAGTGCTGGAGCGTGTGCTGCTGGCTTACGGCCGGACCAGGGAGCATTTTCTGGAAAGCTTCTATAAGAGTATGCTGCTCTCTGTGGATGTGGGCCATGCCCTGCATCCCAATAAGGCGGATAAGAACGATCCTACTCATAAAAATGTGCTGGGAAAAGGAATCTGCATCAAGGAGGCCAGCGGGCAGTCTTATGCTACGGACAGTGAAGCGGTGGCGGTTCTCCAGCAGCTCTGCGAGGCCAGGGGAATTCCTTACCAGAAGTTTGTGAACCGGTCGGACGGAACCAGCGGAAGCACCCTGGGCTCCATTGCCTCATCGTTTCTTCCGGTAAAGACGGTGGATGTGGGAGTGCCGCTTCTGGCTATGCATTCCAGCCGGGAGCTGATGGGAACGGCGGATCAGGAGAGCCTGGTGCGGGCGCTGGAGGCGTTTTATCAGGTTGAAAGCTAAAAAATTTTAGTAATTCCTTCTATAAGTATATGATTAATCAAATTCATGAAAGGATGTTGTAGTATATGAGATTATTTGATTTTGCATTTTGCCACGAATATGAAAGAAAAATTCAGGCATTGTCAGGACTTTGTCCAGAAAAATGGAGTTTTGGAAATAATTCTGATAATATTATTTTGAAGAATTATATTGAACATACATTTTTAAAATTACAGGAAGAATCTAATATTTTTCAAGGAGATTCCTATGCATTATTTAATACAGGCTTATTTACTATTTATTATGAACCTATTTATGCTTACTTTACTGAAAATAAAATTGAGAATCGACAAAAATGGTATTTTGATGGATTTTATACTTCCTATCAACTAGGCATGATGGGGATTGTTTCTTTTCCCAAAAGGGCAAATTATTTTGAAAACCCATCTGATTTAGTATTTGATACAAATTGTGATATTGTCCCGCAATACCCCCACATTTTTGGAGATCCTGAAAATTTTCTGCGTATTCCAGAAAGTGTACGTGAAAGCCCCAATAAAACGATGTTATTTGACGGTGCTGTCAAAAGAGCGAAATTTATGATAGATGGAAATTATAAGACAGCTGTTCCGCAGTATTATCGGAAACGTATACAATTATTAATTCCCATCTGTTTGATAAGTGAAAGTATTCCTGATTTGGCTCTCGTTGTAAGCAAAAATGAAGCAGGTAATCAATATTTAGGGCATACGTGTCTTACTTTGGATATGGCCTATAATAATGCACGTTTGATTGCAAGACCAGATAGTATATGGCTTAAACCCTAAAATTTTTCTTGACTTACCGTTTTAAAATGTATATACTATACACGTATAGATTATATTATATATATTGATTAAATTATTTACGTATTGTTTTATTCTTTTTTACTATTATGTTTTTTATTATTATTGAGGCTTTGTTTATTATTAGAAATAGAGGAACTGTGCAGTTATGTTACAGTTCCTCTATTTTTATAGACTTCATGTGACAGACAACGCATAAACTGTCTCGTAGTTTCAAAAACTACTTGAAAAACATATAATGGTGTGTTACCATCTTATGTAGTATTAAAAACCACATAAAGTGGTGAAAAGAGCAAGTAGGAGGCAGGTTATGAGTTATAAGATCGTTGTTGACAGCTGCGGGGAACTTCCGGAGAGCTATAAGAAGGATAAGCGCTTTGAGTGCGTGCCGCTGGTGCTGGATATAGATGGGTATCATGTGGTAGATGACGAGACCTTTGATCAGGCGGATTTTCTGCGGAGAGTAGCGGAGAGCCCCAACTGTCCCAAGTCTTCCTGCCCTTCCCCGGAGCGCTATCTGGAGGCTTATACCTGTGAGGCGGAAAATGTGTATGCAGTAACCCTTTCCGCGGAGCTAAGCGGTTCCTACAACAGCGCAGAGCTGGGGAAGAAGCTCTATCTGGAGGAGAGAGGACAGAAAAATATTCATGTGTTTAATTCCTGTTCTGCCTCCATTGGCCAGACATTGATAGCCATGAAGATTGAGGCGTGTGAGAAGGCGGGGATGTCCTTTGCGGAAGTGGTTAAGGAAGTAGATGCCTATATTGCAGGACAGAATACTTATTTTGTGCTGGAATCTCTGGAGGCCCTGCGCAAGAACGGCCGCCTCAGCAATTTGAAGGCCTTTGTGGCAAATGCACTGAATATTAAGCCGGTGATGGGGGCAACCCCGATAGGAACCATCTGCCAGCTGGATCAGGCCAGAGGGATCAACCGGGCCCTGAAGAAGATGGTAGAATATATTACCAGGGATCTGAAGAATCCCGGAGAGAAGCTGCTGGCGATTTCTCACTGCAACTGTCCGGAACGGGCAAAGATGGTGAAGGAAGAGATTTTAAAGTATATATCCGTGAAGGATGTTCTGATTCTGGACACAGCAGGGGTCAGCAGTCTCTATGCCAGCGACGGGGGCATTATAGTAGTAGTTTAGAAGAAATGAAATAAAATTTTTCATGCTTTTTTCATAATTTTGTGGTATACTCTAACAAAGACGGAAGCAAAGAGAGGATTTTACAAGATGAGTCAGGAAAAAGTAAACCGCTATAAAGAGGAAAAGGCAAACCGCAAGGAACTGCTGGCCAAGGAGAAGAAGAAACAGGCCATGATGAAGGCAGGAGCCGGAGTGGTGGTTCTGGCGCTGGTGTGCTGGCTGGGATATTCCGTGTATGATATGGCAAACAGACCGGATACTTCTACGATAGAGATGGATACTTCGGCGCTGGATTCCTATCTCTCTACTATGGGAACAGAGAGCGGAGAGTAGCTGTTTCAAAACGGAGAATATTTTTGAGTCAAATAACAGGCTGTGGGCAGAACCATGGCCTATTATTTTATGTACAGGGACACAAATTTGCGCTTTCCCGGTCATGTATGCCCCTGCTAAGAGAGGGGAAAGAATTTTGTTTAAATGTCAGGAGGGACTGTCATGAAGCGTACGGATGAAAAATACACGGCATATATTCAGATCCTTAAGGAAGAGCTGATTCCGGCTATGGGGTGTACGGAACCCATTGCTCTGGCGTATGCGGCTGCCAAGGCCAGGGAGGTGCTGGGAATGGAGCCGGACCGGGTGCTGGTGCAGGCCAGCGGAAGTATCATTAAAAATGTAAAATCGGTGATTGTTCCCAACACCAATCATCTGAAAGGAATTCCGGCTGCCGCGGCAGCGGGTATAGTGGCAGGGAGGCCGGAGAAGGAACTGGAGGTAATCGCCCAGGTAAATGCGGAGCAGCAGGAGCAGATGCGGACGTTTCTGAAAGAAATTCCCATTGAAGTGGAGCACATAGACAATGGCCTTGTCTTTGACCTGATGGTACGGCTCTATGCGGGAGAGCATACCTGTCGTGTGCGGATTGCCAATTACCACACGAATATTGTGCTGATCGAGAAGGATGGAAAGACACTTCTGGAGATTCCGGTGGAGGATGAGGAGGAGGAAGGCCTGACGGATCGAAGCCTTCTGAATATGGAAGCTATCTGGGATTTTGCCAATACGGTGGAGATTGCGGATGTAAAGGAACTGCTGGATCAGCAGATTTCTTATAATATGGCTATTGCAGAGGAAGGACTTAAGGGAGATTACGGTGCCAATATCGGCCAGGTGCTTCTGGAGATGGATCCGGAGGATGTGAAGGTCCGGGCCAAAGCCATGGCGGCAGCCGGATCGGATGCCCGGATGAATGGCTGCGAGCTTCCGGTGATTATCAATTCGGGAAGCGGAAACCAGGGGATTACGGCTTCCGTTCCGGTGCTGGTATATGCCCGGCATTTAAAAGCAGATGAAGAAACGTGTTATCGGGCATTGGTTTTATCCAACCTGGTGGCCATTCACCAGAAGACGGGAATCGGCCGTCTGTCGGCTTACTGCGGCGCTGTCAGTGCGGGAGCCGCTGCCGGGGCGGGTATTGCGTATCTGTATGGCGGAGGCTTCCGGGAAATCAGCCATACCATTGTAAACGCGCTGGCGATTGTATCGGGGATTATCTGCGATGGAGCCAAGGCTTCCTGTGCGGCGAAGATCGCTTCTTCGGTGGATGCGGGAATTCTGGGCTATCATATGATTAAGCGGGGACAGCAGTTCTATGGCGGTGACGGAATTGTGGTGAAAGGAATTGAGAATACCATCCGGAATGTGGGACAGCTGGGACGTGATGGAATGCGTGGGACCAATGAGGAGATTATCCGTATGATGGTTGAGTAAGAAAGAGCCGCAGCCTGTCTTGGGCTGCGGCTCAAGTTTTCAAGTTTACTTCCTGGAGGCTTCTGCCTCAGCCATCTTCATGGCCCGGACTTTCAGGGGCAGGCCGAAGAGGGTAATGAAGCCGCTGGCATCATGGTGATCGTAGAGATCGCCGGTGGTAAAGGAGGCCAGGGACTCATTGTACAGGGAGTAGGGAGAAGTAGTTCCGGCTTTGATGATATTGCCCTTGTAGAGCTTGAACTTTACTTCACCGGTTACATACTCCTGGGTGCTGGTTACGAAGGCCTGCACAGCTTCCCGCAGGGGAGTGAACCATTTTCCTTCGTACACGATCTGGGCGAATTTATTTCCCAGATCTTTTTTAACTTCCATGACAGCCCGATCCAGTACCAGTTCTTCCAGCTGCTGGTGTGCTTCCATGAGAATGGTGCCGCCTGGGGTTTCATATACGCCGCGGGATTTCATGCCTACCACGCGGTTTTCTACAATATCTACGATACCGATGCCGTGTTTTCCGCCCAGGGTGTTGAGCTCGGTGATGATCTCGGAAACTTTCATTGTTCTGCCGTTCAGAGAGACAGGGATGCCTTTTTCAAAGGTCATGGTTACGTACTCGCCTTCGTCGGGAGCCTTTTCCGGAGTAACCCCCAGAACCAGCATATGTTCATAGTTGGGCTCGCTGGCCGGATCCTCAAGCTCCAGTCCCTCGTGGCTGATGTGCCACAAGTTCCGGTCACGGCTGTAGCTCTGGCTATGGTCAAAGGGCAGGTTGATGCCGTGCTGACGGCAGTATTCGATCTCGTCCTCCCGTGACTGCATGGTCCATACATCGGTCATCCGCCAGGGAGCGATGATGGTCAGATCGGGAGCCAGAGCCTTGATGCCAAGCTCAAAGCGGATCTGGTCGTTGCCCTTGCCGGTTGCCCCGTGACAGATGGCGGACGCGCCTTCTTTGCGGGCAATCTCTACAAGACGCTTGGCAATGACGGGACGGGCCATGGAGGTGCCCAGCAGGTACTTATTCTCATAGACAGCTCCTGCCTGCACGCAGGGCATAATATAATCGTCGCAGAATTCATCAATGATATTCTCAATGTACAGTTTGGATGCGCCGGACAGTCTCGCCCGCTCTTCCAGTCCGTCTAATTCATTTCCCTGTCCGCAGTCGATGCAGCAGCAGATCACTTCGTAATCAAAATTTTCCTTCAGCCAGGGAATAATGGCCGTAGTATCCAGGCCGCCGGAATAAGCCAGCACAACTTTTTCTTTCATATCTCAATATCCTCCTCAGTATGTTTGATCAGCGGGAATGCCTGACGGATCCCGCAAAAGGTGCCGTTTTGTCACTGACAAATAATATACAACATCCGCCTGAAAGATGCAAGTGAAATTTTATACATATTTATGAAAAATTATTAAGTTTATATTGTAGAAAATGAAGATTTTATACATAATATACATTAAATAATGTATAAATATTACTCTGTCAAAAAGAGAGTATGGAAGAGGGAAATGAATATTTTAGAAAATGCAGAATTAAAATGAAGTTGAAAAGAGACATCTTTATCTTGTACTCTCAAGTTCCCTGTGCTAAAATGAGAACAGAACAAACGTTCCTTTCCGGGAATGTTAAAATAAAGAAGTCTGAAAGAATATTACGCAGAATGCGGGAAGCGGACAGGAGACAAAAGAATGATGGAGCAGTTGAGTTTATTTGATGACCGGGAGCAGACCGCTCCTTTGGCCAGCCGCCTTCGGCCGGAAAGTCTGGACGAGTACGTGGGCCAGTCTCATCTTGTGGGCGAGGGAAAGATCCTGCGGCGGCTGATTGAGACCGATCAGGTGTCATCTATGATTTTCTGGGGGCCGCCGGGGGTGGGAAAGACTACGCTGGCGCGGATTATTGCCCGGCAGACACGGGCAGAGTTTGTGGAATTCAGCGCGGTGGCCAGTGGAATCAAGGAGGTGAAGGCAGTGATGAACCAGGCGGAGCAGAACCGCAGGATCGGGATCCGTACCCTGCTGTTCACGGATGAGATTCACCGCTTCAATAAGGCCCAGCAGGATGCATTTCTGCCCTTTGTGGAGAAAGGGAGTATTGTGCTGGTGGGGGCTACCACGGAGAACCCTTCCTTTGAGATTAATTCCGCTCTTTTATCCCGGTGCAAGGTGTTTATTCTGAAGGCCCTTGAGGAGGAGGATCTGGTAAGGCTTCTTTGGTACGCGCTGAAAAGCCCTAAGGGATTTGGCAGAATGGAGACAGCCATAGAAGAGTCACAGCTTGCGGCCATTGCCCGGTTTGCCAATGGAGATGCCCGGACGGCTTTGAACACTTTGGAAATGGCAGTGCTCAATGGGAAAATGAATGAACAGGCAGTCGTGTGTATTGATTCGGAGCTTCTGGCACAGTGTATGAACCGGC
This sequence comes from uncultured Lachnospiraceae bacterium, assembly GCA_949740535.1. Classification (GTDB taxonomy): domain Bacteria; phylum Bacillota; class Clostridia; order Lachnospirales; family Lachnospiraceae; genus Laedolimicola. The sequence continues at coordinate 41,601 of CATJHO010000115.1, forward strand.
GTTCCCTGCTGTATGACAAGAACGGAGAGGAGCACTACAATCTGATTTCTGCCCTTCACAAATCTATGCGCAACAGCGATCCGGATGCAGCAGTTTACTGGGTGTGCCGGATGCTGGACGGCGGTGAAGATCCCCTGTATATTGCCAGAAGGCTGGTGCGCTTTGCCAGTGAGGATGTGGGGATGGCAGATCCCAAGGCCCTGCCTCTGGCCGTGTCCGTGTATCAGGCCTGTCATTTTCTGGGGATGCCGGAATGTGACGTACATCTGACTCATGCGGCCGTGTATCTTTCTATGGCGCCCAAGTCCAATGCCCTCTATGAAGCCTGTGAGGCCTGCAAAAGGGATGTGAGGGAATATCCGGCGGAGCCGGTGCCCCTGCAGATCCGCAACGCACCTACGAAGCTGATGAAGGAGCTTCATTATGGGGAAGGCTATATTTATGCACACGATACAGAAGAAAAGCTGAGCCGGATGCAGTGCCTGCCGGATGCACTGGCGGGACGGCGGTATTACCGGCCTGGCGGAGAAGGGCAGGAGAAGATTGTGAAAGAGCGGTTGGATGAGGTTCTTGCGTGGAAGCGCATGAAAGAAGAATCTGAAGCTGCTTCGGACGGAGTGAAATGAATAAATATAAAAATACTTGCATAAATATTCGCTCAGTGGTAAGATATTCAGGAAACGCCCATACGGATGCAGGAGCTTGGAAGAAACCAGCAGCTCTCTCTTTGAGGAATATATCCTTGTGAAGAGAGGGCAGAGGAAAAGCGCACAAAAGAACCTTGCAATCTGCCTGGAAGGGGATTACAATAATTCAGATCGCAGAAAAAGATTGATAAGAGGAGAGAGATTATGATTAAAACAGGAATTATCGGAGCAACCGGATACGCAGGCGGTGAACTGGTGCGGATTCTGACCGCTCACAAGGAGGCGGAGATCAAATGGTACGGCTCCCGGAGTTACATAGATAAAAAATATGCGGAAGTTTACCAGAATATGTTTCAGATTGTGGACAATAAATGCATGGATGACAATATGGACGCTTTATCCAGGGAAGTGGATGTGATTTTCACGGCGACGCCCCAGGGGCTCTGCGCATCCCTGGTCAGTGAGGAGATTCTGTCCCGGACGAAAATCGTGGATTTGAGCGCGGATTTCCGCATAAAGGATGTGAAGATCTATGAGCAGTGGTACAAAATCACCCATCCTGCGCCTCAGTATATTCCAGAGGCTGTTTACGGTCTTAGCGAGATAAACCGGGAAGCAGTGAAAAAGGCACGGCTGACAGCCAATCCGGGCTGTTATCCTACCTGCAGTACGCTTTGTGTCTATCCGTTACTGAAGGAAGGGCTGATTGATCCCGGTACGGTTATTATCGATGCCAAGTCCGGAACCTCAGGGGCCGGGAGAGGGGCCAAAACGGACAATCTCTTCTGCGAGGTCAATGAGAATATCAAGGCTTATGGAGTGGCCGGCCACCGTCATACGCCGGAGATAGAAGAACAGCTGTCCTATGCGGCGGGGGAGCCGGTGGTGATCAATTTTACGCCCCATCTGGTTCCCATGAACCGGGGAATTCTGATTACCGCCTATGCCTCGCTGAAAAGAGAAACCACTTATGAAGAAGTAAAGGCCGCCTATGACAAATACTATGCTTTTGAACGCTTTGTGCGGGTGCTGGAAAAGGATGTATGCCCTCAGACCAAGTGGGTGGAGGGAAGCAATTATGTGGATGTGAATTTTAAGCTGGATCCCAGAACGAATCGTATTATTATGATGGGGGCTATGGACAATCTGGTAAAGGGAGCAGCCGGACAGGCGGTGCAGAATATGAATCTGATGTTTGGACTTAAGGAGAGCGAGGGACTGGAGCTGGTGCCCATGTTCCCGTAATGTATAGAATCAGCCTCTCCTGACGGGCGTCCGGCAGAGGGAAAGGAATGACAAAGTTATGACAGTTCGGACAATGACAATTGAGGATTATGACGGCGTATACGATCTGTGGATGACCATCCGGGGCTTTGCTATCCGCAGTATCGACGATTCCAGAGCAGGTGTGGAGCGGTTTCTTAGAAGAAACCCGGATACCAGCGTTGTGGCGGTGGAGGATGGGAAGATTGTGGGAAGTATTCTCTGCGGCCATGACGGACGGCGGGGCTGTCTTTACCACGTATGCGTGCATCGGGACTGCCGGATGCGGGGAATCGGCAAGGCAATGGTGGTATTTGCCATGAATGCTCTGAAAAGAGAAGAGATCAGCAAGGTGTCTCTGATTGCATTTACCAAGAATGATATAGGAAATGCTTTTTGGAACCGGATCGGCTGGACAAGGCGGCTGGATCTGAATTATTATGATTTTACATTGAATGAAAAGAATATTACGGAGTTTAATAAATAGCGTTCCAGGGCAGACGGTAAGGAGGATAAGAAATGCAGAGTAAGGAAAGCAGAAAAGAGGAAACCATAAGGATAATTCCGGGCGGCGTGACCGCTGCACAGGGGTTTGAGGCAGCAGCGGCGGCGGCCGGGATCAAGTATAAAGGCCGGACGGATATGGCCCTGATTTACAGCGCCAGGCCCTGCCGGGCAGCAGGAACCTTTACAGCCAATGTAGTGAAAGCGGCTCCGGTGAAATGGGATCAGAAAATAGTTGCGGAGTCGCCCTTTGTCCAGGCAGTGATTGTCAATTCAGGAATTGCCAATGCCTGTACCGGAGCAGAGGGGTATGGTTATTGCAAAGAGACGGCGCAGGAGTGCGCAAAGGTATTTGGCGTGCCGGAAAATGCGGTGCTGACAGCATCCACAGGCGTCATAGGAATGCAGCTGCCCATAGACCGTCTGAAGAAGGGGATTACACTGCTTGGGGATGCCAGGGGAAGCAGCCTGGAGCATGGGACCAGCGCGGCCAAAGCCATTATGACCACTGACACCGTACATAAGGAGATTGCAGTGCAGACAGAGCTGGGCGGGAAGACGGTGACGATTGGCGGCATGTGCAAGGGTTCTGGCATGATTCATCCCAATATGTGTACCATGCTGGGCTTTGTGACCACCGATGCCTGCATTTCCAAAGAAATGCTGCAAAGGGCTCTAAGCAGGGATGTGAAGGATACCTTTAATATGATTTCCGTGGATGGAGACACGTCCACCAACGACACTGTGCTGCTGCTGGCCAATGGAGAAGCAGGCAATCCTGAAATCACAGAGGAGAATGAAGATTACCGGCAGTTTGCGGCGGCGCTCAATGTGGTGGATACCTATCTTGCCAGAAAGATGGCGGGAGACGGTGAGGGAGCGACAGCGCTTTTTGAGGTTAAGATTGTGGGAGCCGGGACGAAGGAAGATGCAGTGCTTTTAAGTAAATCTGTGGTGTCTTCCAGCCTTGTGAAGGCGGCTGTTTATGGACACGATGCCAACTGGGGGCGCATCCTCTGCGCCATGGGCTATGCAGGGGTGGAGTTTGACCCGGAACGGGTGGATTTGTTTTTTGAGAGCGCGGCAGGAAAGATTCAGATTATTGAAAATGGTGTTGCCGTGGATTACAGCGAAGAGGAAGCCGCGAAGATTCTTTCCGAGCCTGAGGTGGCGGCTGTTGCGGATGTGAAGATGGGAGATGCCTCTGCCACGGCCTGGGGATGTGATCTGACCTATGATTATGTGAAGATTAATGCAGATTACCGGTCTTAAGATTTCGTGCGCGGTGCTGGCAGAATGCAGCTGCAAAACGGAGTATGGGATTTTGGGGAGAAAGAACCTCTGCGCCTTAAGACAGAGGGATGTAAGATTCAAATACTGAGGGTGTAAAAGTGTAAGGTGTTTGTGAAATATACAGAACCTTACACTTTTTTGCCGTCACATTTTCACCCATGTTACCATTTGGAGCGTGAATGTTAAGCCGGATTGATAGAAAAATACGGATTATTCCGGTAGGATTTTCTCGAAAGGAGAACACAGATATGAAAATTGGAAATCAAATTCACCAATTAAGAAAGCTGTCTGGGATGACACAGGAGCAGATGGCGGAGAAGCTGCATGTTTCCAGGCAGACGATCTCCAAGTGGGAGTCGGGAAATACACTGCCGGATTTGGAGAGTATGGTCCGGATTGGAAGAATGTTCCAGCTGTCCCTGGATGATCTGCTGCTTAAGGAGGATGAGAAAATGACAGAAAGGAATGAAAAAATCACCTTAGAAGATCTGATGGAGATCCATCTTCATAACCGCAGGATGACACTTCTTTTAGTAAGCGGGCTGATCTTTTTGATGGTAAGCCTGATGGGAATTATCTTTGTAGGAGTGCTTCGCAGTACCACCCTTAGTATCGAGTATATGCTGTACCGGTACATGGCTGCAGGAGAGTATGCCTATGCGCCGGTGGATTATGCGGGGCTTCTGATACCTTCTGTGATTGCGGGGCTTCTGGGCGCCGGGCTGTGTCTGTGGTATGTAATACAGAACCGGCGCGGGCGGAGCTGATTGAAAGAAGAAACAGGAAAGCCGGGAAAAGAATACGGAAACAGGATGAAACGGCAGGAAAGGAATGAATGAAATGAAAAAATTAGAAACTATAAAAGAAATGGGGAAAATAAGCGTAAATAAACGAAAGTCTGAAAAGACAGGGAATTGTTTTGCGGCAGTATTACTGCTTGGGATGTTCCTGTGTATGGCATCTGCCTGCAGAAAGAATGATAATAGCGAGGAGCTTAAAAGGGTGATAGCAGCTCTGGGTGATGAAGAGCTTTTTACGGTTATAGAGACAAAGGCAGAGTGTTCTGTCCTTCTGGTGACCGATCAGTTTTATGACAGCGGCAACGGTTTTCAGGCATCTGTATTCTGTGATGTCTATTATCCCATAAATGGGGAAGCACAGAATATCGGAAGGCTGGAGAGCATGGGAACAGCTTATCCCATTGCCTATGATAAATCAGGCATGTACACGGCAGGCGGGCACGAGGTGCGGCGCTATGTGATAGATAAGGAAGGAAATCTGAAGCTGGCAGAGGGTGTTTATGAAATCTTTGACAATGAGGGAAATGCTTCCTACACAAGAGAGAAGGATGGCAAAACCACAGAGATTACGGAAGAAGCATACTTATCGGTGGTGGAAGATTACCAAAAAGCGAAGCTTGCAGAGTTCAAATACGGAGCTTCTTAGCGGTAATAAGCCATGTGCGGGGGAGTGGTTCACTCCCCCGTTTTGCCGGTAAACATCCGGTACAATGCTTCCAAGCAGACCCGGCAGTGGAGCCGGAAGTATTCCAGATCGATAAATTCATTGGGACCATGGGCATTGCTGCCTGGCTGTTCCGGGAAAATGGGTCCAAAACCTGTGACTGTATTATTGCAGTGTCTTGCATAGGTGCCTCCACCGGTGGAATAAAGGGTACAGGGCTTCTTAGCGGCGGCTTCATAAGAGGCCATGAGTGTGGATACTAAGGGAGTATCCTTGGGAATGTATAAGGGTTCCACATGGCCGGCCTCTGTAACAATCACTTGATAAGGAGCGGCAGCCTCCCGAAGACCGGAACAGATCTGTTCCTTGTCTGCAGTAACCGGATAACGGATATCCAGAGACAGAACGTCCTGTCCGTTTCCGGCAGATACAATTCCCAGATTCAGAGTCAGAGGGCCGGAGGGCTCGTCGGACATCTGAATTCCCAGAGAGGAACCGTTGTATTCCAGGGCAATTTTCTCGGCGGCAAAGGTAAAGAGAGGCCCAAGTTCCCCCTCGGAAAAGGCTTTGTGCAGAAACTGGATCAAATGGGAAGCTGCGTTGATGCCCAGTTCAGGTTCGGCGCCGTGGGCGGCTTTTCCGCTGCAGTGTAATTTGACAGAGGATTTGGTGGAAGCTTCTGTCTGGCTTAAGGTGATGGCCGGGAAAGCTTCAGCCAGCTTTTGAAGTTTTGGAAGCTGATCGCGATCACAGAGGATTTCAGCAACAGCAGTGCTTGGAACCGAATTGACGGCGGTGCCGGCGGTGAAGGATTGGAGGATGCAGCCATCCGGGCGGGCGGCAGAGAGATCGATACGCAGGATGCCCTTCTCCGCATAGCAGATCCCATAGGCGCAGTCCGGCGTAAAGCCCATGACAGGCAGACCCTGCTGCGCGTAGTAAATGTCTAAATCATTGCTGCCGATCTCCTCGCCGCAGCCAAATACCGCCCGAAGCTTCCGGGAGCCGGGAATCTGGGCGTCTTTTAAGGCTTTCAGGCAGTAGAGAGCAGCAACAGCAGCCCCCTTGTCGTCTGCGGTGCCTCTGCCGTAGAGGCGGTTTCCTTTTTTTACGGCAGTAAAGGGATCCGTATCCCAGCCGTCTCCGGCAGGCACCACATCCAGGTGGGTTAGGACATCGATACACTCGGTTCCGCTGCCGTAAGAGGCATGTCCCGCGAAATTGCCGGTATTTACGGTCTCAAGTCCCAGATCCTGGGCGCGCTTTAAGATCCAGGCAAGAGCGTCCCGGCAGGGGCGGCCGAAGGGCTTGTCCGGACTTTGGGTGTCACAGACGGAAGGGATGGCAGTGAGCGCTTCCAGATCCCGCACAATGTCATCAAAATAATTGTCTATCCGGTATCCGAAGAGAAGTTCCTGTTTCATGGCAGAATTCCTTTCTTTTGATATAATTTTGTAAATCCTCACAGGGAAAGAGGATAATTTCTATTGGAAAAAGGTCCGGGATCGGTTATAATGGTCCTGCGTCACTTCCCAGACAGTCTGTCAAAAACTATTATACACAAAAAGGACAATGACGGGTAGTGGTTTTTATAGATTCTTACGATTTAAGAAATAGTTCGCGCAGTTATGAGTCTTGGCGCCGGTATCGATTCCTGACCCCTGCATAGAAACGGAGAACTTTTATGAAGAACGATATTTCCCTGATGACACCAATTTCCAAGGATCTGCTGTATATGAAGATTGCAGATGCTATTTCCGATCATATTCAGAAGAATGATCTGAAGCCGGGGGATAAGCTGCCTCCGGAACGGGAGCTGGCAGCAAGGTTCCAGACCAGCCGCCATTCCGTGCGGGAGGCTCTGCGGGTTTTGGAAAATCAGGGCGTTATCACAAGCCAGATGGGAAGCGGCACCTATGTGGCCAGGATTCAAAAGGAGTCCAGTATTTATCTGGATCTGGTGAAGGTAAATTATATCGAAATGCTCAATGTGAAGACGGAGCTGGAAAAATATGTAATCCGCCTGGTGGCTGAGCGCAGAGAAGAAATTGAAAAGAAAGCTTTCGAACAGCTGGAGGAATATATAATCCAGATGGAGGAGAGCAGCGCGCAGGGAGTATTTGAGGCGGAAGTGGACAAGAAGTTCCATTATCTCCTGTCAGAGCTTTCCGGAAATACCATGCTTGGCCAGATGATACAGAAGATGATCAAGGCTTTTGACGAGTATTACATAGTGCTTCCCCAGTCGGTGAAGCTGTGTCTGGATACGGTCTGCTGGCACCGGGTGATTCTGGATGGGATTCTGGAAGGAAATGTGGATAAGGCCCTTTATGCCAGCGATCGGATGCTGTTGATTGACCGGGAGATTGTAACCTACTGTGCCCAGTCTTCCAAATAACAGGGGAAACGGGCACAGACAGGCGTCCGGATGCCTGCGGGGTTACGGAATAATAAACCAGGATTCAAATGCAAAAAAATATTGACAACAGCCATTTCAGCGTTTATGATTAAAAAGGACATAAAAAAGTGGTTTTGGACTATGAAAATTGTGCAATTTTTAACAAAACTATTTTTTTATTTCCAAAGTGGTTGAACCATTGTACCAATCTAATAAAGACAGGAGGAAAAGAATGAAAAAGAGAGTTTTAGCAGTACTGCTCACCGGAGCACTGGCAGTATCTTTACTTGCAGGCTGTGGCGGCGGTGCGGGAGACACCACAACGGGAGAGACCGGTGATGCTCCGGCTGCGGAACAGGGTTCCGGAGACGAGACAGAAGCGCCTGCAGAGGGCGGCGAGGGCAGTGATACCATCACCTTTGGACAGGCAGCAGATCCCAGAAGCCTGGATCCGGCATTTGCAGATGACGGCGAGTCTACAAAGATTAACACCAATATCTATGAAGGACTGGTGAGATATTCCGATACCACGACTGAGATTCAGCCCAGCCTGGCAGAATCCTGGGAAGTAAGTGATGACGGATTAACCTATACATTCCATTTAAGACAGGGCGTGAAATTCCATGACGGCACCGACTTCAATGCAGAAGCCGTAAAGATCAATTTTGACCGTCAGCTTCCCGGCAACGCTACTGAGGATATGCCTTATGCAGGTTTTGTGTTTGCAGCAGTAACCGAGGTAACTGCAGAGGATGATTACACCGTTGTAATCAAGCTGTCCGAGGCACAGACACCCTTCCTTGCTAACCTGGCTATGATTCAGGGATCTCCCATTGTAAGCCCGGCAGCGCTGGAAGCCAATGATAACAATGTAACGAACAGCCCCTGTGGTACAGGCCCCTACAAGTTTGTGAGCTGGGATACCAATCAGTCTGTAGTTCTGGAGCGTTTTGAGGATTACTGGGGAGAGCCGGCCAAGACAAAGAACCTGATCTTCCGGATTATTCCTGACAACTCTGCACGTGTGATCGCGCTCAATAACGGCGAGGTAGACGTGATTGACGGTATCGACGCGATGGTTGTGGATCAGATCAGCCAGTCCGGAAACAACGTACAGACTGACGAGGCTATGATGACCAACTATATGGCATTTAACACCACAGAAGGTGTATGTAAGGATGTAGAGGTCCGCAGAGCGTTGGTTCAGGCCCTCAATGTTCCGGAGATGGTTCAGACTCTGTATCAGGGTTATGATCAGCCGGCAACCACCTTCCTGCCCTCCTCTCTGCCGGGATATGACAGCACCATTGCACCGCCGGCTTACGATCCGGAGGCAGCACAGAAGGTACTGGCCGATAAAGGTGTGACTTCTCTTCATATTATCACCTACTCCGTAGCAAGACCTTACAATACAGTCGGCGGACAGAAGCTGGCAGAAGCTGTACAGGGCTATCTTTCCAAGGTGGGTGTAGAGTGTACCATCGATGCTTATGACTGGACAACGTTCAAAGAGAAGGCCCAGACAGATACGTATGATCTCCTTTTTGCAGGATGGGGCGGAGATAACGGAGATCCGGATAACTTCCTGAACCTGCTGGCTACAGATGATATTTCCATGAACTACTCTCACTTCAGCAGTGACGAGTACAAGAAACTGATCGCAGACGGTCTGGTTACTCCGGTTGGCGATGAGAGAAGTGCTATTTATACGGAATGTGAGAAGATTATTGCCGATCAGGTTCCGATTCTTCCCATCTCTCATGCAAACTTTATGTGTGGAGTGAGCCCAAGAGTAAACGGATTTTTCTATCACGTTGCACAGGCAACAAAGTTTGCGAACGTAACCAAGAACTAATCCGTGTTGGATAACTTTTAATCAGGGGGGTGTCGCGGCACCCCCCTGATTGTTTAAAGAAGCAACGGGCCGGATGAAAGCTCCGGCGGCTGCAAAGGCAGCTGGATCATCGCAGCAGTCCCTTCAAAGGAACTGTTACGAATCATTATAATAGAGGATTACATAACTATGGGAAAATATATTATAAAAAGACTTCTCATGCTCATACCGGTACTGCTTGGAGTATCTATTATCGTATTCGTGATTACCCATGTATTTTCTCCGGATCCGGCCCCGGTTGTGCTGGGCCAGCATGCTACGGAGGAATCCATGGAGGCATGGCGTGAGGCAAATGGACTGAACGGTTCGGTGGTCAGTCAGTATATCGATTATCTGGGCGGTGTCTTTAGAGGCGATCTGGGCAATTCCTATTATACCAAGCAGCCAGTTGCAAAAGAGCTGTCCAGCCGGTTCCCCGCAACCATAGAGCTTGCGGTGGTATCTGTGATTCTGGCCGCGGTTTTCGGAATTTTGATTGGTGTGGTTTCGGCCGTAAAGAAGAATTCCATCTGGGACAGCGGCGGGCGGATTCTGTCGCTGGTGGGAGTTTCCATTCCTATCTTCTGGCTGGGTGTAATTATGATTATTGTTTTTTCCGGTACCCTTCACTGGCTTCCATCCGGCGGCCAGATCGATCCCCTGTTAAAGCCGAAGAGTGTTACAGGCTTTAATCTTCTGGACTGTATTATTACCGGGAATACAGCCGGACTGGCAGATTCTCTGAAGCATATGGTGATGCCGGCCATGGCCCTGTCCATGTATTCTCTGGCAATCATCACCCGGATTACCAGAACCAGTATGCTGGACAGTATGAAGCAGGACTATGTGCGCACGGCAAGGGCCAAGGGAATCTCCGAGGGGAAGGTGCTGACACGGCATGTGCTTCGGACTTCCATGAATCCGGTGGTTACCGTGATTGGGCTTCAGTTCGGCAGCATGCTGGGCGGAGCGGTGCTGACGGAGCGGGTATTTGCCTGGCCGGGCATTGGTTCCTACATTGTGGAATGCGTGCAGAAATCAGATTTTCCGGTCATACAGGGAGCAGTGCTTCTGACAGCTACCATTTTTGTACTGGTAAATCTGGCGGTTGATATTATTTATACATTCCTGGATCCCAGGATCAAGCTTGGAAAGAAGGAGGGATGACCATATGCTGGGTAAAAAACAGAAACCTGTAGAGGTTCCGGGGCAGGAAAAGCCGGAATCGGAGCTCCATGCCGTATGGGAATCTCTGAGGGTAAATAAGACAGCCATCTTTGGCATGGTGATCATTATTATACTGGTGGCTGTGGCGCTGGTTACCTTTCTTGCAGATGCTGCAGGTATTCAGATTCTGCCCTACGATCCCAATGAGACGGATATGACAGCCAGCTTTGTGAAGCCCTGTGCAGAGCACTGGTTCGGTACCGATGAGCTGGGACGGGATATCTTCAGCCGGATTCTGGACGGAACCAAGATCTCCTTATTCGTGGGCTTTGCTGTTGTAATCTTTTCTCTGTTCTTTGGAATTATTTTGGGCGCAGTGGCAGGTTATAAAGGCGGGGTTGTGGATACGGTGATTATGCGCATTATGGATATTATGCTTTCCATTCCCGGAATCCTCTTTGCCATTACCTTGATGGCGGCGCTGGGAAAAGGCCTTGATAAAGCCATTGTGGCTATTGGAATTGTAGCCATACCGGAGTATGCGCGGATTGTCAGAGGAAGCGTTCTCTCTGCCAAGGAGAGTGACTATACCCAGGCGGCCAGAGTCATCGGAAACAGGGATCTTCGGATTATCTTTAAACATATTCTGCCCAATATTATCTCTCCCATTATTGTACGGGCCACACTGGGAATTTCCGGAGCGATTTTAGACACGGCAGCGCTTGGTTTCCTGGGATTGGGCGTACAGCCGCCCGTTGCAGAGTGGGGCGATATGCTGGGAAGAGCCAAGGGATATATTTTCGCGGCTCCCTATACCCTGGTATTTCCGGGACTTGCAATTACGCTGGTGGTACTGGCATTCAACTTGTTTGGCGACGGATTGAGCGATGCGCTGGATCCCAAATCCAGAAAGCGTTAAGGGGGGATAGGGATGTTATTAGAAGTCAAAAATCTAAAGACTCAGTTTAAAATGAAAAAGGGTATTGTAAAAGCGGTGGACGACGTAAGCTTTTTCATCGATGAGGGTGAAGTCCTGGCAGTCGTGGGTGAGTCTGGTTCCGGTAAGAGCGTGACGTCTCTGTCTGTGATGGGGCTTCTGCAGGATCCGGGTAAAGTGACGGGAGGAGAGATTCTTTTTAAAGGAGAGAATCTTCTTGCCAAAGGGAAAAAAGAAATGCAGGAGATTCGTGGAAATCACATCTCCATGATTTTTCAGGAGCCTATGACCTCTCTGAATCCCGTGTACCGAATCAAGGATCAATTGATGGAGAGCATTATGCTTCATATGAAGCTGCCCAAGAAAGAAGCCTATGAACGGGCAGTGGAGATGCTGAAAATGGTAGGCATTCCCTCGGCGGGGGATCGGGCAAAGGACTATCCCCATCAGATGAGCGGCGGTATGCGTCAGAGGGTGATGATTGCCATGGCCCTTTCCTGTAATCCGGAGCTTTTGATTGCAGATGAGCCCACTACGGCTCTGGATGTGACCATTCAGGCGCAGATTCTGGATCTGCTGGCGCAGATGCGGGAGAAGCTGCATATGGCGGTCCTTCTGATCACCCACGATCTGGGCGTGGTGTCAGAGACGGCAGACCGGGTAGTGGTTATGTACTGCGGCAAGGTGATGGAACATGCGGATGTGAAAGAGATTTTTGCAAATCCCCTGCATCCGTACACGATGGGACTTCTGAAGTCCATTCCCCGTCTGGATGGGGATGACGAGGGGCCGCTGTATATGATTCAGGGTATGGTGCCCAATCCCCTTCATATGCCCACAGGATGTCCCTTCTCGGATCGATGTGAGAAGTGTATGGAGCGCTGCAGGCAGGAAATGCCGGAGCTTGTGAATATAGAGGGCCATGAGGTGCGGTGTTTCCTTTATTCCAAAGGATCCGAGGGAAAGGAGGAGGCGTAGTATGGGAGAAGTAATGTTTGATATCCGCCATCTGTCCAAGTACTTCGTAGTAGATAAGGGCACCTTTGGCAGAGATAAGAAGATTCTGAAGGCAGTGGATGATGTAAGCTTTCAGATTGAAAAGGGAGAGACCTTCGGACTGGTGGGAGAGTCCGGCTGCGGAAAGACCACCATTGGAAAAATGCTGGTGAATCTCTATGAGCCTACGGACGGCCAGATTTTCTTTCAGGGAGAGGAGCTGACGGGGCTTACACCGGCCCAGAGACGGCAGTACTGTAAGGATATCCAGTTGATTTTCCAGGACCCTTATGCGTCCCTGAATCCCAGGGTGACCATTGGCGACATTATTTCGGAGCCGATCCGGATCAATAAGCTTCTGCCGGAGGATCAGATTGAGGAGCGTGTGAATTATCTTCTGAACCGGGTGGGACTGGCCAATCACCAGAGAAACCGGTATCCCCATGAGTTTTCCGGCGGACAGAGGCAGAGAGTGGGAATTGCCAGGGCGCTGGCAGTAGAGCCCAAGATGATTGTCTGTGACGAACCTGTGTCGGCTTTGGATGTGTCCATCCAGGCTCAGGTGTTGAATCTGCTGGATGAACTGCAGGAGGAATTTGGCCTGACCTACCTCTTTATTGCCCATGGATTGAATGTAGTTAAGCATATCAGTGACCGGGTGGGCGTTATGTATCTTGGAAAACTGGTAGAAATTGCACCCAAGAAGGAGCTCTATGAGAATCCTCTGCACCCCTATACGCAGGCTCTGCTCTCGGCAGCGCCGGCAGTGGGAACAAGAAAGCGGGAGCGGATTATTCTGGAAGGAGACGTGCCAAGCCCCATCAATCCGGAGCCGGGATGCCGGTTCTGCTCCCGGTGTTTCAAAAGAGGAACAGGCTGTGAAGCTTATGAGACCAAACTGAAGGAAGTACTGCCTGGGCATTTTGTGGCTTGTAAGGAGTATGCCTAAGGCTTTGTCTATGAATACGATTTAAAATGAATTGAGAATTTACAGGATAAAACACAAAGAGAGACATTAAAATGATGAAAGACATAAATAAAAACTGGTTTTCCGAGGCGCGCTACGGCCTGTTTATCCATTGGGGCCTCTATGCGGTTCTGGCCGGAGAGTATCAGGGAAAACGAACGGATCACATTGCGGAATGGATTATGCATTATATGGATATTCCGGCAGAGGAATACCGTCATCTGGCAGAGTCTTTTGGAGGAGAGGCCTTCTCTGCAAGAGAAATTGTCCGGAAGGCAAAGGAAGACTGGGGCATGAAGTATCTGGTGTTCACCACCAAGCACCATGAAGGCTTTGCCATGTGGAATTCCCAGTGCAGCGATTACAATGTAGTGAAGGCATCGCCCTATGGAAAGGATATTTTGAAGGAGTTTCAGGAAGCCTGTGAGGAGTATGGAATCCGGCTGGGGCTCTACTATTCTCAGGCACAGGACTGGGATGATCCCGACGGATACCGTTACGGAGCAGATAACAGCAGGAAGAATTTTCGACGGTACCTGGATGAGAAATGTATCCCCCAGCTGCGGGAGCTGCTTACGGGTTACGGAGAGATTTCCCTTCTCTGGTTCGATACCCCTATGGAAATGACCAGAGAGGAATCAAAGGAGCTGATTGATCTGGTGAATACGTATCAGCCTCACTGCGTGATCAGCGGAAGAATTGGAAATGAGCTGGGAGATTACCTGACTACGGGAGACAATTTTATTCCGGTAATGCCGCTTAAGCGGGAGTGGGAGGTTCCGGCTACCCTGAATGATACCTGGGGATACAACCGGCACGATCAAAACTGGAAAAAACCGGAAGAAATCTTAAAACTGCTCTTAAAGATTGTGGGAAGAGGGGGGAATTACCTTCTCAACATCGGGCCGGACGGCCGCGGCCGGGTTCCGGAGGAGAGCATTCAGATTCTGGACGAAGTGGGGCGCTATGTGCGGGAGAATGCGGATGGGATTTATGGCACCAGGAAGATGGATCTCTACCCCTATGATCTGGAGTGGGCCCAGCTTACGGCCAAAGATTACAAGCTGTTTGTCCATGTTCTCAAACCCCGGATGCGCATTGAACTGCTCAATATGGCCAATGGGGTAAAGAGAGCTTATCTGGTGAAAAACGGGCAGGAGCTTATCTGCCGGTCCCGCAATATCTGTGAGGGAGATCCGATGGTAGAGGTGGAACTGACCGAGGAACTGCGCCAGCAGGCTTATTATGCGGTCTGCATTGAACTGGAGGAAAAGGAACCCATATTTGAGCCTATTCGAGGATAGACAAACCTATGAAAAATGATGTAAGGCAAGAGATAAAAGAGAAGCTTCTTAAACCGGATCCCGCCGCAAGGGGCGGTACCCGCTGGTGGTGGTTCGGAGGTGCGGTGACAGAAGAAGAGATTGCAAGAGAACTGGATTTGATGCAGGAAGCCGGGATCGGAGGGGTGGAGCTTCAGATCCTGTACCCTCTCTGGAGCAATGAGGAAGAGAAAGGCATAAAGAATCAGTTTTATCTGTCTCCGGAATTCTTCTCATCCATCCGCTATACGGCTTTGGAAGCAGAGAAACGGGGGATGACCTTTGATATGACGCTGGGTTCCTCCTGGCCCTACGGCGGGCCCTTTGTGCCCGTAGAGCTGAGTGCGCCCAATGTAATTCCCTATATGCTGGACGTAAGGGGACCTGCATCCTTCCACTATGATTTCACCACCCGTGTGTATGGAACCTGTGTGGGATGTATTATGGGACGGATGGAGCACTGCCGGATGGTTCCGGAGTCCATTGTGGATATTACGGATCGGGTAGTGGATAGATATCTCTTTAACTGGGAATGGGGCATTGAGCTTCAGGAGATTGAGATCCCGGAGGGAGATTATAAGATTGTGCTGTTTCTCTCCAATGATAAACGGCAGACAGTTCTCAAGCCGCTTCCCGGCGGGGAAGGTCTGATCATTGATCACAACCGGCGGGAGGCTCTGCAGCTGTTTCTGAAGCATGCGGGAGACCCAATCGCAGAGGCTGTGGGACCGGGAAAGATTCAGTCCTTTTTCTGTGATTCCCTGGAGGTGTTCGGTCAGAACTGGACAGATATTATTTACGAGGAATTTAAGAACCGGCGGGAGTATGAACTGCGGCCGTACCTCTATGCCCTCTGGGGCGAGGTGGGAGACTGCACGGCCCAGGTGCGGTATGATTTTAATAAGACACTGGCGGAGCTGACGGAGGAGAATTTTTTCGGGGAACTGGCTCAGTGGTGTCATGAGAAGGGATGCACGGCCCGGATTCAGGCCCACGGAACCTGGGGAGATATTCTGCGGTGCTATGGGAAAGCGGATATTCCTGAAGGAGAGACCTTTTCCCCTTATGACAAATACGAGGTGAATACCATTCACCGGCGTCTGGCCGCTTCCGCAGGCCATGTGTACCATAAGCCCGTAATTTCCAACGAATCCTTTACCTGGCTTCGGTTTCCGCGCTTTATGGCATCGCTGGAGAATCTGAAAGCGGCTGTGGACAGTATTTTCCTGGACGGCATGAACCATATTGTCAATCATGGCTTTGCCTACAGCCCAGAGGACAGCGGAAAGCTGGGATGGCCTTTCTATGCTTCCTGCCAGATTAACCACAAGAATACCTGGTGGCCTTACTACCAGAAACTGGGAACCTATATCAACCGGGTCAGTGACTGGCTGCGAAGAGGAGTACCTGCAGCAAGGATTGCCATCTATCTGCCCCAGTCTGATATCTGGGCGGAAAATCCTCTGTCGGATATTCATATGTGTATGAAGCTGGAAGAGCGGCTGACCACGAAGACGGTGGATAAAATTCAGAAAGCCGGGTACTGGTTTGACTACGTAAATGATGATGTGCTGGCACGTTTTTCGGAATATCATTACGAGGCTCTGATTCTGCTGGAGTGTGAGCGGATGCCGGTGGAGACGGCAGAGGCAGTGGAAGCTTATGCCAGGTCCGGCGGCCTGCTCTTGTGCAAGGGACATATGCCGGACAAAGCCTGCGGTCTGCTGGAATATGAGGAGAGGACAGCCCGGATTGAGGAGCAGTTCTGCCGGATGAAGGAGGCGGGGCTCTGCTTTGTTACGGAGGATTCTGCTGATGCGCTGATTTCGGAGTTAAGCAGCCGGGTACGGCCGGATCTGCGCATTGGGCACCGGCCGGATGTGGTTGGCTATGTCCATCGGAAGGAACAGGATCGGGAGATTTACTTCCTGTCTAATATCAGCTGCGAGTGGATAGAGGAAGAGATTGAGTTCTTTACAGATGCAGGTTTTCTGGCGTTTGATCCGCTGACTGCCGGAGAAAAAGAGACACGGATCTGCGTGCAGGAGAAGGGAAGCGTCAGAACAGCGGTTACCTTTGAACCTTTCCAGTCTTTGCTGTTTGTATTTGATCCGGCCTGTGGACAGGCAGAAGTGCCGGCGGACCAGAAAAGAATTATGGGAGCAGGAACAAAGCCCTTTAAGGATCTGTCTTTGGACTGGCGGCTGTGTGTGCCAGAAGCAGCTTTTGAAAAACGGTACCAGACCCTGGAAAGCTGGGAAAAAGAGCCGGAGCTTCGCTATTATTCCGGGGAAGGAATTTACCGGAAGGAATTTGTTCTGACAAAGGAAGAATGGGAGCAGCAAAAAGAGAAGCCGCAGATCTGGCTGGTCTTTGAGCATATGGGAGAGGCCGGAGAGATCTTTGTAAATGGAAAACAGGCAGAGATTCTTATCAAACGTCCCTGGCGGGCGGAGATCGGCAGCCTGCTGACAGCAGGTGTGAACCAGCTGGAGATCCATGTGCGCAATCTTTTGATCAACTGTGCCATTGATCCCGGCTATCCGGAGGAGGATTACCCGGAGGAAGTGATAAAGCAGTGGCCCTATGATACAGGACGGCTGAACCTGAACCGCAGGGAATGGCTCTATAACTGGAGAGAGCGGGAGAAAGTGAAGGAACCGCTGGCGTCCGGGATTTGGGGGAAGGTGTGGCTGGAGCTGCCGGTGGACGAAAAAGATTCCTATTGAGATCTCTGTAAAATTGTGACAGCAGACAGGCACTGCCGGTGGTTTTAGACTGCCGGCAGACTGCATTTATAAGGTTTTCCTGCTTCTCTGACTTGACATGTGTTCTCAAGCGTTTATAATAAATGCGGAAGACAGTTGACAAATATGAGGAGATTGTAATGAGCAAAGAAGAGGAAATGAAGCGGTCTTTGGAGAAAGCGGAGGTCCTGATTGAGGCTCTGCCCTATATCCAGAGATTTAACCGGAAAATCATTGTGGTAAAATATGGCGGAAGCGCCATGGTCGATGAGGAATTGAAGCGCAATGTCATTAAAGATGTGACACTTTTGAAGCTGGTAGGATTTAAGCCCATTATTGTACACGGCGGCGGAAAAGAAATCAGCCGCTGGGTAGGGAAAGTGGGCATGGAGCCCCATTTTATCAATGGTCTGCGGGTAACAGATGCAGAAACCATGGAGATTGCAGAGATGGTGCTGGGCAAGGTAGGAAAGAGCCTGGTACAGATGGTTGAGGAGCTGGGTGTGAAGGCGGTGAGCATCAGCGGCAAGGACGGCAGTCTTCTTAAAGTGGAGAAGCGCTATTCTGACGGGGAGGATATCGGCTTTGTGGGAGAGATTACAGAGGTGAATCCCAAGATTCTCTACGATCTGCTGGAGAAGGATTTCCTGCCCATTGTATGTCCGGTGGGTATGGATAAGGAGTTTAATACCTATAATATCAATGCAGATGACGCGGCCTGCGCCATTGCCAGGGCAGTGAACGCGGAAAAGCTGGCCTTCCTCACAGATATTGAAGGCGTTTACCGGGATCCGGAGGATTCCTCCACACTGATTTCAGAGCTGCATGTGCGGGAAGCCAAAAAGCTGATTGAGGGAGGAACCATCGGAGGCGGTATGCTTCCCAAGCTGAACAACTGTATTGAAGCCATAGAAAACGGTGTGTCCAGAGTGCATATTCTGGACGGACGGATTGCCCACTGTCTGCTATTGGAAATATTCACGAATAAAGGAATCGGAACAGCCATCCTGAGTGAAGGAGAAAATAACTATTATGATGGAGAGTAGAGAGACAATCATAGAGCGGGCAGAGGAAGCTGTTTTACATACCTACAACCGTTATCCTCTGGTTCTGGACAGAGGAGAAGGGGTCTATCTGTACGATACGGATGGAAAACAGTACCTGGATTTTGCCGCAGGAATTGCAGTGCAGGCTCTGGGATATCACTATCCGGGCTATGACGAGGCTTTGAAAGACCAGATCGATAAGCTGCTTCACACTTCCAATCTGTATTATAACCTTCCGGTTATGGAAGCAGCGCAGAAGCTGGTGAAAGCCAGCGGCATGAGCCGGGTATTCTTTACCAACAGCGGTACAGAGGCGGTTGAGGGAGCCATCAAGACAGCCCGGAAATATGCTTGGCTGAAGGATGGAAAAACCGATCATGAGATCATCGCCATGAATCATTCCTTTCACGGCAGGAGCATGGGCGCTCTGGCAGTGACGGGCAATGAAGCTTACCAGGCTCCGTTCCGCCCGCTGATCGGCGGGATCCGGTTTGCGGATTTCAATGATCTGGACAGCGTGCGTGCGCAGATAAATGATCGGACCTGCGGCATTATACTGGAGACGGTTCAGGGAGAGGGCGGAATCTATCCGGCTTCGGAAGAATTCTTAAAGGGGGTCAGGGCTCTCTGTGAGGAACATGATATTTTATTGATTTTGGATGAGATTCAGTGCGGTATGGGCCGTACCGGTTCTATGTTTGCATGGCAGGAGTACGGGGTCATGCCCAATGTGATGACCTGTGCGAAAGCGCTTGGAAGCGGCGTGCCGGTGGGAGCCTTTGTGCTGGATGAAAAAACGGCGGGGGCGTCTCTGGCGCCAGGCGATCATGGAACCACCTACGGGGGAAATCCCTTTGTGTGTGCAGCGGTCAGCCGGGTCTTTGATCTGTTTGAAGAAAACAATCTTGTGGAACACGTGCGGGAAGTGGGCGCGTATCTGGAACAGAGGCTGGACGAGCTGGTAAAGAGCTTTGAGTTCCTTGAGGAGCGCAGAGGAAAGGGCCTGATGCAGGGATTGGCACTTCAGGGAAGAGATGCCGGGGAAATTGTGGCAAAAGCCCAGGAACAGGGCCTGCTGGTGATTACAGCGGGAGGCAATGTGCTGCGTCTGGTTCCGCCTTTGGTTATTGAGAAAGCACATGTGGATGAGATGATTGAGAAGCTGACAGCGGCATTTTAAAGAAAAGGAAGTTTTATGAGACAGAAAATATATCGAAGAGCCTTTGCTGTTTTCTGCGTGCTTCTGGTGTTTTCCCAGATGGTGCAGGCAGCGGTTTCCTACCGGCGGGAACAGCAGCTGGCCCAGGAGGCGGGAGAACTTATAGATGAGACAAAACAGCTGACCCTCTGGTATACAGACGAAAAGCTGAATACCTATCTGGTGGAGGCGGCTGCAGAATTTGAACAGAAGCACCATGTGGAGGTGACCCTCCAGCTGGTAACGGCAGTGGATTATATTGAACATATTAATACAGCCAGTATTTCGGACTTAGGCGGTCCGGATCTCTTCATCACTTCCAGCGAGCTTCTGGAGAAGGCCCGGCTTTCTGGCCTGGCAGTGGAAAATGACAGCTTCAGCAAGCGGGAGCTTGAGAATTCCTTTCCCCAGAAAGCCCTGGATGCAGCGTCCTGCGGCGGAAAGCTGATGGCTTATCCGTTCTACTTTGAGACCTGTTTTCTCCTCTACAACAAGCAGTATACGGACAATGCGCCGGCGGCCATTGATGAGATTCTGGCCTATGCAGACAATTTTGAAGGCGGTGCGGGCACGGAGAATGTAGAGAGTATTTTTAAATGGAATGTGGCAGATATTTTCTACAATTTCTTCTTTGTTTCTAATTATGTAAACTTAGGAGGGCCTACAGGGGACAATAAAGCCGAGGTGGATCTTTCTGCCGAGGAGGTTGTGCGCTGTCTGGAATATTATCAGAGTCTGAACGCGTTCTTTGCAATTGACGCAGATGAAGTGACGACGGAGCATGTGCTCCAGGAATTTATTGATGGAAAGATTGTTTATACCATTGCCAAGACGGACGCCATCTCCAAGCTGGATGAAGCCATTGCCTCAGGACAGGTGTATCAGGTTTCGGAGGAAGCGGCAGAAGGCGGGGAAGCAGAGGGAGAAGAAGGCGCAGAAGAGCCGCCTGTGGATGTGGAGACAAACGACAACGGCTATTTTTACGGAATCGCGCAGGTTCCCAATCTTACAGAAGAGCTTCAGACCAAGGGATTGTCCGTAACCAATTCCGTGGTGGTGAATGCTTACTCCAGAGAGCGGGAGCTGGCCAAGGATTTTGCAAAATACCTTACTTACGACAAGGTGGACAGCCTGTATACCATGGCAGACAAAATGCCGGTGAAGATGGGCGTCAGCTATGCCAACGACGAGATGAATGTGCTGATCAGCCAGTATGAAAATTCCGTGGAGGTTCCCAAGATTACGGATTTGTCTAACTACTGGATTGAGATGGAGATTGCGTTCGCCAATATCTGGCGGGGAAATGATGTGGGAACGGAGATTGAGTCAGTGAATCAGATGATTCATGCCCAGCTGTCTACAGAATAGAAGACGCCGCAAAATAAGCCAGACGGCTTATTTTGCGGCGTTTCGAATGAAAATTCCAATTACAGGGAAGGCTATCACATAAGAAAATGTGACAGGAGGCTTTCACTATGATTGGAATTTTTATTGCACTGATTTCCGGAGCGCTTATGAGTATTCAGGGCGTATTTAACACAGAGGTTACCAAAAGCAGCAGTATGTGGGCGTCTGCCAGCTGGGTGCAGTTCTCCGCGCTTTTGACCTGCCTGGCAGTCTGGGGATTCCGGGATCGGCAGAATCTGATGCAGGTATTTCAGGTTAGTCCCAAATATATGCTGCTGGGCGGCGTCATCGGAGCGTTTATTACCTATACGGTCATTCAGAGCATGGATACGCTGGGACCGGCCAAGGCGGTGATGCTGATTGTTATCTCCCAGCTGATCGCAGCCTATCTGATTGAGATCTTTGGGATCTTCGGCGTAGAGAAGGCGGCCTTTGAATGGCGTAAGGTTATCGGTATGGTCATTGCCATTGCAGGGGTGGTTCTGTTCAAATGGGAATAAAAAAGAGTTGTAATCATTTTCAAAATCAGCTACACTAATAGTGTCTGCATCAGAGGGGTCCCTTGTGCTGAAATGAGAAAGGACAGGGGAAATGATGAAAATGACAAAAATAAAAAGCTGTATTGCAGGGATGATCAGTATTTTTCTCTTAACATGCGGCTGTGGAAAACCGGCGGCGCTTTATGACAGCGGGCAGGTACAGGAAGGAGACAGCGGCACAGAGACCAGGGAAGGGGAAAGCAGAGAAGAAATTCCGGACGCCCAGGAAGTCATGGAGATCTGTGTCTATGTCTGTGGAGAAGTGGCAGCTCCCGGCATATACCAGATGGCAGCAGACGCCAGGATCGGGGATGCTTTGGAGGCGGCAGGCGGAATGACAGAGAATGCGGCAGACACCTGGCTTAATCTGGCAGAACACATGAAGGACGGTCAGAAGATCGAAGTGCCAGACAGGGAACGGGCAGAAGTGCTTGCCAAAGAGGCACAGCAGGAGGAAAGCAGTCTGGTGAACCTGAATACTGCCACAGCAGAACAGCTGATGAGTCTCACGGGAGTGGGCCAGTCAAAAGCAGAGGATATCCTGAACTACCGGGAACAGCATGGGAGCTTTCAGACCATTGAGGAGCTGATGCAGATTCCGGGGATTAAGGAGCGGGTTTTTGAGAAGATCAAAGATCGGATCACAGTTTAAGAAAGGCATAAGAGATGGCAAAAAAGGTATTGGTAGTTGACGATGAAAAACTGATTGTTAAAGGACTGCGTTTCAGCCTGGAGCAGGACGGAATGGAAGTGGACTGCGCCTATGACGGAGAGGAAGCCCTGGAGTACGCCCGAAGTAAGGAATACGACATTGTGTTATTGGATGTAATGCTTCCCAAGCTGGACGGCTTTCAGGTCTGCCAGCAGATTCGTGAATTCTCCAATATGCCGATTGTCATGCTGACTGCCAAAGGAGACGATATGGATAAGATTCTCGGCCTTGAGTACGGGGCCGATGATTATATTACAAAGCCCTTTAACATTCTGGAGATTAAAGCCCGGATTAAGGCGATTATGCGCAGAACCGGAAGGCCGGAGAGGGGACAGAAGAGCAAGCTGTTTGAGGCCTCGGACCTTAAGATGGATCTGGAGAGCCGCCGTCTGTTCATCAGCGGAAAAGAGATCAATCTGACAGCTAAGGAGTTTGATCTTCTGGAGCTTATGGCACTGAATGCCGGGAAGGTGTATGGCCGGGAAAGCCTGCTGAATACGGTATGGGGCTACGAATATCCGGGAGATGTGCGGACGGTGGATGTACATATCCGGCGTCTGCGGGAGAAGATTGAGGCAAATCCAAGTGAACCGAAGTATGTTCACACAAAGTGGGGAGTGGGCTATTATTTCCAGGCATAGAGGGTTTATTACATATTTAAAAAGTCTGAAGTTCCGAATCTTTTTCGTACTGCTGCTGGCAGGCTGGCTTCCCATGGTGATTGTGGCAGGCGGGGTTCTGGACAGCTATCGGGAACGGGCCATTACCGTCCGGGGGACAGATGTGCAGAACCAGTGCCGCATTTTGTCCAACCAGCTGGTAAGTTATAATTACTTAAAGGATCCGTCCTCAGAACTGATCAGCGGAGAACTGACCCAGCTTTCCAATCTGTACGACGGACGCTTCATTGTGATCGATGAGAATTTTAAGGTAATCCGGGATACTTACGGCCTGATTGAGGGGAAGCTGGTGGTGTCGGAGGAGGTAATCCGGTGCTTTAAAGGGGAAACCACCAATCAGCTTTCCAACAAGCGTTACATTGAGATGACGATTCCCATTCAGGAAGCGGAATCCCAGCGGATCATGGGTGTGCTGCTGGTGAGCGTGTCCACAGACAGCATCTGGGATAACTATGAGGTTCTGGCGGGAAATGCCCGGATCTTTATTCTGATCTGCGGCGCGATTATTTTAACCTGCGCAGTGCTGCTGGCTTATTTTCTGGACCGTCCCTTTAACCGTATGATTGGCTCTCTTCAGGAGATTTCGGAGGGGCATTCCACGGATGATCTGAAGATAAGGACTTATACAGAGACAGAGCGGATTTCTCAGGAATTTAATAAGATCGTGAACCAGATGCGGGTGCTGGACGAATCCCGGCAGGAATTTGTATCCAACGTGTCCCATGAGCTGAAGACGCCGCTGACGTCCATGAAGGTGCTGGCGGATTCTCTGTTGTCCCAGGAAGAGGCTCCGGTAGAGCTTTATAAGGAATTTATGGGGGATATAGCGGAGGAGATTGAGCGGGAGAACAAGATTATTACAGATCTGCTGTCCCTGGTAAAAATGGATAAAAAGGCGGCCAACCTGAATATTGAACCCGTAGATATCAATGATCTTCTGGAGCTGATTTTAAAACGGGTCCGGCCCATTGCATCCAAGAAGAATATTGAAATGGTACTGGAAAGCTTCCGCCCGGTGACAGCTGAGGTGGATTCCGGCCGTCTGACTCTGGCGTTCATTAATCTCATAGAAAATGCGGTAAAATATAACAAGGAGAACGGATGGGTCCATGTGTCTCTGGATGCGGATCACAAGTTCTTCTATGTCAAGGTAATGGATTCTGGTATGGGAATTCCGGAGGAATCCCTGGATTATGTGTTTGAGCGTTTTTACCGGGTGGACAAGTCCCATTCCAATGAAATCGATGGAACAGGTCTGGGCCTGGCCATCACCAAGAGCGCCATACTGGTACACAAAGGAGCGGTGAAAGTGTCCAGCCATGTGGGGGAAGGGACTACCTTTTCGGTGCGCATACCGCTGAACTATATAGCATAGTAAAAACAGGAATGTGATGATGCTGCGTGCAAAACAGGAATAATATGAAAAAAAAGAATGGGATTCCGGCCATAGCTCTGGTTTTGTTTCTGTCAGCTTCCCTCTGGGGATGTCAGAGACAGAAGGAAGAGCCTGGGAAGCCGGAAGGATATCAGATTTATTACATTAACAAAGAAGAAACAGCGGTAGTCAGGGAGCCCTATGAACCAGAAGGCCAGACAACGGAAGAACTGCTGGATGAGCTACTGGCCTGTCTGAAGGAGAATCCGGCGGACGGGGAGGAAAAGCAGGCAGTTCCCGACAATGTATCGATCCTGGAGTATAAGCTGGATAAGGGACAGCTGTCTCTGCGTTTTGACTCAGCTTATCTGGAAATGAATAAGTTCTATGAGATTCTCTGCCGTTCTGCGGTTGTGCGGACCCTGTGCCAGATCCCGGAGGTGGAATATGTATCCTTTCTGGTAGGAGATATGCCTTTGATGGATTCCAACGAGACGCCGATCGGTCCTTTAAATGAGGAAAGCTTTGTGGAGAATGCCGGGGATGAGATCAATGCCTATACCATGGCCACGCTGCAGCTGTATTTTGCGAATGAGAAGGGAGATCAGCTGGTAGGAGAGCGGGTGGAGGTTTATTACAGCAGCAATATGTCGGTGGAGAAGCTGGTAGTAGAACGGCTGATCAAGGGGCCGATTACCAAGGATGCATATCCCGCCATTCCGCCGGAGACAAAGATTGTCAGTGTATCTACCAAGGATGGAATTTGTTATGTAAACTTGGATAAGGGATTCCTGGAGCAGGGGTATGATGTTCTGGAGATGATCCCCGTATATTCCATTGTGAATTCTCTGACAGAGCTTCCGGGGATCAGCAAGGTGCAGATTCTGATTAACGGAGAGACCAACATAACGTATCAGGGAAGTATCCGCTTTGAAACCCTGTTTGAGCGGAATCTGGATTTAATATCCGAAGACAGTCTTTCCTGACGACAGGCGCCCCTGCCATGAGAGGGTAAGGGCAGTAACACAAATATTATAAGGAAAATAAATATGATAAGAAAACGGCCGCTGTGCTTCTTTGCTCTGGCCGTGACGGCTCTGCTTCTGATTCTGCCTTCCGGTATCTGGATGAAGGATTTCATTTTGGAAGGCAGGATCCCGGCAGAGGGTCTTACGGGGAAAGTCATACGGATGGAACCCCGGACAGACGGACAGGCAGTTTATCTAAAACATTCTTACCTTTCAGATAAAGGAATCATTCTTCTATACTTCGATGCCGAACAGTCTTTTTCCATCGGCAATACCATACGAATTGAGCCGCCTTACCGCATTTGGGAACCGGAGGCTCCTGCCAATCCGGGACAGTTTGATGCCCGGCTCTATTATCAGACACAGAACATAGTGCTTTTTGGCAGCGCAAGTAAGGCATCTCTGGTGGATGGCCGCATATTCTGGCCGGGAGAGCTTCTTGGCAGGCTGCGGAAGAATTTAAGCCTTCGCTGCAGCCGCTTGTTTGGAACAGAAAGCGGCGTGCTTCGGGCTGTGCTCTTAGGGGATAAAACAGCGCTTACGCCGGAGACAAAAGATATTTACCAGAAAAGCGGGATGTCCCATGTTCTGGCGATTTCCGGGCTTCACATTTCCATTGTGGGCATGAGCCTGTACAGGTTTCTGCGGAAACGAACATGTTCTTACATGGTTTCCGGCAGTGTGGGCATGGCGTTCGTGCTTCTGTACGGAGCAATGACTGGCATGAGCATTTCTACTGCCAGAGCTGTATCCATGTTTGGACTGGCCGTGACAGCAGATCTTCTGGGACGCAGCTATGATATGCTGACGGCGCTGGCTGTGTCGGGTCTTCTGCTTCTGCTGGAACAGCCTCTGTATGTACGCAGCGCTTCCTTTCTCCTCTCCTTTGGGGCAGTTCTGGGTGTGGGACTTCTCTATCCGGCGGTTCGAAGCCTTATCCCTCAGGGAGGCAGATGGGCGGATGCCCTTCTTGTAAGTCTTTCGATTCAATTAACAGCAATTCCTTTGATTCAATGGTTCTATTATGAATTTCCACTCTATTCTGTATGTTTAAATCTGCTGGTCATTCCCCTTATGGGACTGCTGATGCTCTGTGGTATCGGGGCTCTGGGCATGAGCTTTCTTTCCTGGCAGGCAGCAGGAATTCCGGCGTTTGTGTGCAGTTTGATTTTAAGGGTTTATGAGCGGCTGGGGCAGGAAACCCTCAGGCTTCCCTGGTCCGTGATTATCTGCGGGAAGCCCAAGCTCTGGCAGATACTTGTGTATTACGGAGGGCTTAGCGCTTTCGTGTTTTGGCGAAGCCATGTAAAGGAGAAGGAGAAGTGGGAGCTGTGTCTTCGGACGGCGGAAGGAAGAGACAGGGAGGAAGAGAAGCAGGAAGAAGCCCAAAAGGATAAGAAGGGGCAGAAGGAGAAAGAGCGTAAGAAAGACAGAGAGAGAAAAAGCCTCCTGCGTGAAAGATACATCGGCACGGGAGTGATTGTGCTTCTGTGCATTTTCCTTCAGCTGCGCTTTGACAGAGGATTTGCTTTTACCATGCTGGATGTGGGGCAGGGAGATGGTTTATTTCTGCGGACAAAGGATGGAACCACCTGTCTCATTGATGGGGGAAGCAGTGATGTAAAAGAGGTGGGGCGCTATCGGATTCTCCCCTTTTTAAAGCAGCAGGGAACAAAGAAGCTGGACTATGTGATTATTACCCATACAGACAGCGATCACATTTCCGGTATCCGGGAGCTGTTAGAGCAGGCAGGAGAGCCGGGCGGTATCCGGACAGGAACCCTTCTCCTTTCGGAACAGTCAGCAGAAGAGGAAGCAGGGAAGGAACTTTGTGAACTGGCAGAAAAAGGAGGTACGGCGGTGAAGACAATAGGAGCGGGAGCGCTTTTGGAAGACAAAAGTACAAGGATTTCCTGCCTTCATCCTGCCAGGGGCAGCAGCTATGAGGATAAAAATGCGGGTTCTCTGGTTTTGCGTTTAACCTATGGGGATTTTTCCATGCTGTTGACCGGGGATTTGGAAGAAACAGGAGAAAGAAGCATTTTAGAGAATCAGGAAGAACTGAACTGCAGTATTTTAAAGGCGGGGCATCATGGATCCCGGTTTTCCACCACAGAGGAGTGGCTGGCGGCAGTGCGTCCGGCCCTGGCCCTGATCTCCTGCGGGCAGGATAATTCCTACGGCCATCCACATGCAGAGACCCTGGAGCGTCTGCGGGAAGCCGGCAGCCAGATCCTGCTGACGGCCGGACAGGGGGCTGTCACAGTGCACAGCGACGGACAGCGGTTCTGGGTGACGGGATTTCATTGACTGCATGTCATAATCAGAAGCTCCACACTTAAGCGTTCTTCCATATGGCCCGTTTTGACTGCCTCCTCGGCATTTACACAGTCTCTGAGGGCAGTTTCCAGCTGTTCCAAAGTAAAACGTCCGGCCTGCTGCATATAGAGTCTGGTTACAAAGGGATGGAGCTGGGCCTTGGAAGCAATGGACGCCTGATCAAAGCCCGCTGCCATGAGGCTTTTCACCAGAAGAAGCTTCTGAAACTGGCGGCCGATCAGGGAAAGAATGGTCCTGGGAGATTTCTTAAGGGACAAGAGATCGTAGTAAAGATCCAAAGCCAATGTCTGCTTCTTCTCCGCAATAGCCCGGACCATATCAAAGATCCGATCCTCAATCTGGATGGTACAGACCGCCTCAATATCCTGCCGGGTGATTTCCGCTCTTCCATAGGTGTAACAGATAAGCTTTTCCAGCTCAGCAGAGATATGAGCCATATCAAGGCCGGAGCGTTTCAGAAAAAGGTCCAGGGAAGAGCGGGAGATCTGTTTTCCCTCCCGCTTCAGGATTCCCAGAATCCATTTGGTGAGCACAGCTTCGCTCTGGGCGCCGAATTCCACAATCCGTCCTCTGGCCTTCACAGCTTTATAGAGACGGCTGGCCTTATTCACATGGCCGGTACCTTCTTCCACGAAGATGATACAGGCAGTGTCAGGCATGGAGGGCAGATAATCTGCCAGCAGATCACACTTATTTTTGAAGAATTCACTGTCCTCCACGAGAATCACCCGCCGTTCGGCAAAAAAGGGCAGAGTCTCAGCCAGATCAATGATTTCTTCCGGCCGGATGCCCTTTCCCTGAAAACAGGAGATATTCATGGTATCCGCCGGATCCGCCAGGGCGTTCTTCAAGCGGTCCCGGTACTGGAGACGCAGATAAGCCTCCTCTCCGTAGAGGAGATAGGCAGGTTTGAAACTTCCGTTTTTGATGTCTTCAGCCAGCATTTTCATGGTGTGTCTCCTATTCGAAGCGCCGGACCGCAGGCAGCACTGGCTGCCAATTTCCTATGCGGACCGTGATAAAATCGAATAGGAGGAGCTATACCCTCCTATTCGGAGCGCCGGACCGCAGGCAGTGTTAGCTGCCAATTTCCTATGCGGACCGTGTGCATAAAAAAGATGCCCAACTGACGGTATTGGACATCCTTCTGATTTCATTTCTATGCGATACTGTTTACAGCCTTAGTCAGGCGGGAAATCTTTCTGGAAGTTGTTTTCTTGTGGTAAACTCCCTTGGATGTCGCCTTGCTCATGGTTGCGATGGCAGCTCTTAAATGAGCTTTTGCAGCTTCTGCATCCTTTGCGGCAATGGCAGCGTCAACTTTCTTGATTGCTGTCTTAACCTCAGACTTAATGGCTTTGTTTCTGGCGGTTCTTGTCTCAGCTACCAGAATTCTCTTCTTTGCGGACTTAATATTAGCCAACCCGTACACCTCCAAATCATTTATTTCATGTTCATTTTACTTGATTTATCTGTACATGTTCTGTAAAAGCCGGACACGGACGTCTTAACAAAACATGCCGCTGTTTGGCTCATCCAAACATACTCATTTATTTTATGCCAGGAAAGGTATTCTGTCAATACATAATTCCCAAAAATATGAGAAAAATATAGTAAAAACAGAAGAATCACTGCATTCTGATACCAGGAGGAAGAAGAGATATGGAACGCTTTCAAGTTCGGACGGATTTAGCGCTGGAGGCCAGGGAAAGCTTCGAGGAGGACGGCGTAGAGATCCGCGGGGTAGCCATTGAGGAGACTTATGATGAGGAGCGGGACATCCGGGTCACGCGGGTTTCCATTGAGACGGAAAACGGCGCCAGGGCCATGGGAAAGCCGGTGGGAACTTATCTTACTCTGGAAGCTCCCAGGCTTTCCGATCCGGATGAAGACTATCACCGGGAGGTTTCCAGACAGCTGGCGGAGGAACTTAAAAAGCTTCTGGGAACAGAAGAAGAAAAATCTGTGCTGGTGGTAGGGCTGGGCAACCGGGAGGTCACGCCGGACGCTCTGGGACCGGAGGCAGTAAATCACCTGATGATCACCCGTCATGTGGTGCGGGAATACGGAAAGGTAGCTTTGGGAAAAGAGAAGGTTCATCTGGTAAGCGGCATTGTGCCGGGGGTTATGGCACAGACGGGTATGGAAACCTTTGAGATTATCAAGGGTATTATTGACGAGACACAGCCGGACGTGGTAGTAGCCATTGATGCTTTGGCGGCCAGAAGCACCAAGCGCCTGAACCGGACCATTCAGCTGTCAGATGCGGGGATTCATCCAGGGTCCGGGGTGGGAAACCACCGGAACAGCCTGACCAAAGAAAGTCTGGGAATTCCTATTGTGGCGATCGGTGTTCCTACTGTGGTGGATGCAGCCACGATTATCTATGATGCCACCGGTGACCGCAATGCAGTTTCCCCCAATTTAAATGGAATGTTTGTGACGCCGAAGGATATTGATGAGACCATCCGGCGGCTGAGCTTTACCATTTCCGAGGCTTTGAACATTGCACTGGCATAAGGCAGTCTCACTCTGAATATATTGAAAAGAGTTGGAGTGATTGGGAATGAGCCGTCTGCACAAGATATTAAATGGAATTGTTTGGGGAATCATTGGCATCCTGGGAGTTTATATTCTCGGCTACGGGGTAAAGGGGCAGTCTTTTGCAAAGGCTGCCTATGCTTGTGTGCGGGTGCTGGCCAATCAGGAGGGAAGCATCCAGCGGGCAGCGGAAAAAGCGCTGTATCCGGGCTTTGCCTTTCTGGCAGGAGAGCGGGAGCTTTCCTACAGTCTGGAGGAGTTTCTGCTTCGAAAGGCGGTGGGGGTATTTCCACTGTACTCCTTTTTGGATGAAAAGGAGATTTATGAGACAGAAATTGAGAGCCAGGCGGCCTATGACATTCTGGTGGAGGGCGGCGCCCATGATGAAAATGAGATTGATGAGCGGACGGGAGAAGCCTTTGACATAGCAGAGAAAATGGAAGAGGAAAATCTGCAGGCAGCCCATGAACAGGAGCTGGCGGCCCTGGAGCAGCAGAAAAGGGAGCAGACAGGGACGGAATATTCCATGGAACAGCTGGCAGATTTTGATTTCCTGAAAAATAATTTTTACATTGTGGAAAACAATACAGATATCAGCGGGGATCTGTTGAACGCACAGACCCTTCTGAATATGGACCTGCGGATTGATCTGGATAACTCAAAGCCGCAGATTCTCATTTACCATACGCATTCCCAGGAGGGGTTTGTGGACTCTGTACCGGGAGACAACAGCACCACCATTGTAGGGGTGGGAGATTATCTGACAGAGCTTCTGGAAGATGTTTACGGATTTCATGTGATACATAATAAAAACGTCTATGATTTTATTGATGGAAAACTGGATCGGAACCGGGCTTATGCCCTGGCGGAGGAGGATGTAAAACAGATACTTGAGGAGTATCCTTCCATAGAGGTGATTATCGATCTCCACCGGGACGGTGTAAAGGAGGGAACCCATCTGGTCACAGAAGTGAACGGAAAGCCTGTTGCCCAGTTTATGTTCTTCAACGGTCTGAGCTACAGCAGGCGCAACGGAATTATCGATTATCTGCCCAATCCCTACATACAGGATAATCTGGCACTGTCCCTTCAGTTAAAGCTTGCTTCTGAGAAATATTATCCTGGGGTCAGCCGGAAGATTTATCTGAAGAGTCTCCGCTATAACCTGCATCTGCGGCCCAGAAGTCTTCTGGTGGAGGCGGGTGCGCAGACAAATACCCTGGAGGAAATGATGAATGCCATGGAACCGCTGGCCTTTGTGCTTAATGAGGTGCTGCGGGGCGGAGTGGTGGAGGAATAGCGAAACAATTTTACATTTCTTCCTGTTTATGCTATACTACCCTCGATTGACAAGGGATGCCCGAAATCCTTTGTCAGCCGGGGGATTTTTAGGTACGGAGAAAAATTTCCCCCTGCTTGCTTGAGAGTACGCATGAAAGATATGGAGGAACATTGAATGGCATCTATGGACCAGAGTAAAATCAGAAATTTCTGCATTATCGCCCACATTGATCACGGCAAGTCTACCCTGGCCGACCGGATCATTGAGATGACAGGACTTTTGACCAGCCGGGAAATGCAGGCGCAGGTGCTGGATAATATGGATCTGGAGCGGGAGCGGGGCATAACCATCAAGGCCCAGACGGTACGTACCGTATATAAAGCCAAAAACGGTGAAGAATATATTTTTAATTTAATTGATACGCCGGGACATGTGGACTTTAATTATGAGGTGTCCAGAAGCCTTGCAGCCTGTGACGGGGCGGTTCTGGTGGTGGACGCAGCCCAGGGCATAGAGGCCCAGACCCTGGCCAATGTATATCTGGCTCTGGATCACGATCTGGACGTGCTGCCGGTGATCAATAAAATCGATCTGCCAAGCGCGGAGCCCCAGCGGGTTATAGATGAGATTGAAGATGTAATCGGCATAGAGGCCCAGGATGCGCCTCAGATCTCAGCCAAGACGGGACAGAATATAGCAGATGTGCTGGAAGCCATTGTAGAGCGGATTCCGGCTCCCACAGGAGATCCGGACGCTCCTTTAAAAGGACTGATTTTTGATTCCCTGTATGATTCCTACAAGGGTGTGATTGTGTTCTGCCGGATTAAAGAGGGGACAGTAAGACGGGGAACGCCCATCCGTATGATGGCTACGGGCGCTGAGGCGGATGTGGTAGAGGTCGGTTACTTTGGAGCCGGGCAGTTTATTCCCTGTGAGGAACTGTCAGCAGGAATGGTAGGGTATCTGACGGCAAGCATTAAAAATGTGAAGGATACCCGTGTGGGCGATACCATTACCAGCCGGGAGCGTCCCTGCGCGGAGCCTCTGCCGGGTTATAAGAAGGTGCTTCCCATGGTGTACTGCGGCATGTATCCGGCAGATGGAGCTAAATATCCGGATTTGCGGGATGCACTGGAGAAGCTGCAGCTGAATGACGCGTCCCTGCAGTTTGAGCCGGAAACTTCCATTGCCCTGGGTTTTGGATTCCGCTGCGGGTTCCTGGGACTGCTCCATCTGGAGATTATTCAGGAGCGGCTGGAACGGGAGTATGGTCTGGATCTGGTGACGACGGCGCCGGGAGTTATCTATAAGGTTCACCGGACCAACGGGGAAGTGATAGAGCTGACCAATCCCTCCAATCTTCCGGATCCGGCAGAGATTGAGTATATGGAAGAGCCCATGGTAAGCGCGGAAATTATGGTGACTACGGAGTTTATCGGTTCCATTATGGAACTCTGTCAGGAGCGCCGGGGTGTTTATCTGGGGATGGAGTATATGGAAGAAACACGTGCGCTCTTAAAGTATGAGCTTCCTCTCAATGAGATTATTTATGATTTCTTTGACGCTCTGAAATCCCGCTCCAGAGGTTATGCTTCCTTTGACTATGATATGAAGGGCTACGTGCAGGCGGACCTGGTGAAGCTGGATATTCTCATCAATAAGGAAGAGGTGGATGCTCTGTCCTTTATTGTCCACAGCAGTACCGCTTACGAGCGGGGACGGAAGATGTGTGAGAAGCTAAAGGAAGAGATTCCAAGACATCTCTTTGAGATTCCCATCCAGGCCGCTGTTGGAAGCAAGATTATTGCCAGGGAAACGGTAAAGGCGATGCGTAAAGATGTGCTGGCCAAGTGCTATGGCGGTGATATTACCCGGAAAAAGAAGCTTCTGGAGAAGCAGAAGGAAGGAAAGAAGCGGATGCGCCAGATAGGCAATGTGGAGATTCCCCAGAAAGCCTTTATGAGCGTTCTGAAATTAGATGATAAATAAGAGCAGTGAAAGCCAGCGGGAGCTGGAGATTTATGTTCATATTCCTTTCTGTGTGAGAAAATGTGCATACTGCGATTTCCTGTCCGTACCTGCAGAAGAAGCGGTCCGTTCCCGCTATGTGGAAGTGCTGAAGGATGAGCTTCGGCAGAAAGCGGCTGCGGGAGAGGAGCATGTGGTTACCTCTGTATTTATAGGAGGAGGGACGCCTTCGATTCTGGAAGGCGTTCAGCTGGCAGGGATTGTCAAAGAGCTGCGCCGCTGGTTTTCTGTGGAGGAGTATGCGGAGATTACGGTGGAATGCAATCCGGGAACCTTAAACAGGGAAAAGCTTGCCTGTTACCGGGACAGCGGCGTCAACCGGCTGAGTTTAGGTCTTCAGTCGGCAGATGACCGGGAGCTTAAGCTTCTTGGGCGAATCCATACCTTCAAGGAGTTTCTGGAAAGTTTTTCTCTGGCCAGAAGCATGGGATTTGCGAATGTGAATGTGGATCTTATGTCCGCCCTGCCCGGACAGAGCCGGGAGAGCTGGCAGAGAACCCTGAATCAGGTACTGGCATTGAAGCCGGAACATATTTCAGCCTACAGCCTTATGATTGAGGAGGGCACTCCCTTTTATGAGCGCTTTCGTCCGGGAGGACCAGAAGCCGGTCTGCTGCCGGATGAGGACATTGAACGCCAGATGTATTATGATACCAGGGATATTTTAGCGGCGGAGGGCTATCAGCGGTATGAGATCTCTAATTATGCAAAGCCCGGTTTCGCCTGCCGCCATAATCTTGGCTATTGGGAGCGGAAGGAATATCTGGGCCTGGGACTGGGGGCGTCATCCCTGAGGGGGCATGTGCGCTGCCGGAACCAGGAGAATCTGGAGGCTTACCTGGCCGGGGACTGGCGCTGTCAGGAGGTTACAGAGCTGGCCCGCAAGGACGAGCTGGAGGAGACGATGTTTCTGGGGCTTCGCAAGACCGAAGGGGTGTATCTGACAGAGGAGCTCCTAAAGGTGTATGAGCGGGTGCTGGCGGATCTGGAGAGGAAGGGCCTGCTGTTCCGGGAAAAGGGCAGGGCCCGGCTTACAGAGCTGGGAATTGACGTAAGCAGCTATGCGCTGGCGGAATTTCTGTTATAGCAGAGTAAGAATGAGTGAGGGGGAAGGCGCAGGAACTGCGAAACTGGAATCAATTAAACAGCAGTTTCCGGAGCATGCCCCGGAAGGATTTACGGACGGTATTGAACGGCCGGAAATTCTTCTCCATCAGGGGGAAGGCGTAGGAACTGCGGAACTGGAATCGGAGGATTAGGATGATCAAAGAAGTGATTTTTGATATAGACAATACGTTATATAATTATGAGACCGGCCACAGGGAGGGAACCGCCCGGCTCTGCCGTTACGCCCAGGAAGCCTTCGGGGCAGAACCGGAGGAATTTATGGAGCGGCTGAAACGAAGCAATCAGGAGCTTACAGAGCGGCTGGGCCGCAATAACGCGGCCATCCACAGCCGGAGCCTGCGGCTCCAGAACCTTTTGGAGGTATGGGGAAAGCCCTTGTTTCCTCATGTGCAGAGGATGTATGATCTTTATTGGAATACTCTGCTTGAAAAAAGCGGGCCGGAGCCGGGAGCTGCTGCCTGTATGGAGAAGCTTCAAGAGCTGGGAATTTCCATTGGAATCGGGACAGACATGACGGCTGCGATGCAGTATAAGAAGCTGGAGCGTTTTGGCTTTGCTCCCTTTATCACACATATGGTGACCAGTCAGGAGGCAGGCGTGGAAAAGCCGCATCCGGATTTTATGGCGCTGTGTGTCCGAAAGGCTGGAGTGAAAGCGGAGGAGTGCGCCTTTGTGGGAGATCATTTTTATAAGGATGCCTGTGGCTCCAGGGATTTCGGGATGCATGGGATCTGGTACAATCCAGAGGGTAAGGAACCGCCGGAAGGGGCAGAGCGTCCGACACAGAGGTTTGGAGAAATCCGCTGCTTTGACGAGCTGGTGCCTTATATTCAGAGCATACATTGAGCAGAAGACAGACCTGCGGGTCAGCTTTGTGACAGGAAGGAAGAGGAACGGAATCAATGAGAGATTTGGAGTTTTTGGAGGAGCAGAAGGTGTCGCCGGCACTGCTTCGGGAGGTAGAAAGGTTTCGGGAAGCCTATGAGGTCCCGGAGGATGTAAAAAACCGGATTGTGAAGCCGCCGATTCCTTTTTATGGAAGGGAAATACTGGAGATGGCCATTGCCGCCCTGCTGCAGGGAGAAAATGTACTGCTCAGCGGTTCCAAGGCTACAGGAAAGAATATTCTGGCGGAAAATCTGGCTTTTATTTTCCGGAGGCCCTCTTACAATATTTCTTTTAATGTAAATACAGACAGCAGTTCCCTGATTGGAACAGATACATTCGTGGAAAATGAGGTGCGCCTGCGCAAGGGGCCTGTGTACCAGTGTGCAGCAAAGGGTGGTTTTGGCATATTTGATGAGATCAACATGGCGAAAAACGATGCGGTATCCGTCCTTCACGCCACCCTGGATTACCGCCGGATTATTGATGTTCCAGGCTATGACAAGATTGAACTGCATCCGGCTGCCCGGTTTATCGGAACTATGAATTATGGTTATGCCGGAACGAAAGAACTGAATGAGGCCTTAGTTTCCCGTTTTCTGGTGATCGATATGCCGCCGCTTACGGAGGAAACACTGATGCTGATTTTGAAGAAGAACTTTCCCAAGGCCAAGGAGGAGGGACTTCGGCATTTCGCGGGCCTGTTCCTGGATCTTCAGTTAAAGGCCCAGAACAGCGAGATTTCCACAAAGCCTATGGACCTGCGGGGCATGATCGGCGCCCTTAAGACCATACAGATCGGAATTTCCCCCCGGAAGGCAGTTACCATGGGAATTACCAATAAGAGTTTTGATATGTTCGAGAAGGAGATTATCGGAGATATTGTAATGACCCGGATTCCGGAGGAATGGACAGGGGACGAAGTGTTTTAGGACTGCCGGGCACAGTACAGACAGCAGGATGTCAGGAGAAATTTATGGAAGAAGCAGCATTAGAAATCAGCCAATTTGAAATAGAAAACCGGCTCCGGAATCTCTGCTGGACTGTCAGCGGAGATTATGGCCTGAATATCAAACTGGATACCCTGTCTTACTCCAAATCCATCTATGTCTCACTGTATGACGCAGTAAAGCAGGGGGCTTTTTCTAAGTATTTTGACCGGAATGCTTTTGGTCTTTATTTGATGAAAAAGCTCTATTATGGGGCGGAGGAACAGCCTTTGACCAGCCTGGCCCAGCTGTGCGTGGACAGTGCCGTTTACCAGAAGATCAGCCGTGAGCGCCAGGGCGTGCAGGAAATTCGGAAAAAAGCTTTTGCGGATCTGATGGAGTATGATTTTGCCAGGCTGGCCTCTTCGTTTATCGGCCAG
The DNA here is from genome assembly GCA_949740535.1 of uncultured Lachnospiraceae bacterium. Classification (GTDB taxonomy): domain Bacteria; phylum Bacillota; class Clostridia; order Lachnospirales; family Lachnospiraceae; genus Laedolimicola. The sequence goes on from CATJHO010000115.1 coordinate 78,737, forward strand.
ATCCGGCTTTCCATTATGCAGGAAGCGGTTCTGGGGCCAAGAACCATGCAGAGCCGTATCCGCAGAGCAGCGGATATGCTGGAGGCGCTTTGGGAGACGGAAGATACCATGGCCGTGATCCGGACTGTGGACGCGCTCTATAACTGGCTGGTGGACCCTCATTTCGAGGAACGCCGCGGTACGCTTGATCAGGTTCTTGCAGTGACCATGGATGAGCTGCGGGAATTCCGCTGGCAGGACTATCTGGAAGAAGAAGCTTATGAGGAGAATTTTGATCAGTATCTGTCCAGGGTGACCCAGGCAGCCACTCAGATGCAGGAGGAACAGACGGAACCGGAAGAAAAGAAGCGTCTTCGGGCAAAGCGGATTTTGGTTGATCAGGAAGCTGCTGACAAGATGTATACCTATATAGAGCTGAACTACGGCCGTTCCTATTTATCCAGGCAGGAGCAGGAGCGGATCAATCGGGGGCTCTGCCGGGGAGCCCATGAGGACTGCAGTCTTTACTACACAGACGGAATTCTCGCCTCTATGGTGAAGAAAAATTATCAGTCAGAGTACGCCAGAAGAGCCCGGTCTGAGAATCTGAAGGCTTACGGGCACCATATGCGGGTGTCCAGAAGAAATATTGAGCAGCTGTCCGATACCCTGCGCCGGGCGTTGACAGCCCGCAGCGAGCGGGAAACGGTCCGCTCAGAATTTGGCATGATTGAACCGGTGAAGCTCTGGAAGGTGGGACGCAGTCCGGATCGGAAGCTTTTTGTGCGGGAGCTTCGAAAGGACAGCTCAGATTTTGTGGTCCATGTGCTGATTGATGCAAGCGGCTCCCAGAGGCGCAGACAGACCCTTGTGGCCCTGCAGGGTTATATTATCAGTGAGGCTTTAAGCATTGTGGGAATTCCTCATCGGGTGATGGGATTCTGTACGTTTTGGGATTACACGGTTATGCAGCGCTACCGGGACTATGACGATCCAAAAGAGGCCAATCAGCGGATTTTTGAGTTTCATGCTTCCTCCAACAACCGGGACGGTCTGGCAGTACGGGCGGCGGCAGACAGCCTGCTGCACAGGCAGGAGGAGCACAAGGTGCTGATTGTGTTAAGTGACGGAAGACCTAACGATATTATTGTAAACCGGCCGAACAGCCGCAATCCTCTGCCCTATTCCGGGGATTATGCTGTGCGGGATACGGCAGCGGAAGTGCGCAAGGTCCGGGCGGCTGGGATTTCGGTGCTGGGTGTGTTTGCCGGGGAGGAGCAGGATCTGCAGGCAGAGCGGCGGATTTTTGGGCGGGATTTTGCTTATATCCGGGATATTATGAATTTTTCCAGTGTGGTGGGGCGGTATCTGCAGCGGCAGCTGGATGACGTGGATTAGAGAAGCGGGGGCGCAGGCTGGATACAGGTGCTGCGGAACCAGGATTATTTTAACAGCAGTCCCTGCATACAGCCCAGATGGATTTACAGGCACGGTTTTTGTGACTGGAAATGCATCTTTTACAGGGGGCTGGATACAGGTGCTGCGGAACCAGGATCAGGAGGTTTTGACCATGAAAGAATATGAGGTTGTACACGAAATTTTTAATCAATGCTCCGGCAATCAGATGCGGGATGTGTTTATTGAGGAGATTGTGATAGCGGATCTGGAGGCGTATGTGGCCAGCCGCCATCAGGACAAGGATTTTACTTTTGAGCGTGAGGATCTGGCGGATGGCACGGTGATTTATCATGTGAATACTTCCGGGATTCTTCAGCGGTACACGTTTACGGAGATTTAGGAGAAATTGTGACAGTCCGGCCTGTGCCATTGGCAGAGGCGTTTGTGGTGTTTTTTGAACTGTTACAGAAAATCGTCGAAATTTTCAGAAAAAACTTGCCGTTGCCTTTCAATGGGTGTAAAATAAATCCATAGAACTGATAGATGTTTCACAGAATTCCTTGTGGACTGTGGGCAGAGAACGATTTTATTTTTCAGGGAGGTAACAGGTATGAAGGCTTATGAGATGACGATTGAAAATTTGAACAAGTGTCCGGGAAATCAGATGCGGGATACGGAGATTCGGGAGATTGAAACTGAGGATCTGGATGCCTATGTGCAGAATCTGCATAAGGATAAGAAGGTTCAGATCGACAAAGAGATAATGAACGACGGTTCTCATGTGTATCACCTGGATTTGTCCGGAACATTGATCCGCTATACGTTTACAGAGATTTAAGGGCTTTAGGGACATGGGGACATGTCCGCTGATGCAGGGAGGGAAACATGGGCTGGGAGAAAGATTTCCTGCTGTTTCTGCAGGAAAGTGTCAGAAATCCAATGCTGAATAAGGTGATGCAGTTTATCACATCCCTGGGCGATGCAGGCTTTATAGCAATTCTGGCCTGCATTGTTCTTTTGTGTGTGAAGCAGTACCGGCGGGTGGGGGCGGCGGCTTCCCTGTCGCTGAGTCTGGACTTTCTGGCGGTAAATCTGATTTTAAAAAATCTTGCGGCCCGGATCCGGCCTTATGATGTATTTGAGGAGCTGGTTTTGATTACCAGGCGGCCCTCGGATCTGTCCTTTCCTTCCGGCCACGCAGGTGCCTGTTTTGCGGTGGCCAGTGTTTTATTCCTGTGTCTTCCCAGGCGGCTGGGGATTCCGGCACTGGTGACGGCGGGGCTGATTTCTTTTTCACGGCTGTATGTGGGTGCCCATTATCCCACGGATGTGCTGGGAGGAATGGTGATCGGCTGTCTCACTGGATGGGCGGCGTGCCGGATTATGAAGATAAAACGAAGGCCGAATCACAGAGAGAACGGCGGCAGGGTGGAATGAAAAGACCATAAGGTTATGCATGTCTTAGCAGCTTACAGGCCAGAAAAAGTATGGCGGCATCGTTCAAAACCCGCGGATCATAATGGGTCTGTTCAATGATTTTATGAATTTTATATTGTACCGTGTTTTTGTGAATGAACAGCTTCCTGGAAATTGCATCCAGAGAGCCGTTTGCATCAAAATAGACGCGCAGAAATCCTGCCATAAGGGCAATTTTCTGCGTGTCTTTTGTTTTCCAGACATTTTCCAGAAAAGCAGCAGAAGAACCGGCGGGGATTTGACTTACAATAATTTCCAGATCCAGGCTTTCATAAATGAGGCACTGTTTCCGGCTGGTGTGGAAGGCTATTTCCATGGCTTCCGTTGCATGAGCATAAGCGCCGCTGATCTGTGTGAAATTTTCCACAGAGCAGCTGAGGCCGCAATAGATATGAACACCGTATTTTATCTGCACCTGTTCCAGTGTGTGGTTAATCCGCTCGATGGCAGAGCTTCCTGCTTTGAAATGGAAGAAGACAGCCATATTCTGGCTGATATGATGGTGGCTGATATATACGGTATCTCCCAGAGCGGTGCGCAGGAGACTGGTAAGCCGATCGTCGATGCTCAGCCGATCGCCCTCGGAGACAGGATCTGCAATATGGAAAACGCCGATGGTCTGAATATTGTTAATTGGGAATCCCAGTTCACCGGCGCGCTGGATAATCCGGGAGTCCTCAGCAAAATGCGGGCTGAGTAAGAGCTCTTCATAAAAAATTCTTCTTTGCCGTGCAAGATGTTCCCGTTGAAGATTTTTTTGTGTGTTCATAAAGAGGATACTGGCCATTTCCCCGATGACCAGGGCAATATCCTGAAGTTCTTCCGGATTGCCGGTGACACCGATGACGCCGATGGTACGGCCGGATATTCGGATGGGAACATTGATTCCCTTTCTTACGCCGCTTAGTCCGTCTTCCGAATGAATGTCTATCTCGGTACCATTTTTCTCGATTAGTTTCTTAGCCCCTTCATGCACCATTCCGATACGTGCCGGATCGGTGGAGGCGACAATGATTCCTTTTTCATCCATAATATTGACATTTTTGTGTAAAATAGCGCCGATACGTTCGGAAATTTCCTGAGAGTTTACAGATGTTATTTTCATAGGCTTCCTCCGGTTCTCCAGTGGTTCCAACAGCGCCTCTTATCAGGAAGAACTGTTTTCAAAAGTATCTCTTAGTCAGGGGATTTTGTAATTAGTCTCAAAGACAAATAAGCATGGCAAAATACGTTTTACAGAACATAGGAATGACAAGTGTTTTGATTTAATATATACAAATAATCAGAAAATAGCCAAAGAAAATCGATAATATGGCAAAAAATTCATTCTGGGATGTTGAGAAAACAGAGCGGGGGACAGGGATGGCAGACAAAAATATCGTAGTTGCGCCTGATTCATTTAAGGGAACGCTGGATGCACAGGAGATATGCTCGATTGTATCAGGCGTGATTCAGACTTACATACCAGACGCAAAGATTATGAATATTCCAATGAGCGACGGAGGGGAAGGAATGGTTGATTCCTACCTTCAGCAGATTGGGGGAGAGAAAATTACTGTGCAGGTTACGGGACCCAGAGGAAGCCTGGTACAGAGTGAATATGGAATCTTAAGAGACGGGACAGCTGTTATGGAGATGGCCAGCTGTGCGGGGCTTCCCCTGATGGAGGGCTGTCTGGATCCTATGAATGCGACGACCTATGGCGTGGGGGAGCTGATTGATCGGATTGAAAAAAGGGGTTTGGAAACCATATTGCTGGGAATTGGCGGAAGTGCTACCAATGATATGGGAATCGGAATGGCAGCAGCTCTGGGTTATGAATTTCTTGATGGGAATTATCAGGAGCTGGAACCTAAGACGTTTAATCTGGGGAAAATTGAACATATACGAAAACCCCGGGAAGAGAGAAAGATCAAGATTATTGCAGCCTGTGATGTGGATACGCCTCTGTACGGACCCAAAGGAGCTACCTATACCTTTGGAAAGCAGAAGGGTGTGGCAGAAGAACAGATGGAAAAACTGGACCAGGATATGGAGCATCTGGCGGGTGTGGTGAAAAGGGAGCTGGGAATGGATCTTGGCCGGATACCGGGCGGCGGGGCAGCAGGGGGGCTGGGGGCGGCACTGGCAGGCTTTCTTCAGGCGGAATTAAAACCGGGAATTGAATTGTTTCTGGACAAAATCTGCTTTGATGAACTGCTGCGGACCACAGATTTGGTTTTTACAGGAGAAGGGCGGATTGACTGGCAGAGCCTGGCAGGAAAGGTGCCCATAGGGATTGCAAAGCGGGCGGCGCGGGCAGGCGTCCCCTGTGTGGCTCTGTGCGGATCCGTGGGCTTTATGGCGGAGAGAGCCTATGAGGAAGGAATGAGCGCTATCTTTTCTGCCATCAAAGACTTTACGGATCAACAGAACGGAAAGGAAGGTTATGCGGAGAATATCCGGTTTTTGGCTGATTCCGTTATGCGGATTTTAATGCTGAAGGAGAGGGGGAGGGCCTTATGAATCAGGCGCTTTTACAGGTGAAAGGGCTGAAAAAATCATTTAATGGAATCGAAGTACTCCATTCGGTGGACTTTTCGGCGGAAGCCGGAAAGGTGACTGCCCTGGCAGGAGAGAACGGAGCGGGAAAATCTACCCTGATGAAAATTCTGATGGGCGAATACCAGGCGGACGGCGGAGAGGTGCTCCTGGAAGGAAAAAAAGTGGCTTTTTCCAGTCCGCACCAGGCATTGAAGAATGGAATCTCCATGATTTTTCAGGAGATGTCGCCCTTTCCGGAACTGACTGTGGCTGAGAATATTTACATGGGCCGGGAGCCTCACCGTTTCTGTTTCCTCAAGAAGAAAGAACAGAATAAAATGGCAGAGGAGAAGCTTGCGGAACTGAAAATCCGGCTGGATATCCACAAAAAAGTAAAAAAGCTCACGGTTTCCGAGCTTCAGCTTCTGGAGATTGCAAAGGCCGTTTCCTATGATTCGAAAGTGGTGATTATGGACGAGCCGACTTCTTCTCTGACAGCGATGGAAGTTTCGCTGCTGTTTGATACCATTCGGATGCTGAAGGAACGAAAGGTTGCAGTGATTTACATCAGCCATAAGCTGGAGGAGCTGTTTCAGATTGCAGACAGGGTCTGCGTGCTGCGTGACGGCAGTATTATCAGCTCAAGGCCGGCAGAGGAAGTGACGGAAGATGTTTTAATCAGTGAGATGGTGGGCCGGGAGCTGAGCCAGATTTATCCGAAAACAGATAAAACCATAGGTGATGTGGCTTTCCGTGTAGAGCATCTGGCACGCAGAGGTGTCTTCTCGGATGTCAGCTTTGAAATACGCAGAGGTGAAATCCTGGGCTTTGCAGGCATGGCAGGAGCCGGGCGGACAGAGATTGCAGAGGCAGTCTTCGGAGTGGAACACTATCAAGCGGGCAGAATCTTTTTACATGGGGAAGAGATTAAGATTCGTCATGCCAGGGACGCCATACAAAATCATATTGCACTGATTCCGGAGGATCGGGCCAGATGCGGCCTGAATCTGTCCGGCAGCATTCGGGATAATATGTGCGTAACGATTCTTGACCGGATCGGAAAATGCAGGCACCTCATTGCCAGCCGGGAAACGGAGCGGGAACAGACATCTGAGATTGCGGAAAAAATGAGGATTAAAATGAGCGGGCAGGAGCAGAAGGTGCTTTATCTGTCCGGAGGAAACCAGCAGAAAATTGTGGTTGGAAAATGGCTGTTGACAAAGCCGGATGTGATTATTATGGACGAGCCCACCAGAGGAATTGATGTGGGAGCAAAATATGAGATTTACCAGCTGATTCAGCAGCTGGCAGGAGAAGGAAAAGCAGTTCTCATTATTTCATCCGAGATGCAGGAGCTTTTGGGAGTCTGTGATCGGATTATCGTACTCAGGGAAGGACAAATTGCAGCAGAAATGGATGTAAAGGAAGCATCACAGGAGAAAATTATGGCTGCGATTGTGAATCAGGAAGAGGAGAGGAGGAAAAATTAATGAAGCTGGCAACGATACAGCAACACAAAGATAAGCTGTCAAAATTGGGAATTGTATTTGTCCTTCTGGGATTGATCGTTCTCTGGTCCTGCCTGTCAGATGCATTTTTTACAACCAATAATCTGCTTTTGATTATTAAACAGGTAACCTTATACGGAATTCTTGTTATAGGGATGACCTTTGTTCTGGTAACCGGGGGGATTGATCTCTCGGTGGGCTCTATTGTGGCCTTGTCTGCAGTTTTTGCAGCGCATTACTGTTCCGGGGAATACCTGGAGCTTCCGCTGATTGTTCCGATTTCTGTGGCAGTTCTGATAGGAACAGCCTGTGGAGCGGTCAATGGACTGGGTGTGGCATTCTGTAATATTCCGCCCTTTATTATGACTATGTGTATGATGCTGGCAGCCAGAGGCGCGGCCTATGTGTATACCAATGCCAAAGCGATTTTTAATCTCAACGAAGCTTTTGTAAATATTTCAAACGGCTTTTTGGGCAGAACCTTTGACGCGGCCGGAAAGGTAGATCAATATGGAATTCCGTACATGGTTTTTTACTTTCTTGCAGCCTTTGCTATAGGAATTGTACTGTTACACTGCACCACCTATGGCAGAAAGATCTATGCGCTGGGAGGAAATAAAGAGGCGGCCCGGTATTCCGGTATCAATACAAGATGGATTGAATTTTCTGTCTATGTAATCAGCGGGCTGTGTGCCGGAATCTGTGGGTTTCTGATGGCTTCCCGCATTTCATCGGGGAATGCCAATTCGGCGGACGGCTATGAAATGACAGCCATATCCGCAGCTGTCATCGGCGGAGTATCGCTGTCCGGAGGCGTAGGCACCATGTATGGGGCTATGATAGGAGTCTTGATTGTGGGAGTTATCAGCAATGGTATGGATATTTTGGGAATCAACACATACTTCCAGCAGATTCTCCAGGCAGTGATTATCTTTGTGGCAGTCTATATTGACGTACACGTGAATCGAAAAAGAAAGTAAGAGTCTCAGACTCTTATATATAAAAGAAAGGAAGGTATTTATTATGAAAAAACTTTTAGCAGTTCTACTGGCAGGAACGATGATTCTCAGCCTGGCCGCCTGTGGAAAATCATCCACTGGGGAAACGAAAGCTCCGGCTGCGGATACCGGGGAAACAGGGGATGAAGCACCTCAAACCGAAGCAGACGATGCATCCGCAGGCTCAAAGGGGAAGATTCTGTTTCTTCAGACCCACAACAACAACTCCTTTATGGCGTATATGGGAGAGGTATTTGTAGAGACGGCCAAGAATTATGGATTTGAGGTAGATCATCTGACTGCAGGATCCGATGAGGCAGTCCAGCTTTCTCAGATTGAACAGGGAATTGCCAGTGAGCAGTATGTGGGGATTGTGTGCGACTGTACCGGAGAGGGCGTAACCCAGGGCTTTAAGGAGGCAAAAGAGGCCGGCATGTATGTACTTACGCTTCATGAAGGGGTACAGGATAATTCCAATGTGGACTGTGTGATAGCCTGCAGTCTGGCAGAAACAGGCTATGAGGCCATCCGCCTGGAAGTTGAAGAGCTGGGAGACTCCTTTAATCTGGCGATTGTCAATGGATCCGAAGGCCATGGAGCAACGGTAGCCATCCGTCAGGGCTATGACAAGGCATTGGAGGAATTTCCGAATCTCAAGGTAGTATTTGACGGCGCAGGCAACTGGAACGCAGAAGAGGCTATGGCGCTGACTGAGAGCTGGTTCTCTTCCGGTGAGAAGATTGACGGTATTGTATGTATGAATGACGGCATGGCAACAGGGGTAAGACAGGTAATGAAGGACAACGGTGTTCTGGGAACCATTCCGATTTACTCCAATGACTGTGAGGAAGACACCCTGAAGGCTGTGGAGGCCGGAGAGCAGAGCGGTTCCTTTGATATGAACGCGCAGGCGCAGTGTGATGCGGCTCTGGAGGTTATGCAGAAGCTTGTGGCGGGAGAAACGCTGGAAGAAACGGAGATTTATGTGGCGCCTCTTCTGGTGACAAAGGAGAATCTGGAAGAGTACCGCTCCACACATGCGGGAAATTACTAAGATGAATTGTATTTTAATGCTGGGAACCTTTGACTCAAAGGGAAAGGAATTTACGTATCTGTACCAGGAGCTTAAGAAGCAGGGGGCAGAGGTTCTGGCAATGAACACAGGGGTGTTTGACTCCACAGGGAATTTTCCCATTGAGATACCGGCCGGATGGGTGGCGCAAGCAGCGGGAGAAAGCCTGCAGAATTTGCGCAAGAGGCAGGATCGCGGCTATGCGATGGAAATTATGTGCCGGGGAGCGAAAGCTCTGTGTCTGGAGCTTCAGAAGAAAAACAGGATTCAGGGAGTGATTGGGATGGGAGGAGGCGGTGGAACGTCCATCGCCGCTTCCGCCATGCAGGCGCTTCCCATCGGATTTCCTAAAGTATGTATTACGACACTGGCTTCCGGAGATACCAGTGAATATGTAGGGACAAAAGATATAGTGCTGTTTCCTTCTATTGTAGATATCTGCGGAATCAACCGCTTTTCCAGAGTCATTATTTCCAGAGCAGCCGGAGCTGTCTGCGGAATGGCCTGTGCGGTACCGGAACTGTCCGTGGAAGAAAAACCCGTAATTTTTCTATCTATGTTTGGAAATTCTACGGCCTGTGTGGAGCAGTGTGTAAAGCTTCTGGAAGAAGACTATACGCCGCTGGTGTTTCATGCCACAGGCGGCGGTGGAAAAACCATGGAGACATTGATTTTGGATGGGTACTGTGAAGGGTGCCTGGATATCACCACAACCGAATGGGCGGATGAACTCTGTGGAGGGATTTTATCCGCAGGACCCGCAAGACTGGAAGGGCCGGGAAAGGCTGGAATCCCCCATGTGATCGTTCCGGGGTGCCTGGATATGGTTAATTTTGGGAGCTATGCTTCCGTGCCTGCAATCTATCGGGAAGCCGGCCGGACTTTTTATCAGTGGAATCCCATGGTAACGTTAATGCGGACCAATGAGGAGGAAAATGAGAAGCTTGGGCAGATACTGGCCGGGAAAGTAAATGTCTCATCTGCGCCTGCTGCCTTTGTGTTTCCCACGCGGGGGATTTCTATCCTGGACGGAGAAGGGCAGGTATTTTGCAGCTGGGATACGGACGAGGTTCTCTTTTCATCCATTGAAAAGAATTTAAAGAGGGATATTCCCATTTACCGGGTAGACGCCAACATCAATGACCGGGAATTTTCCCGGAAAGCGGCCGAGGTGCTGCGAGACCTTATGAAACAAAGATAACATTTAAAAAAGGAGTGATAAATATGGTGATAGCCAGACAGGAAATTTTGAGACGGCTGCGTAAAAATATTGAGGAAGGAAAGCCGATTATTGGAACGGGCGCGGGAACGGGGATCAGCGCTAAGTTCGAGGAGGCAGGCGGCACGGATCTGATCATTGTATACAATTCCGGACGTTACCGGATGGCTGGGCGGGGATCAAGCGCCGGACTGCTGGCCTATGGAGATGCGAACCAGATTGTCATGGATATGGCAGGCGAGATTCTTCCGGTTGTAAAGGATGTTCCGGTTTTGGCGGGAGTCAACGGAACAGATCCGTTTAAGGATATGCATTTATTTCTGAAGAAGGTGAAGGAAATTGGGTACTCCGGCGTTCAGAATTTCCCCACGGTAGGTTTGTTTGAGGGAAGAATGCGCCAGACTTTTGAGGAGACGGGAATGAGCTATGATCTGGAGGTGGAGATGGTTCATATTGCCCATGAGATGGATTTATTTTCCTCTCCCTATGCGTTCAATGCAAAAGAGGCTGTGAAAATGGCAAAGGCCGGGGCGGATGTGATTGTGGCGCACTGCGGCTGTACTGTGGGCGGCTCTATTGGAGCGGAAAGTATTATGGAACTGGATATGGCAGTTAAGATTATCCAGGAAATCCACGATGCGGCAAAAGCAGAGAGAAGCGATATCCTGATTCTGTGCCATGGAGGTCCTATTTCCAGTCCGGAGGATGCGGCTTATGTGCTTGGAAATACACAGGGCGTGCACGGGTTTTACGGGGCTTCCAGCGCGGAGCGTATGCCGGTGGAGACGGCCATTAAGGAGCATATTGAGAAGTTTAAGGGGATTCGGGTTTAGAAGTGCCTGCGGGAATTAAAGCTGTTATAAACTAAAAATTTCTACAACATACCCTCTCTTGACCGTGTATGCTCTTGTCAAGAGAGGGCAGCGTATGCGCATTGAACATGCTGTTACTTTATGTTGTAGAAATTTTTTATTTTGTGATAACTGCTTTCATGCCAAGGTTACTCCAGGGAAGCTGTAAGACTCTCTTGGCCGGCATCAATCCGGATGATGCTTCCGGCAACGGCTTCTCCGCCCAGAATCAGCCTGGCGGCCAGTGTCTCTACGTGCTTCTGCATATAGCGCTTTAAGGGGCGGGCGCCGTAGACGGGGTCATAGCCCTGGTCTGCGATGAAGGCTTTGGCTTTTTCGGTGAGCTCCAGCCGCAGTTCCCGGTCTTTCAGGCGTTCATTTAATTCTGCCAGCAGAAGATTGATAATGGAAGCTATATCGCTCCTGCTTAAGGGCTTAAAGAGAACGGTTTCATCCAGACGGTTCAGAAATTCCGGCCGGAAATGGGCTCTTAAGTCGTTCATTACCAGCTGCTGTGCTTCTTCCCGAATGTTTCCCTGTTCATCAATCCCTTCCAGCAGATAGGAAGAACCGATATTTGAGGTCATGATAAGGATGGTGTTTTTGAAGTCTACGGTGCGTCCCTGGGAATCGGTGATGCGTCCGTCGTCCAGCACCTGCAGAAGTACGTTAAATACGTCCGGATGTGCTTTTTCTATTTCATCAAACAGGACTACGGAATAGGGCTTCCGGCGGACGGCCTCTGTGAGCTGGCCGCCTTCCTCGTATCCTACATATCCGGGAGGCGCTCCAATGAGGCGGGAAACGGAGTATTTCTCCATATATTCGCTCATATCTATCCGCACCATATTCTGTTCATCGTCAAAGAGGCTGGCGGCCAGGGCTTTGGCAAGCTCTGTTTTTCCCACGCCGGTGGGGCCCAGGAAGAGGAAGGAGCCGATGGGTCTGCCGGGATCTTTGATGCCTGCCTTAGAGCGGATGATGGCCTCGGAAACCAGGGTAACGCCTTCATCCTGTCCGATTACGCGCTTGTGAAGCTCCTCATCCAGGTGCAGTGTTTTGTTCCGCTCGCTCTCGGTCAGCTTGGCTGTGGGGATTCCTGTCCACCGGGAGATAATACGGGTAATTTCATCCTCTGTTACGGCCTCATGAACCAGGGAGAGGTCTTTTTTGTGGATGGATTCTTCCTCCTGCTCCAGCTGTTTTTGAAGCTGGGGCAGTCTGCCGTACTGGAGCTCGGCGGCTTTGTTCAGGTCATAATTCTGCTGTGCGGTCTGAATCTGTTTGTTGATATCTTCGATTTCCTCCCGAAGCCTGGAGAGGCGTTCTACGGAAGTTTTTTCATTGTCCCACTGGGCTTTTTTTCCGTTAAATTCATCCCGAAGCTCCGCAAGTTCTCTCTGGAGATGTTCCAGGCGCTCCTGGCTTAGACGGTCAGTCTCTTTTTTGAGTGCTGCCTCCTCAATCTCTAACTGCATAATTTTCCGGCTCAGCTCGTCAAGCTCTGCAGGCATGGAGTCAAGCTCTGTCTTAATGAGAGCGCAGGCTTCATCCACCAGGTCAATGGCCTTGTCTGGCAGAAACCGGTCAGAAATGTAGCGGTTGGAGAGTGTCGCGGCACAGACCAGTGCTGCATCCGTAACTTTAACACCGTGGAAGACCTCATAGCGCTCTTTTAATCCCCTCAGGATGGAAATCGTATCTTCCACGGTTGGTTCGTCTACCATCACCGGCTGGAACCGCCGCTCCAGAGCGGCATCCTTCTCAATATACTGCCGGTATTCATCCAGGGTTGTAGCGCCGATACAGTGGAGTTCTCCTCTGGCAAGCATGGGCTTCAGCATATTGCCGGCATCCATGGCGCCGTCTGTTTTGCCGGCCCCCACGATCAGGTGGAGCTCGTCAATAAAGAGGATGATCTGTCCATTGCTTCTGCGCACCTCATCCAATACAGCCTTCAGCCGTTCTTCAAATTCTCCCCGGTATTTGGCTCCGGCTACCAGGGCGCCCATATCCAGAGCAAAAAGCTTCTTATCTTTTAAGCCCTCCGGGACATCTCCCCGGACAATCCGTTGAGCCAGGCCTTCGATGGCGGCGGTTTTTCCTACACCGGGCTCGCCGATCAGAACGGGATTGTTTTTCGTTTTTCTGGACAGAATGCGGATGATATTGCGGATTTCCGCATCCCGGCCGATAACCGGGTCGAGCTTCTGGGCTCTGGCGCGTTCTACCAGATCGGAGCCGTACTTATTTAATGTGTCATAAGTAGCTTCCGGATTATCACTGGTGACACGCTGATTGCCCCGGATGGTAGAAAGAGCCTTGAGAAAGCGGTCTTTCGTAATTCCGTATTCTCTGAAAATCTCTTTTACGGAAGGGCTGGGACCGGTAAGCAGGGCAAGGAACAGATGCTCCACAGAGACATACTCGTCTCCCATCTGTCTGGCCTCGTCCTCAGCGCTTATGAGTACCTTATTTAAATACTGCCCGACATAGGGCTGGCCGCCGGAAACCTTTACCCGCTTATTAAGGGCCTGTTCCACCCGGTTTACAAAATGTTCCGGCGAAATCTCCATCTTGGAAATCAGCTTTAAGATAAGGCTGTCATCCTGCCGGAGAAGACTCATCAGCAGGTGCTCCTGCTCCAGCTCCTGGCTGCCATATTCATAGGCAGTCTTTTCCAGGCCGTTGACAGCCTGTATGGATTTTTGTGTGAATTTGTTAATATTCATGTCTGCCTCCTATTCCGGTATCGTAACATCGCAGCGGACGCAGAGGGCCAAACTAAATCTCCCGCCGCAAAAGGGGTGTCCGCAGATCCATTTGGATGTGGGTCGAGATGTTACTGATTCCAGTACCGCAAAATACAAAAAGCCCCATACCACATACCGGTGTATGCGGTACAGGGCCTTATTTACTTGTCTACACCTAGTATATATCACTCCCGATCAAAAAATGCAATACTTATTTTCTAAAATATTTCTAAACAATTTCGTATGCATTCGATTGTCCGGACGGTTATCACAGGAGATGCAATTTCTAAAAAATGTATAAAGTCGCTTGACAAACGGAGGGCATAGTGATATTTTAATGTTAGCACTCAAAAGGGCCGAGTGCTAATAGAAAAATGAAGCAGGAATGAGGTGAGGAATTGGAACTGGATGATAGAAAATTGAAAATCCTGCAGGCAGTCATCCGCAACTATATGGAAACGGGAGAACCCGTAGGCTCCAGAACCATTTCCAAGTATTCCGATTTGAACTTAAGCTCCGCAACCATCCGCAATGAGATGTCGGATCTGGAAGAGATGGGCTACATCCTGCAGCCCCACACTTCAGCCGGCAGAATTCCCTCGGATAAGGGCTATCGTCTCTATGTGGACCGCATGATGGAAGAAAAGGACCGGGAGGTCAGTGAGCTCAAGGAGCTGATGATTGAGCGGACTGACAAGATGGAGCGTGTGCTTAAGCAGGTGGTGAAGGTTCTGGCCGCCAATACCAACTATGCCACTATGGTATCGGCGCCGGTTTATCATCGGAACAAGCTGAAGTTTATTCAGCTTTCCAAGGTAAGCTCCACCCAGATTCTTGCCGTGATTATGACAGAAGGAAATCTGGTGCGGAATAAAGTGATTCCCGTTACCGAGGAACTGGACCAGGAGACGGTGCTGAAATTGAATATCCTGCTGAACAGTGTGCTGAACGGCCTGGCCATAGAGGAGATTAACCTGGCTATGATTAAGAACCTGAAGGAACAGGCGGGGATTCACAGCGGACTGGTGGCGGATGTTGTGGATGCAGTGGCAGAGGTGATTCATTCAGAGGAGGAAGTGGAGATTTATACTTCCGGGACAACGAATATTTTCCGGTATCCGGAGCTGTCCGAGAATGGAAAGGCCAGTGAGCTTTTAAGTACCTTTGAGGAAAAGCAGGAGTTGACGGATCTGATGAACCGGACGCTGGAAGGCGGCAGGGATCAGAACATTCAGGTATACATCGGCCAGGAGCTTCCCGTGCAGGCCATGAAGGACTGCAGTGTGGTGACAGCCACGTATGAACTGGGAGACGGGCTGCGGGGCACCATTGGAATTGTAGGGCCCAAGCGTATGGATTATGAGAATGTGGTGAATACATTAAAGACGCTCACCGATCAGCTGGATGAGATATATAACAGAAAGGGGTAAAGACCCGTGGAAAAGGAAATGAACAAAGAGGAAGCAATTCAGGAGGAAGAGCTTCAAAAGGAAAAAGCAGAAGCAGGAGAGGTGCAGGAAGAGCCGGAGGCGGCAAAAGAACAGGATATAGAGGAAGCGGCCGGGGATTCCAAAGAGCCAAAGGAACAGAAGGAAAAGTCTGAAAAATCTTTCCTGGGAAAGAAAAAGAAGAAAAAGGATCCCAGGGACGAGAAAATCGAAGAGCTTGAGGATCGGGTAAAGCGCCAGATGGCAGAGTTTGACAATTTCCGTAAGCGGACCGAAAAAGAGAAGTCCCACATGTACGAGATTGGAGCCAGGGATGTGATTGAGAAGATTCTTCCGGTGGTGGATAATTTCGAGCGGGGGCTGGATACTGTTCCGGAGGCGGAGCGGACCAATCCTGTGATAGAGGGAATGGATAAGATCTACAAGCAGCTGATGACTGTGCTGACAGACTTAGGCGTAGCTCCCATAGAAGCCGCAGGACAGGAATTTGATCCCAATCTGCACAATGCAGTCATGCATGTAGAGGATGAAGAGCTGGGAGAAAACATCGTGGCAGAAGAGTTTCAGAAAGGGTATACCTACAAAGAGACAGTAATCCGTCACAGCATGGTGAAAGTCGCAAACTGACGTGATGGAAATGAGCAGTGCTTTCCCGAATACGCACCGCGGAGTAAATATATAATCAAACCAACAACCTACAAACCAAATAAACGAGGAGGCTTTTATTATGAGCAAAATTATTGGAATTGACTTAGGAACAACAAACAGCTGCGTAGCAGTCATGGAGGGCGGCAAGCCGGTGGTAATTGCCAATACAGAAGGCGCCAGAACCACACCCTCCGTGGTGGCATTTACAAAGACCGGAGAGCGTCTGGTAGGCGAGCCTGCCAAGCGCCAGGCAGTAACCAACTCCGAAAAGACCATCTCTTCGATTAAGAGAGATATGGGAACCGATCACAGAGTAGCCATCGATGATAAGAAGTACTCCCCCCAGGAGATTTCCGCAATGATTCTTCAGAAGCTGAAGGCAGATGCAGAGAACTATCTGGGCGAGAAGGTAACGGAAGCGGTAATCACAGTTCCGGCGTACTTTAATGATGCCCAGAGACAGGCAACCAAGGACGCAGGCAAGATTGCAGGTCTGGATGTAAAGCGTATTATCAATGAGCCTACTGCCGCAGCACTGGCTTACGGCCTGGACAATGAAAAAGAACAGAAAATCATGGTATATGACCTGGGCGGCGGTACCTTTGACGTATCCATTATTGAGATTGGCGACGGCGTCATCGAAGTATTAGCCACAGCTGGCGACAACCGTCTGGGCGGTGATGATTTTGACCAGAAGATTACTGACTATATGCTGGCAGAGTTTAAGCGTACCGAGGGTGTGGACCTTTCCGGTGACA
>CATJHO010000116.1 GCA_949740535.1 uncultured Lachnospiraceae bacterium
CCCTCTCCGATCCGATTCCAGAAGCACATCAGCGCAGATTGCCGCTTCCTCACGAGGCACTCCATATGCCTCAAACACATCAATCATAAAATGATTCATCAATTCCCATGGTACATAAGGTCTTGTTTCCATCTCCAAATTCTCCTTTTCGTTCTGCATGATACATTTAACACACCTTCAGTATTCATTGTAATGAGCCTGTCTATACCGATGATAACGGCAATTATGCCAAGGCTGATTACGATTACAAATACCTGTACCATCGTACCATAACGTGTCTGAAAGATAAGATTTGTTTTAAAACGCAAAATTAATGACCCCAAAATCAAACTAAATTACTAAAAGGGCCTGCCGCATAAACAGCGGCAGCCCCCTTTTCATCAGCCTTGCCCGCTGTCTGCGGGAATGGTTTTCAGGCCTGTTTCTTCCGGTAAGACTCAGCCTCCCAGTGGGTAATAAAGTAAGTCAGTTCATCTGTCATAGGCAGAACACCGCCAAACCTCTCTGCATAGTACGCCACCTTCATGGCATCTGCCAGAAGAAGCTCTGCATTCTTAATCTCCTTCTCATTCTGGCAGAGTGCAAAGGCGCCCACCTTCTCCAGCAGCACAATCTTCGGGTAATCCCCCTGCTTCTCCTTAAACTGATTAAGGGCTGTCTCCAGATCCTCATCCCCGCTCACAAATAGGGGGAAAGCACCACAGTACACAATGTGATCCGGTGTAAAGGGCTTCAGAAGCGCTTCTGCGCTCTCCCTGCTGCTGACAAAGTGAACAGCCTCCCGAATGGGCAGATACTCTGCCACACGGCCGGTAAGGGCATGAAGCTTCTTGACCAGCTCCTCTTTTCCCTCTGTCCGCACATAGGCCTCCAGCTTTCCCATCACATCATCCAGAATCTTGTCAATCTCCTCCACGGTCTCAGCCGCAATAAAGATTCCATGGTTCTGCAGAAGCACTACCTGGACCTCCTGACCCTTCTCCTGACGGTAAACCTTCATAGCCTCATTGCAGAGCTTCCCAAGGGTATAGCCCGGACGGCAGATGGGAATCCAGATCATCTGGGAGCCCAGAATCTCCTCCGCCAGCTTTTCCCCGCCTCTGGAACAAGTCAGGCCGTTAACCAGCGCCGGATGAATGTGCAGCACATATGCCTGGGGAAACAGACTGTGCAGCAGGGCTTCCACACTGGGACGCTTGCTCAAATCCTCATCACAGCGGGCCTCCATCACATCCGTCAGGAACGCCGCCTCTCTGGCTGCATCCTCCGCCGGATAATCCTTCTCCATCAGAGCTGTAAGTTTCGCAATATCCATGGCTGTAAAGCCATCCGCCGTGATGGTGCCCAGGCTGGTACCGGAGCACTTTACATAGAGCACGCCGTCCTTCTTATAGGAAGTGTTGCCGCCGCCAGCCAGAACCAGCTCCGGGTTTCTTCCGTGTTTATTTGACATTTCTACTAAGTTTGCTAAATCTGCCATCATTTTTTCTCCATTCCCGTTCCACTGCCGCCCTGTCCGTATACGTACAGAGCTTCCAATGTTAAAATATAGTTCCGTTCTGCGGTTTCCTGGAACTGCTGTTTAACTTTTCTAATTCTTTATCTGCGCTTGGAAAGTACTTCTTCCTCGTATTTCTCGATCTCTGTAAACCAGTCCTCCTGCACCGGAACGCCGTTTGTCTCGCAGAAATAATTCCACACATCGCCCAGAGGATAAGTCTTCAGCTCTTCCTGGCGCATCATCAGCTCAGTGAATTTTCCCTGATCCTGCAGCTCTTTCAGCTTCTTATTGGGACTCAGAAGCGCGTACAGAAGCGCCTTCTGCATATTGCGCATACCGGTTACCCATGCGGAAATCCGGTTGATGCCGGCGTCAAAGTAGTCCAGAGCCAGAAGCACACGGTCAAGGGCGTCATTGCGCACGATTTCTTTGGCAATCTCTCTTGTTTCATCATCAAAGAGCAGTACATGATCGCTGTCCCAGCGCACGCCTCTTGTCACATGAAGGGCAATCTTGTCATTGAAGAGCAGCATGGACGAAATCTTGTCTGATACCACTTCTGTGGGATGATAATGTCCGTTGTCCATCAGACTGATGATATCATTCTTTGCCGCATAGTTAATGGTAAATTCGCTGGAGCCTACGGTGTAGGATTCCATACCGATCCCAAATACCTTAGATTCCAGACACACCAGTACTTTTTCCTTATCGTAGGGAACTGCCAGAATCTCATCCAGGGACTGTTTGAATCTTGCTCTGGGTCCCAGACGGTCTGCGGGAACATCCTTCATGCCGTCAGGAATCCAGATATTCATGGCACAGGGGCATCCCTGCTCTGTGGCCAGATACTCGGAAATCTTAATACAGGCAATACAGTGATCCACCCAGAACTTACGAACCTTCTCGTCCGGGCTTGACAGGGTCAGGCTGTCCTCTGCCATGGGATGGGAAAAGCAAGTGGGATTGAAATCAAAGGCAACTTTGTTCTTTCTGCCAAACTCCACCCATTTTGCAAAATGTCTGGGCTCAAGCTTATCTCTGTCAGCATACTCACCTTCCTCGAAAATCGCATAGCAGGCATGGAGATTGACTTTGTGCTTTCCGGGAATCAGGCTTAAGGCCTTCTCGATATCTGCCATCAGCTCCTGGGGATTTCTGGCTCTTCCGGGGTAATTCCCGGTCGTCTGAATGCCGCCGGTGAGGGGGCCGTCATGGTCAAATCCAATGACATCGTCTCCCTGCCAGCAGTGCATGGAAATGGGAACTTTCTTCAGGCACTCCAGTGCTGCATCTGTGTCCACGCCGATTTTTGCATACATGGCTTTCGCTGACTCGTATCTCTCTTTGATATTCATAAAATGAATCCTCCTTATTTTCGTTTTGCAGCCCTTTTAAAGAGCCTCTTCAGAGAGAAGCATTCCCAGACGTCTCTGACGTCCGTAAATTCTTCCAGACTCTGTCCGGGGACTGCTGTTTAGAATCTTTTACGTCTAAAAGCTTCTCCCCTCTTACGCCCGGAACGAACGTATCTCAAAGGAATTCCGGATACAGGCTCTGGCATCCCAGATATCCTTAAGCTCTCCTGCCGCAATCATCTGGGCTGCCAGATTGCCAAGGGCTGTGGCCTCTCCCGGTCCTGCCAGCACTTCCTTTCCGGTGTAACGGGCCGTAAGTTCATTTAAATACTCTGCGTTGGACCCGCCGCCTACCACATGAATCTTCTCGCAGGTTCTCCCGGTAAGCTTCTCAATCTCCCGCACCGTTCCGCCATAGCTGCGGGCCAGATTCTGATAAATCACTGTGGCCAGCTCTCCCGGCGTCTCCGGCACGGCCTGATCGTGCGTCCGGCAATACTCCTTTATGGCCTCAATCATACTGTCCGGAGCCATAAAGCTTCCATCGTTCACATCAATCACTGCCGGGAAATCCGAAACCTTCTCCGCCATTTCGCAAAGCTTGGCATAACTGTATTTTTCCGGCAGTTCTTTGCGCACAGACTGAATCATCCAAAGACCCATAATGTTCTTCAGGAAACGGAACCGGTAATCCACACCGCCCTCATTGGTAAAGTTGGCCTGCCGGCTCTCCTCCCTGCAGTCTGCTTTGGGGATCTCCGTGCCCATCAGGGACCAGGTACCGGAGCTGATGTAGATCACGTTCTCCTCCGTGGATGGAACAGCCAGAACCGCCGAAGCCGTATCATGGGTAGCCGGCTGCATCACCGTACAGGAGAAGCCTGTTTCCTCTTCCACTTCTTTCTTCAGCGGCCCCACCACCGTCCCCGGACAGGTAATGGGTCCAAATATATCCTTCTTGAAGCCCAGCCGCTCAATCAGTTCATAATCCCAGTCTTTGGTTTCCGGGCTTACCAGCTGGCCGGAAGTGGCATTTGTGTACTCCGTCTTTGCCACGCCTGTCAGCAGATAATGAAAATAATCAGGAAGCATCAAAAGCCGGTCCGCCTGCTCCATCAGCTCCGGCTGCGTCTCCTTCACGGCCATCAGCTGGTAAATGGTGTTGAACATCTGCTTTTGGATTCCCGTTCTTGCATACAGCTCTTTTGGAGAGATGATCTCATACACCTTGTCATCCATGCCTTCCGTCCGCTTGTCCCGGTAGCCCACCGCGTCTCCCAGCCGCTTTCCTTCTTTGTCAAGCAGCACATAGTCCACAGCCCAGGTATCCACGCCCATGCTCACCGGTATCTTTCCCAGCTCCTTGCAGCGCTTCATGCCGGCCTTAATCTCCCGAAACAGACCGTCCACATCCCAGCACAGATGTCCGTTCATTGGCTGCATTCCATTGTCAAAACGGTAGACCTCCTCCAGAATGACCTTTCCGTCTTCCAGATGGCCCAAAATATGGCGCCCGCTGGAAGCGCCGATATCTACCGCCAGATAATATGTACTCATTGGTTCCCCCTTTTCTAATACCGCGCACGCTTGAAGTGTACGCATATCCTCAGTTTCTGCTTTACCTGTTTATCTATTATAACAGTAGAAACACAAAAAAATAAGGACGTAATTTTTTCAAAATACTGTCCTTATTTTCCACCGCTCCGCTCTATGCGGTAATCTCTGGGCGTCACCTGAAACCGCTTCTGGAATACCCGGTAAAAATAACTGGTATTGTCATAACCCACCGCCGTGATAATGTCCGACACCGGAAGCTTTGTGGTAGTCAGAAGATAAGCGGCCTGATTCAGACGCTTGGTCTGCAGCAGTTCCTTAAAGGTACATCCCATATGCTTTTTGATAAATTTGCTCATCTGAGACATGCTTTGGTGCATTTCCCCGCACAGCTCTTCCAGGGACGCTGTAGGATAGCAGGTCTCAATATAGGCCAGTGTCCGGGCTACACGCTCCTGATCGTACTGATTCTGATTTCCATAGCGGATCTTGGTATTCAGATTCACCAGATGCATAAACAGAAGCCCCATGGTAATCTGGTTGATATTTCTCCGGTACTCCTGCCGGTATACCAAAGACCAGATCATCGTTTCCAGAAGATGCTGTACCGGAAGCACATCCCGCACCTGAAAATAGAGGTATGCAGACTTGTGGCTCTTCTTTGTGAGAATGTCCACCAGAAAATCACGCAGCAGGCTTTCATCCTCCATCATATGAAAGGCTGTGTCAAAGAATTCGGGCCGCACCACAAAGTTAATGGCAATGTCCTGCTCTCCCGCCGGCAGAACCTCCTGCACCACGTTCTGATTCAGAAAGAGCAGATCTCCCTCACAGAGCTCCACCCGCTCCTTCCCGTCCAGAATATGGGTGGTACTGCCCTGGTACATATAGACAATCTCCACATAGTTGTGGCTGTGCTTGGGAAAATGGACAAACCGGGTATGGCGGCGCACATCAATAAGCTTTCCCTGCCGCAGCAGCCTGGCACTGTCCACTACAAACTCCTTGGTATCGCTGTACAGTTCCTTCTGCACCTGCATATTTCCGTCCAGAATCGCCTGCTCTTCCTCAGAAATTCTGCTTAAAATATCTCTTAACCCTGTATCCATCTATACCTTCTCCTGATATTCTACAGCCGGAATGCGCACCTGAACCTCTGTGCCGTGCCCATACTCGCTCTCAAAATGCAGGCCGTAGCTTTCTCCATAGAGATACTGCAGACGCATATGGGTATTGTAGATTCCAATATTGCTTCCCCGTTCACTCTCGCTGGTACCGTCTAGAATGGAAGCCAGCTTCCCCGGCTGAATCCCCACTCCCGTATCCGATACCAGGAATACAATCTCCTGCCCTTCCAGCCAGCCGGTAATCACCACGCTTCCTGCCTTAGTCTCCTTCTCAAAAATTCCATGCTGAATGGAATTCTCCACAATAGGCTGCAACAGCAGCTTGGGGATCTCATAGTCCAGAATTTCCTCCGGCACATCCACCAGAAACTCAATCTTGTTCTCAAAACGCATATTCTGAAGCTCCACAAAGAGGCTTACATGACTTAACTCCTCCCGGATGGAAATGGTAATATTCTTTTTGGACAGTGTAAGCTTATAAAATCCGGATAAGGTCCGAACTGCAAGGGAAACCTTCTCCTGCTGTCCGCTTTTGGCCAGCCAGTTGATCATATCCAGCATATTGTAGAGAAAATGAGGATTAATCTGCGCCTGCAGTGCCTTTACCTCTGACATCTTCAGCTGCTCCGCGGTCCTGGTCTGCTCCTCCATCAGGTCCTCAATGCGCTGCACCATCTGATTGTAATTGTTTACCAGCTGTCCAATCTCATCCCGATCCGCATTGTCTTTGAGCTTCTCCGGCATTTTATCCCTGCTCTGATTCATGGTCCCTACCACCTTGGAAAGACGCCCAGCCATATTTCCTGACAGGAGAAATGCCGCCATACAGGCCAGGACCACAAAGACCAGATACAGATAAGCAGTATTAAACAGCACTTTTCTGCTCTCTGTAAATACATTATTCACAGGAATCATGGACACCAGCCGCCAGTCCGTCTGCTCAATATCCCGGTAACCCATGTACAGGCTTTCCCCCAGCACCTTGCCCGTTGTAAAATCCTGGGTATTCTGAATATTTTTCTGGATACCGGAATAGCTCATAAAATAAGTTCCCGCCAGAACGGAATTGGAGTCTGCCACAATACTGTCCCTGCTGTTGACAATATAGTAGGAACTGCTGATGTTCGTCAGGTTCTGCCGCAGAATATTCTGAAGATAGGACCGTGTAAAATAAACCGCAACATAAGCACTGCCTGCCTCCCGGTTGGCAATATTGGTAAACTTCTTAATATAAGCCATATCTCCCAGCTCCTGAATCTCCCAGGAAGTCAGATAAAAATCCGGGCAGAACAGGGAAACTGTCTTGGGCGAACCGGAAAAAATTCCATGCCAGTAGCTTCCCCGGACATTTTTCACAGGTTCCATAATGCCAAATCCATCATCACAGCTCTGTCCGTCCACGGAATCCGGAAGATAAATTTTCACCGCTGTGATAAACTCCTGATCGATCAGCGCATTGATATTGGTATAGAATTCTCCACGTTCCTCCCAGTTTTCCTCCGCCGCAAGATAACGGCCCACATCCGAAGTATAGGTAGCTCTGGAGAGAAAGGGATCCGAAGTAATGCTGTTCATCACATACACAATCTGATTGGCCGTGGCCTCCAGGGTGCTGGCCGTCTGATTTACAAGGGCCTTCTCAGACTCCAGGGCATTGACCGCTATAATATGGGAAAGCCGCCCATAGAGAAATACAAAAATCACAATGGTCGGCACAAGCACCAGGATCATATTGGTAATGATAAATTTGTATTTCAGCTTCAGGTCATGCAGAAAATAATGCATCACTGCACGGATCGCTCTAATCATTCTCTTTGGTATCCTCCCCGCGCATAGCTGCCACCGCCTTCTCCCGGTATTCGGAAGGGGACATGCCGCACAGTCTCTTGAAAATTTTCCCAAAATAATTGCCGTCGCTGTAGCCTACCTTGGCAGAAATATCCACAATCTTATACCTGGGATCCTCCAGAAGTTTTTTGGCCCGCCCGATCCGGTATTCTGTCAGGTACTGGTTCAAGGTCATGCCCGTGTCATTTTTAAAGAGGGTGCAGACATAGGAGGAAGACAGCTTCACATGATCGCTGATATCCTTCACGGATAAGGTCTCATCCTGATACCGCCCTGCAATAAACTCTTTAATAAGATAAATAGTCATATTATTTTCCGTCTTGCTTTTTGCTGTGGAAAATAAAAGCTCCAGTCTCGCCTTCAAAAGCTCCTGCAACTCGTAGACCGACTCACAGGACGAGACGTATCCCCAGAGACTGTGATCAGACTCACCCAGATCCGGCGCCTGAATCTTAAGAATCTTATACGTTGTCCGAATCACGGTCAGCAGTTTATAGTACAAATCCTTTACCTGATTGGGAAGCACGCTGCCGGCTCCTGTCAGCGTGGAAAGCAGTTCCTCTGACAGGGCAAGGGCACTCTCCCGGTTCAGCTGCAGCAGCACTTCCCGCAGGCGGTTTTCCATATCCAGCCGGTCCAAATCATAAAAGGTATCGTAAGTATCCTTATCTTCGTAGATACGATGGGTATTTTCCTGATTAAAAAAGGAATTCTGCAGCTCTATGACAGCAGAATTATAAGATTTGTAAATATTTTCCACCCCCTCCACATTTTTCCCAAAGACAATGTGGTAGCGGAGATTCAAAGGCTCAAGGGCCTCTTCCAGACGGCGTCCAAGCCCGTCCTTGTCCCGATCCGAAAACTTTTCAAATCCCCAGACATGATAAAAAAGCAGGTTCTCCTGCTTAACAGCGTGAATTTCTTTCAGTCCGGCTGAATTCAGCACCTGGCCGATACAGGGCTCTGCCACAGCCTCCAGGCTGTTCTGCAGAGCATTCATATGGTAAAACTGTATTAAAAATGTAAAGAACAGCACATGGCGGTCCCCAAAGGGAAAAAAATCCACGCCCTCCCATTTTGTCAGCGGCGCGTCCGGCCGGGGCGCAAGAGCTGCTTTGACCGCCAGAGCCGAACGGGAAACGGAAATAGACAGGGCTTTGATCCCTGCCACTTCCTTCACCGCCGCCACATCCTGACAGGCCTCCCGGACTGCCTCCTGTATTTCATCCAGATCGATCGGCTTCTCCACATAGCTGACTGCCTTCAGCTTAATGGCGGCCTTTAAATATTCTTTATCTGAATAACCGCTCATAAAAATGATGCTGACATCCGGATTCTGAGCCTGGATCCGTTCCGCCATCTCAATCCCGGTCATGCGGGGCATCCGCACATCGCTTAAAATAATATCCGGCTGAAAGTTTAACGCCAGTTTATAGCCGTTAAGCCCGTCATCTGCCTGAGCTGCGGCCTCTATCCCCAGCTGTTTCCAGTCAATACTGTTCATTAAACCGTCTCTTGTCAGCTTTTCATCATCCACAATCAGCAGCTTCATATGTATAACTCTACTTTCCCTTTATCCCTGCTGGCAGAAAGCCACGCAGGGACGGCCTGCCTGCAGGGTTCTTCTGTGCTATATTATAGCAGACATTTCCCTTCAGTTCAAACCTTCTTATCCAAAACCACGGACTTTACGCCCAGCAGATCCGCTGTCTTCTCAAAAAGTCCGCCGTTATGCCCCACGCTCATGGCAAAATGATGGGTGGGAGCTTCCGCAAACCATTCGTCCATATAGGCATCCGGATCTTTGTGGAAGCGCACATGCGTCTGGGTGTTGCCAATGGTCATAATCTGGGCATTGGTCGCTTCTGCCTCTGTGATAATAAACTTCAGACGGCCATCCACGGTCTGGGTACATCCCAGATTGGTAATAGCTCCTGTGCGGACCTTGGCCTCCACGGACACACCGGTTCCCTGCTTTCCATGATAGACGCCCAGACCGCGAAGAAGGGGTCTGCCCTGTGCAATGGCCAAGTGGAAGGGGCCGTCATGGCCAAGAAGGATGGTTCCTTCTATATAGTCTGTCACCACAATCTCACAGAAGGAGCCGCCTTTTCCCAGAATATCACAGATCTTCATGGCCAGACAGGTCTTCAGATCGCCCTCGCCCGCGCAGGGAATTCCTTTGGCTGTCAGCAGGGAATGGCCTACAATAAATCCTGACTGCAGCTTCTCGTAATCCCCTTCCGGCGCTCCGTGATAATAGTAAGCCAAACCGTCCAGATTGTACTCCTTCACCAGCTTCTCCTGGGCCGCAGCCACTCTGGCCGACCAGTTCAGCTGTTCCTCTGTGGGCTTCTTGGCCAGCGGATCCGCTGAAACATCATCGCTGATCACAAAGAATTCCTCAATCTCTTTCCGCTTTTGTGCTGTCTCTTCATCGGTTACGCTTCGCAGCATCCGATCCAGATCACACATTTCCAACAGTTCAATATGTATCCCTGTCTGCGCCTGCAGCATGGTATAATCCGAATAGAGATCCAGCATTCCGCTGTAATTATTCCCCAGGAATCCAAACCGGCAGTACTGAAGGGCCGCCTTTACAGACGCTGCCTGCACCCACTCCTTGATTTCCTTCCAGGCGCGCTTTGCCTCCGGACGCTTTGCCGTATTCTCATCCGTCACAGAAATCTCCGGCGTATAATCCATTCCCAGAAGTCCGTTGACACAGCGGTAAGCAATACCCGCACGGTTAAAGGCATTGGCTGTTTCCGGTGCCGGACAGGCGCCGCAGTGGGCCAGCCACTCTCCGGTAGAGGTCTGAAGATAATTGATCTGTGCAGCAGGCTGAAGATTCAATACTACAGTGGGCGCTTTACAGATCTGATGTACCGGCAGAATGGAGGCGCTGGTCACATAGGTTCCCGAATGGGCCAGTATCAGATCTACACCCTTTTCATTGAAGAATTCGCCGCACCTTCTTCCCTCTTCCTCACAGTCTACCAGACCATAAAAATAAACCTCTGCGTCCATCTCCTTCACTTTCTTCTCAATGAACCTGCCATACTCCAGCATTCTGTCATGCAGCCCCTGAAATTGATTCCAGTAAGCCTTAAGCCCCATGGTGTAAATTCCGATCCTTGCCTTTCTTACCGCCTTTAACTTTTCCATGTTTCCTTCTCCTTTCCCAAATCCTGCTGTAAGCCGTCAATCTGCCCGCCTGCAGGTAATGTACAAGTATATTGTTTTGCTGTTATTTCTATCTGTCATCTATTATAACAGCTGGTTTCTGCGATTACATCCCATTTCATTGTTGTAAAATAACACTTTCTTGCGGTGCATCATCCTTTACACAGATTTCTTTCATTCCAATGCCCGCAAAAGAGAATATAAGAAAAGAAGGCTGTCAGAATCAGAGGTTTCATACACCCTTTGGTTTCTGTAACAGCCTTCGTCTTTTTTCAATCCAAATGAAACAGAGGTTTCAAATCATGGCATACCGGACTGTTATCCGGATTGGTTTCCATAATATCCGCCATAAAATCCCACCATTTCCGGTTGATGGCCGTATCCGCCCCTTTGCTCCAGAGCTCCTCATCCTCTATCTCAATGCAGCCAAACAGCACCAGCGTTTCCGGGTCCAGAGCGATGGTATAGTTTCTGCCGCCATGCGTATGAATCATATCAATCATCTCCGGCCACAGCTGGTTGTGGCGCTTCTCATATTCAGCTTCCATTCCTGGATACAATTTCATCTTAAAAGTTTTAATCATCTGCTTTTTCTCCTATTCCAGTTCCGCAGTCCCCCTCTCAGCACATCTTTTTACAGAACTATTTCCGGCCGTTAAATGCCGTCCGTAAATCGTTCTATGTGCTTCGGGGGAACTGCTGTTTTTTATTCCAGTTCCGCAGTTTCCCTCTCAGCACATCCTTTTACAGAACCATTTCCGGCCGTTAAATGCCGTCCGTAAATCGTTCTATGCGCTTCGGGGGAACTGCTGTTTTAAAAAAGATGGGACTGTCATTTCCAGCCAGCCCCATCTCCATCAACTATTCATATGCGTTCAATCTGAGTTTTACCTGTCAGACTTAGTATACAGTCTTCCACTCTTCGATGTTTTCCGGTGTGAATGCGAACGGAGGTCCAACGATGATTTCTGTACCGCCGTCAGCAGCCTCAACGATCTCATACTCGCCCATGTCTCCAGCGGTGAACTTCTCACCGGCTGCTCCTGTAATGTCGCCATTTACCAGAGCTACGCTTGTGTAAGCGCCAAGACGTCCTACATCAATGGGGTTCCACAGATACATGTAGGGGCATACCTTATCTTCGCCAACATAGTCAGCCATCTCAGAGGGAAGTCCAAGACCGGTCAGCTTTACTTCGGAAGCCTTGTCCTGAAGCACGCCTGCTGCTGCCATGATACCTACTGTCGTAGGAGCGCAGATAACCTTCAGATCCGGATAGTTGGTTAAGAGTGCCTGTGTCTGGTCTACAGACTTCTGGTACTCGTCATCGCCGTAAGCAACTTCTACCAGCTCCAGTCCCTTATAAGCATCGCCTTCCATAACCTTCTTCATTGCATCGATCCATGCATTCTGGTTGGATGCCTGAGAGGTTGCGGAAAGGATCGCCCACTGACCTTCTCCACCGGACAGATCCAGAACTGCATCCATCAGAGTCTGGCCGATGATCTCGGTACCAGCCTGATTTACGTGGGTCAGACGGCTTGCTGCGTTTACTGTGGAGTCCAGAGAAATAATCTTGATTCCCTTGGATGCTGCCTGCTCGCAAACGGGCTGCAGAGCATCGTTGTCATTTCCTGCAATTGCGATAGCGCTTACATTCTGGGAAATCAGCTCGTTGATTACGGTAATCTGTGCATCTGCGGTAGCTGCTTCCGGATGTCTTACGATAATCTGATCTGCAGAATATCCCATAGCCTTCATAGCTTCCTCAAAACCGGATGCCTCTCTCTCATTGTAGGGGTTGCCGGATGCCTTGGTTACAATTGCAAAGGTTCCTGCGCCTGCTGCCGAAGCATCTGCATCTCCGCCTTCGTTTTCTGCCGGAGCTTCTGTTTCACCAGCACCGTCTCCTTCGGTCTGAGCCGGTGCTGCCGGAGCTTCTGCTTCCTTGGAACCACAGCCTGCCAGTACTGCTGCAAGCATGCTGACTGAAAGTAATACGCTTAATACTTTTCTCTTCATTTTTTACGTTCCTCCCGTCTAAAATTTTTAATAAATATGAATAGTTTTTATACAAAGCAGTTTCCTGCCTGGTACCATGTAAGAAAATAATTTTTATGCCGCCTTCTTCTGAATCTTCACCATGGAACGGATATTGGGCAGCATAACCGTTACAATCAGCAGGGCTCCGATGACTACCAGCATCAGCTGGGACGGAATATTGATAAGTCCCAGACCATACCGGAGCATTCCCACGATAAAGATTGCAAGAACCAGTCCGGGGAAATTTCCCTTTCCGCCGTCGGTACTGAATCCGCCCAGCACCGCCATGGCGATTGCCTCCATCTCATAGCCTGTGGCAATGTCCGCACGGGTACTTCCCATCCGGGCCGCCAGGAAAACGGCTGTGACTGCCGCAAAGGTTCCTGTAAGCGTAAACACAATCATCCGGATCTGCTGTACCTTAATCCCCGCATACTCTGCCGCCAGCTTATTGGCGCCGATGGCGTAGAGTCTTCTTCCAAAACAGGTCTTATGAAGCACAAAAGCAAATACTGCCGCGCAGATAATGAAACACAGTAACATAATCGGTACAATTCCCAGCTTGCCCCAGTACAAATCGGAGAACCATTTTACAGTAGACAGACCGCCTCTGGCCTCATCGCCAAGCATGGCCTCTGCGATTCCCCGGAAGAGAATCTGGGTTCCCAGTGTAACAATCATGGGCGCAAGCTCTGTAAATCTGGTAAGAATCAGTCCGTTAACGGCTCCGCATATGGTTCCGGTCAGGAGGCAGATGAGCACGCAGGCGCCCATGGGCACTCCCAGATTGTAACAGTACGCCAGCATAACCGCAGAGAGACAGGCGGTGGAGCCTACGGAAATATCAATGTCTCCCAGCACCAGAATGTATGCCATCGGCAGTGCCACAAAGGCTTTCTCCAGGAAGGAATTGGTGGCGTTCAAAAGTCCCTCGCCGCTTAAGTAATACTGGGAAAGATTAGCGTTCATAAGATTGATTCCGATAAAGAGAATCACCAGCAGCCATTCCCATTTTAAAAAGAATATTTTCCAGGAAAACTTCTGTTCCGCAATTATTGTTCTGCCTGATTTGGTGGCCATTACATTTCCCTCCTTTTCAGATTGTTCTTATCCATGGTTCTCTGAGCCAGTACGTTCAGGATCACTGCTGCCAGAATAATCAGTCCCTTAATACCGTTCTGCCAGAACTGGGATACGCCAATCAGCGGAAGGGCTTTGCCGATGATAGCAATGGTCAGAGAACCCAGCATAACGCCCACTACCGATCCTCTTCCTCCGGTCAGGCTTACGCCTCCTACCACACAGGCGGCAATGACATCCATCTCAATACCCGTTGCCATATCGCCCTGGGCCGACTTGTAAAGAGAGGTCCAAAGAGCACCGCCCAGACCGCAGAGGAGCCCCATCAGGGTATAAACGCCGATTTTCACGTTGTCAATGTTGATACCGGACACAGCTGCCGCCTCTGCATTGGAACCTACCGCATACACCCGGCGCCCGACTGTCGTCCATTTCATTACAATATAGAAAATAATATAAATGTAAATGGTCACGGCAATCATATTGTTTACAAGCCCCAAGCCCAGATATTTGGTAAGGGCAAAGTTCTTGAAGCTGTCTGTAAACTGATAGGCTGCCACCCACTGGCTGTGGGCAATCAGATAGGTAAGGCCCCGGTAGATATTCATAAAGCCCAGGGTACACACAATGGGCGGAACCTTTCCCTTGGAAATCACCAGTCCGATTACCAGTCCCAGACCGGCTCCGATGGCTATGGAAACCAGGAACGACACAGGGGTGGATATTACATAATCCCGCATCAGAAGTGCCGCTGCCATGCCGGAAAAGGCAAGAGTGGAGCCGATGGATATATCAATCCCGCCTGTGAGCAGTACACACATCATGCCCAGCGCCAGTATAAACGTAACTGCGTAGTTTCGGAACATCTCTTCCATAGTCCCCCCGGTCAGAAAGGACTGGTTGCGGATCTGCACAAAGGCACATAAAAGAATCAGCACAATCACAAGGCTCATTTCACGGGAGCTGGTGATTGCTTTCCAATCAAATTTCTTCTTTTCCATCTCTCCGCCCTCCTAATTCTTTGCTGCCTTGGATGATCTTGCCATGGCAAACTTCAATATGGATTCCTGCTCTGCCTCTTCCCTCTGCAGTTCTCCGGTAACTTTTCCTTCACACATAACCACAATCCGGTCAACCATACCCAGAATCTCAGGCATCTCAGAGGAAATCATAATAATGGCATATCCCTGCTGGGCCAGCTCGCCCATGATTTCATAAATCTCTGCCTTCGCGCCTACGTCCACACCCTTGGTGGGCTCATCCAGGATAATTACCTTCAGATTGGATGCCAGAATCTTCGCCACTACAATCTTCTGCTGGTTTCCGCCGGACAGGGAGCTTGCCTTGTCAAAAATGGTCACCGCTTTGGTATCCACGCGCTCTGCCAGCTCCTTGGCCTTTTCCCGTTCTGCTTTGTCATCGGTAAGGCCGTTCTTTCCAATACTTGCAATCTCGGTCAGCGTGATATTGCGGCCGATTCCCCAGTCCAGAATCAATCCCTGGTGCTGCCGGTCCTCCGGCAGAAGACCGATTCCCTGACGCAGAGCATCCGCAGGGTTCTTTACCGTAATCTCTTCTCCGTTCAGATACATCTTTCCGGAATCGTAATGCTCCACACCGTAAATGGTCTGAACGGTTTCCGTTCTTCCGGCTCCTACCAGTCCCGTCAGTCCCAGTATCTCTCCCTTGCGGACGCTGAAGCTTACATCCTTGAAATAACCGGTTCTCGTAAGCTTCTCTACCCGGAGTACCTCTTCCCCGATCTTCACCTCCGGCTTTGGATACATATCGCTGATCTCCCGGCCTACCATGGCCCGGATCAGATCCGCATTGGTAATGCCATCCACATCATAACTGCCTATGTATTGGGAATCCCGGAACACAGTCACCCGCGTGGCCAGCCGGTACATATCCTCAAACCGGTGGGAAATGAAAATCACCGACGCGCCGCCGTCCCGCAGCTTTTCTGTTATCTTGTAAAGCTGCTCTGATTCATTCTTGGTCAGGGCTGCCGTGGGCTCATCCATAATAATAATCCGGGCTTTCATGGAAATGGCTTTGGCAATCTCCACCATCTGCTGCTGCGCCACTGACAGAGCTCCCATTTCTGCTGTAGACTTAAAATCCGCATTTAATTCTTCCAGATAAGAATCTGCCAGCGCATGCATTTCCTTCCATTGGAGGATGCCGCGTTTCTTGATCTCATGTCCCATGAAAATATTTTCTGTTACACTCAGATGAGGATATGCTGTCACATGCTGATAAATGGCTGCAATACCTGCTTTCTGTGCATCTTTGGGGCCTTTGAAATCAACCTTTTTCCCGTCCAGATACATTTCGCCCTCTTCAGCCTTATGTACGCCTGTGATGACTTTGATAAAGGTAGACTTACCCGCACCGTTCTCTCCCATCAGTGCATGGATCTCACCCGGCTTCAGTTGAAAGCTCACGCGGTCCAGAGCCTTAACGCCCGGAAAAATCTTGGTAATGCCTTTTAATTCCAGTACATATTCCGACAACTTTTTCTCCTCCCTGCATCATAATCTGTCTTTTGTCTCTTTCTACTTAAATTATATGATCTGGTATTTTTGGAAACAATGGTAATATCTTTTGATTCAGGGTAAATTTGTTCATTTTCTGGATATGCAGCATCATTTGAAGTGTGCAGCGCTGTAAAATGGACGCCCAGGGAATATTCGTAAGGCTGCCGGGACCCGCTTCCGCTCCATTCAAACGCAGCGGTACTAAATTCACACTGCGCCCTTTGGGCTTGTGTTCATTAAGTACCGGCGTTTTCATAGGTTCCCTGCGGCCTTACGAATATTCTCTGGGCTCGAATTGAGGCTGCTGCTTTACCCGGATTTATTGACAGGGTAAGGGGAATGCTTTAGAATGTGGTTGGACAAAGCTGTTGTTTTTGTACTTATTGAGGATTGAATTCATGACGTATGTACCGGAAAATCAATACAGGGAGCGGGCCGATTACACCTGGAGCCAGGACTCCATCCGCTTTATCAATACGCCTGCCCGGTCTGCCAGACAGACTTTTTTCTATGTGCAGGAAGCGGGGTTTTTCCGTACCTCGCCGCCTTACTTTACGGAGCGGGTGAATATGAACAGCTTTCTGGTGTTTTATACTCTGTCCGGACGGGGCCTTTTGAGGTATCTGGGAGAGTCTTACGATCTGATGCCTGGGTCTGCGGCTTTTATCAACTGTATGAATCCCCATTACTACGAATGCCCTTCGGGTGAAAACTGGGAATTTTTATGGCTGCATTTTAACGGGCCTGCCGCCCTGGGGTATTATGAGGAATTTATTAAGAATCATTTTCGGATTTTAACAGAACTGGATTCGGCATTTATGGAGCATACCCTTCAGCGGATCCTTTCGCTTACCCAGAACCGGGATCTCCATTCGGAAATTCTTGTCTCCGGGCTGATTGTGGAACTCTTAACTCAGCTGCTGATCGCCAACAGTACGGAGAATCTCAGTCCGGGAGCCATGCCGGAGTATCTGAAGGGTATTCTTAAGAAGCTGGAAAATCATTTTAATGAACCCCTCAGTCTGGACCTTTTATCCGGAGAGTTCGGCGTCAGCAAATACTATCTCTCCAGAGAGTTTAAGCGCTATATGGGCATTCCTCTGAATGAGTATCTGATTGTGCTGCGCATTAACCACGCCAAAGAGCTTCTGAGGTATTCCCCGGACATGACGGTTGAGCAGATTGCCTTTGCCTGCGGCTTCCGCCATGTGAGTCATTTTATCAATCTTTTTAAACGGCATGAAAAGAGTACCCCCCTTCAGTACCGGAAATCCTGGGCCGGGACGGAGCTTCCGAAAGGCTGCCGGTAGATTCCTGCCGCCTTTCGGCCCTCCTCACAATCCCATCTTTGGCAGAAGCACACGCTCCACCCATACGTTCCAGTCAATTGGCGCTTATCCCCTGACGCCCATCATTTGATCTATATCTTCTGCCGCATGTCCAAGGGCCGTCTCCACTTTGCCGGAATCATAGGCCTCAAGAAGCGCTTTTACCCAGCGCTCTGCAACCAAGCGGTATTTCTCGGTGGGTGTTACCAGCACCCTTCCGTCTGTTTCTGCCAGTCTTCTGGATACTTCATAGAAATTCCCCCAGCCAGCAGCAGCCCTGCGAAAGCTTTCATCTTCCCACACACTGGTCCGGGTGGGATTCATATTGCCCTCAAAGGCTGCCCGCAGAAGAAACGCTCTGCCAGAAGCCCATTTCATAAACCGCCAGGCTGCCCCCTTGTCCCTGCAGCGGGCATTCATCACCAGAGACCAGGTCCACAGATTGGGCATGGCTCTGCCCTCGCTGTTTACCGGCGCAGCAGCATATCCGATACGTCCCGCCATGGCGGAAACGCACTGTTTTTCGTAGTAGCCCACATAATGATCGGAATCCACAATCAGGCCGTATTTTCCCGCGCAGAAGTCCATCGCCAGCTCATACCATCTCTGTCTGGGCCATCCGGCGGGTCCCGCAGCCTTCAGCGCCTTCAGGAATTTCTCTGTGGCTGCTGCTGCCTTGGAAGAAGCAATGGCGCACCGGCCGTCTTTGTCAAAATCCACACCGCCCATAGACCAGTACTGGGTGGCAAAGCCTGTGTACATGGTATGCCAGGCTGTGGTTCCCCTCTGGGCAAATCCGCTGACGCCCTCCACCTCTCTGGCAATCCGCTCTGCCGTCTCAAAGTATTCCTCCCAGCTCCTGGGAAGGTCCAGATCCAGTTTCTCAAATACATCCTGATTGTATGCCATATTGTAGGACTCGCAGTTTACGGGAAGACTTAAAAGGGGGCCCTCTCCCAGGGGATCTCCAAACTGTCCGGTCCAGCGGTTAGCCCGGATCAGATTGGGAATAAAGTCCGCAAAATCAGCCTTCTCTTCTTCGCTGGCAATATAATCGTCCAAATGCTCCACAAAGCCCTGATTTACATGCTCCCAGAGAAGAACAGGGCCCGACATATAGACGTCGGCGCCTCCCGCCTCCGCCAGATATCCCTGTATCTGATTGGAAAAATACTCGTCGCTGCTGATAATCCGCAGGCGGACCTTATCGCCGGTCTGCTCCTCATATTCCGCAATATGCTTTACCACACTGTCCACAAACGCATCCGTATCCGGGGCAAAAAACGTAATTCCTGCCATCGCTCTATCCTCCCTTTCCAAGTCTGTTATTATTTCCTGAAACTATGTGGTTTAATTATAACGTGTCTGTCTGTATATTACATTCAATTATATTGTCAGAAAATAGCAGAATCTTGTCCACGAAAAAGATGCGGCCGCCAAACAGGGATTTGGCCCGCATCTCTTCCGGATTTTGATGTAATTCTTTCTTATGAGGCTTCTTCCTGTACCTGCATCCCCTGCAGGTATTCCAGAATCTCCTCCGCAGTCAGCTGATTCTCCTGCATGTACGTGTAGAGCTCCTCCATCTCCTCATCCCGCTTTGCTTTCAAAAGCTCTTCCCGCTCCTGCTGGAGCATGGAAACGGCCTCCGTATGCTTTTTCAGCTTCTCTGCATTCTCTGCCAGCAGTTCCTCGTAGGTTTTTCTTACTCTGGTTCTTGGCCTTGCCATATGTTTGTCCTCCTAATTCCAGTCCCCAGGCATCCCGGCCAGGGGAGCGCCATTCTCTTTGGGGGTTGTCTATACTACTAGCAGTATATGTGTAATATGGATTAAATATGCAAAAAATAGTTACATAAACATATTTAAAAATATAAAAATATGCTTGTGTAACTATTTTTTACGTTTTATAAAATGAAGATGTGCAAAATCTCTTTTCTTTTGATTTTACGTATAAGGCAGTCAAAGTAATTGCGTAAAAAAATTACTGAAACACTGATAAAAATCAAGCATTTCAGCAGCTTTTATTAATGCCGGCAGCGGGACTTGAACCCGCACGTGGTTGCCCACAACAGATTTTGAGTCTGCCTCGTCTGCCATTCCGACACGCCGGCCTATGATGCGATACTATCTGCAACGAAAATTATTGTAACACATGTATTACAAAATGGCAAGCAGAAAGTTTGGACTTTTTCTTTACCCTTGCCAAGAGCAGGTGCCATCTTATATAATAGTAGGAACATCAAAAATCGTACTATTTATAGAGCGAATCAGAAAGGAACTGCTTATGAAGCCTTTATCTTCCAAATGGAATTTTCCTGCCGGACGGCGCTTTTATTTTCTCTGCTACAGCCTGCTTTTTCTTCTGCTGTCCCTGCTGGTATTTTCGCCTTTTATTGAAAATGGAAAGTCTTTTATCTGGAAGCCTGACGGCCTGACCCAGCATTTTAATTCTCTCGTCTATTTCCGTAACTGGGGAATCTCAATCGTGCGCACTCTGCTCACGCAGCACCGGCTCACCATTCCCCTCTGGGACTCTACGATCGGTTATGGCTCGGATATCCTCACCACACTTCACTACTATGTAATCGGGGATCCCTTAAATCTTCTGTCCTTTCTGGTTCCTGTGCGGTTCCTGGAGACCTTCTATGGAGCCTTAATCCTGCTGCGCCTGTATCTTGCCGGGATTACATTTTCCTGTTACTGCTTCCGTATGAAGCGGGGCGGGGCTGCGGTTCTTGCCGGAAGCCTTATTTATGTATTTTCCGGCTATGGCTTTGTGCTTGCTCCCATGCATCCCTATTTTATCAATCCCATGATCTATCTGCCTTTGATTCTTATTGGGGTGGAACGGGTCTTCCATAAGGAAAAGGGGCATCTCCTGATCGCCTCTGCCGCCCTCTCAGCCCTGAGCAATTTTTATTTCTTTTATATGCTGGCTGTGTTGACGGCTCTTTACTGTGTCATCCGTTTCTGCACCATGAAGCATGAGAACTGGAAGCGGGACCTTGGACGCTGCTTATGCCGCACGATCTTTTTCTCCCTGACAGGAACTGCTGTCTCTGCCGTCCTTCTCTTTCCGGTTCTCCTGCAGTTCCTCTCGGACATGCGTTCCGACACCAGCCTGACTTATGCTCCCATTTATGGCTGGAATTACTACGAGCATCTTCCCGATCAGTTTCTTTCTCCTGCCTACACCGGAAGCTGGACCTATCTGTGCTTTGCCACGCCGGCACTTATGTGTGTATTTCTTATGTTCCTGAAACGCAGGCAGTTCAAAGCTCTGAAAATCGGATTTCTGGTCCTGACTGCCTTTCTCCTGATTCCCGCGGCCGGTTCCTTTTTAAACGGCTTTTCCTATGCCGCCAACCGCTGGAGCTTCGGGTATTCCTTTTTAATTGCGCTGATTGTGGTATTTCTCTGGCCAGAGCTTTTCTCCCTGACATCCAGGGAAAAGTGTCTGCTGCTCCCCCTGTTTCTCCTGTACGGGGTCCTGCTGTTCCTGATGCGCACTTCCGGATCTACCCAGGCGTTTTTCTCCCTGTTCCTTCTGGTTCTGACTCTTTTTGTAGTCACAGAAGGTCCGGCTGTAAGGAATACCTTTTCGCTGGCCCGGAAATTTCCTCACAGTATTCCGGCCGCCCTGATCCTTCTGCTCTCCATCAATATCAGCTTCAACTCCATCTCCTTCTACCGGGGAAATATGGACAATCATATGCGCCGGTTCGTGGATGCCGGGAAAGGGCTTTATGCACTGGAGCAGTCTGCCTCCGCCATGGTAAATGTCTTTCTGGAAGAGCCGGATACCTTTTCCCGCTATGCCCAGGATCTGGTTCCTGTGCGCAACGACAGTCTCAACTGGAAAGCACACGGCCTTCACTATTACTGGAGTCTTTCCAACGGCGCCATTATACAGTTTTTCAACGAGCTGGCTATGCCCTTTGAGGAGCGTGCCTTCAAGTACGATGGTCTGGACAACCGGGCCCAGCTCCATGCCCTGGCCGGAGTCCGCTGGTATGTGCGGCACGATCCCAGCCATTATGTTCCTTATCCCTTTACAGATTCTCAGGTATTTGACTATCAGGGAGATGTCTACTATGTGGATGAAACGGGCACCTTCCTGCCCTTTGGCTATACCTGCCCGTCTGTAATCTCACGGGATACCTATGATGAACTCACTTATCTGGAGCGTCAGCAGGCGCTGCTGCAGGGCGTTGTCTGTGAAACTCTGCCGGAAGGTTATCCAGAAGCTTCGCTCCATTTTCAGGAACAGGCTGTCCCCTTCCAGCTCTCCTATGATCCGGAAGACATTCTGGAGCTTGACAACACCTATTATGTTAAAAATGAACATGCCAAACTGACGCTCACCTTTGAGGGTCTCCCCCAGTGCGAAACCTATCTCCTGATAGAAGGCCTGGACGCGCACTCGCTCAATGAACTGGAGCTGTACACCAAGGAACCTTCTGCCCCCTTCTTTCAAGAGGAATGGGAAGCTATGGCCGTTACCGATCAACGGCAGAAGAAGCGGGATCATTTTTATTCTCCGGCTGTCTCTCAGTTTCCCATTTACTGTGCCTCTGATATGCTGGATACTACCTTCTGCTACTATTCCGGGCTGACAGAAAGCTCCTATGACCGTTCGGATTTTCTTTTGAACATGGGATATTCCCAGGAAGGACAGCATTCCATTACCCTGGAGCTTCCTCACCGGGGCGCTTATTCCTTTGATAAGCTCTCCCTGTACTGCCTGCCTCTTTATACTTTGTCTGATCAGACAGAAGCGCTTGGCCGGGAGCATCTGGAACACGTAAGCTTCACAGATAACCAGATTACTGGCAGCATTACGCTCACAGAACCGAAAATGCTCTGTCTGTCCATCCCCTATTCCGATGGCTGGTCTGCGCTGGTAGATGGAAAAACGGTTCCCGTCTGCCAGGCCGATACCATGTATATGGCCCTTCCCCTTGAATCCGGGGAGCACCAGGTGGAGCTTCGGTACCGCACGCCAGGCCTGATGGCCGGACTTCTCGGTTCGGGGCTGGGGCTTGCCGTGTGGGGACTGTATCTTCTCTTGACACGCAGAAAAGGGGGCGTTACAAAATAAGCCAGACAGCTTTCCGATATCCAGTGTCCGGCTTGTTCGTGTATGTTCTGTATGAAACTGTCGGACATTTTATGTCCGGCAAGAGCAGACAGAATATACATGAACGGACGGACACGGATAAGGAAAAGCTGTCTGGCTTATTTTGTCCCTCCGTGAAATTCTTCTAACATCTACTTCCCAGTTCCTTCCCGAAGCTTCCCCAAAAGCTCCTGAAAATACTCCGGCAGCGGCGCCTCCACTTCCAGATACGTTCCGCTTACGGGATGCACGATCCCCAGTACCATAGCGTGAAGCACCTGTCCCTGCAGCAAGAAGGGAGACTTTCTGCTTCCATAAACCTCATCTCCCAGCAGGGGATGGCCGATTCCAGCCATATGCACCCGGATCTGATGGGTCCGCCCGGTCTCCAGCCGGCATTCCACATAGGTGAAGCGTCCAAACCGCTCCAGCACCCGGTAATGGGTCACGGCATGCTTTCCGCCTCTTTTTACCACCGCCATCCGCTTGCGGTCCACCGGATGCCGCCCGATGGGCGCGTCCACCGTTCCCTCATCCTCCTTCAGATTTCCCCACACAACCGCCCGGTAACAGCGGGTTATAGAATGCTCCTTCAACTGTTCTGCCACCCTGCTGTGAGCACGATCGTGTTTGCACACCACCAGGACCCCTGTGGTATCCTTGTCGATCCGGTGGACAATTCCCGGACGCATGACGCCGTTAATCCCGGAAAGCTCTCCCCGGCAGTGATACAGAAGGCCGTTTACCAGCGTGCCGGACATATGTCCCGCGGAAGGATGCACCACCATATCCTTGGGCTTATTGACAAAGATTACATCCGCATCCTCATAAAGAATCTCCAGCGGCAGTTCCTCAGGTTCTATCTCCGGCTCTTCCGCCGCAGGCAGTTCCACCTCAATCACATTCCCGCCTGCCACCTTAGAGTTGGCTTTCACAGGCTTTCCGTCCAGGAACACACCCCCGTCTCTGATTATCTTCTGCAGATACGAGCGGGAAATCTCCGGCATCCGCTCTGCCAGATAGCGATCCACGCGAATCCCGGCGGGCTCCTCTACCTCAAATCTCTTCTTTCTGTCCATCTTCTGCTGCTTTTCCCGCCTTTCCTCCATAGAAAAAGCCAAGCTCTTCCTCCTTGTAATAAAACAGAATCAGCACCGCCAGAAGCACAGCGCCTACCGTTACATAGCAGTCCGCCACATTAAATACCGGAAAATCAATCAGCTTAAAGTAAAAGAAATCCACCACATAGGAATGCTGAATGCGGTCTATCATATTCCCCAGTGCTCCCGCCGACAGCAGAATACCCACCAGCCGGATCGGATGAAAACGCCTGCTCTTAGGCGCCCGGCAGTAATAAAACACCACCAGACCCAGAATAACAACGGTACAGATGAGAAATACCACCTTCTGTCCCTGAAAAATCCCGAAAGCCGCTCCCCGGTTCTCCAGATAATTTAATTCAAATACACCCTCTATCAGCACACGGGGGGCCTGCTCCTTCAGAAAGCGGACTGCCAGACGTTTGGTCCATTGATCAAAGACCGTAAGAAGGGCAGCCGCCAGCAGTCCAATCAGGTTATACGCTCCTCGTCTCGTCATTTTCATACTCCTCCAATATCCGAGAAGCCGCACAAAGAAGTTCTTCTTCCGACACAGTCCGATCTGCAAAAGCTTCTCCAATCTTCTTAAGAAGCACAAACTTTATGCTTCCCGCCTCCATTTTCTTATCCGAACGAGTGGCTTCAACAATACACCCGGCCTCAAGCCCTTTGATACTCACCGGCAGGGAGAAGGCCCTAAATCCTTCTCGTATCTCTTCAAATTCCTCACGGCTTAAAAGCCCCCGCCTAAGAGAAATCCATGCGGCCGCCACAATTCCCACCGCCACACACTCTCCATGCAGAAGCTGAAAATTCTTCAGCTTCTCCACTGCATGGCCTATGGTATGGCCGAAATTCAGCAATGCCCGCTCTCCCTGCTCTGTAGGATCCGCTTCCACTACAGCTCGTTTAATCCTGCAGCTCTCTTCAATCATAGAGAGCAGACAGTCATATTCCAGATTTTGTATCTGTATGCAGTGCTCCAGAAGCCATTGATAATAGGTGCGGCTGCGAATCAGGCCATGCTTCAGGATCTCTGCCATCCCTGAGGCAAACTGCCGCTTTGGTAATGTCTTCAATACCGAAAGATTCATATAAACCAGGCTTGGCATGTGAAAAGCGCCCACCATATTCTTCCAGCTGTCAAAATCCACTCCTGTCTTTCCACCAATGCTGCTGTCTACCTGTGACAAAAGCGTGGTAGGAATCTGCACAAACCGGATGCCCCGCAGATAAGTAGCAGCAGTGTATCCAGTCAAATCTCCTGTCACACCGCCGCCTAAAGCTGTCAGAAGATCCTTCCGATCAAAGTGTTCCAAAATCAGATGTTCGTAGAGCCCTTTCACCGTATCCAGTGTTTTATGCTCTTCTCCTGTCTCTATGGTATAAACAGTCACCTTTCTACAGATCTTTTTAAGCGCCTCCTTTACAGAATCCACGTAAAGAGGTCCTACCTGACTGTCTGTTACAATACAGATTCTGCGCTCAGCTGTCTCCAGCTTTTCCATTTCCACGGCCAGATTTTCAAAGCTGTCTTCCAAAACAATCGAATAACAAAAATCCCCATCTTTTTGTACCGGCAGAACTACCCGCTTTCTCTTTTCCATACTGAACCTCACTGCATTCTCAAATATACTTCCAAAGGGTTACACAGCTTCTCCCTTTCTTCGACTGTCCCTTACTTCCTCCAAAACGGAACCGCCCCATTCCCCGGACGGATACCACATCCCCCTCTTTAGGCTGATAGCCATTGGAAGTCACCAGCTTTCCGTTGACAAATACCTTCCCGCCCTCAATCAAGCCTGTCAGGCTGCTTCTGGAAGCCTTAAAAGCCAAAGCCAAAAGACTGTCCAGCCGGACAGAGGCAGCCGTCCCCCTGATCTCCATAAGCTTCGGCTCATAGGAAACGCTTCCTGCCTCCACAATCTGCGCCATCACCGGCGTATGACGGATCCGGGCCAGATTTTCGCAGATAAACCCTGCTATCTTTTCCCGACAGAACAAATACGTCTGCTCCTCTTCTACCACAATATCTCCCAGCTTTGTCCGCTCCAGCCCCAGATTCAAGACTGCTCCCAGGTAATCCCTGTGTGCCAGGTTCTCCGCAAACTTCTTCTGCAGGGGAACAATTCGAATACAGGAAATAGGGTATTCCGGACAAAATAGAAGAGCATCAGGAACAAAGGCTGCCATCTGACGCTCCGCCGCTTCATAACCGCCAAAGCTCTCTGTCTTCAGATAGGAAAGCCTGGGCCGGACGCTGTGAAATATATTCTGTTCATTCAGATTCAGAAAGTCTGAATAAGTCACGACTCCCCGCTGATAAGCTGCCTCTGCCAAATCCAGAAGGCGCCGCTCCATCTGCTGTTCTTCCTTTGTCATGACCTAAAACTTTCCATATACGGACGGAATATCAATGGAACCGCTTATAATATCCTGCAGATCCCCGGAAATATCCACATTCCTTGGTGTGGCCAGGAAAATGCTTCCGGAAACCTTCTGCAGATTGCCGCCAATGGCAAAACAGGAGCCAGAGGTAAAGTCAATGATCCGCTGTGCAATCTCCACATCCAGACCCTCAAAATTCAATACCACTGTGCGGCCGCTCAGCAGTGTCTCTCCAATTTCCCTGGAGTCGTCAAAACTTGTGGGTTTAATCACGCATACTTCCATACCTTTTGCCTGCTTTCTCGGAGCCTGACGAATAGGCGTCACCTTAGATCTGGGCGGCTCCTCCTCGTCAAAATCATCGTAATCTTCCTCTTTCTTTCGTCGAAATGGACTTTTCCGCTCCGGCTTCTCATCCTCGTAGTCATCATCGAATTCATCATAGTCGTCATACTCATCGTAGTCGTCGTCGCCGCCCAGCTTCATGACATCCAGAAATTTATCGATTACACTCATGCTATCTTCTCCAATCTATCTATAATTGCGTTCGCCAAAAATCCCTGTGCCCACACGT
The DNA here is from genome assembly GCA_949740535.1 of uncultured Lachnospiraceae bacterium. GTDB lineage: Bacteria > Bacillota > Clostridia > Lachnospirales > Lachnospiraceae > Laedolimicola. The sequence goes on from CATJHO010000116.1 coordinate 26,749, forward strand.
ACCATGGTGGCACCTTCCTCAATCGCAACCTCATAGTCTCCGGTCATTCCCATTGACAGGACACTCATAGTTACATTATCAATGTTTTTCATTTTTATGTCAACACATAATTTCTTTAAATTGGAAAAATGTGTGCGATTTTCTTCTGGATCCGCAGTAAATGGAGCAATTGTCATCAATCCCTGCACCAAAATCCCCGGAAGCTTGGCAATTTCCCGGATCAAATCTTCTGTTTCCTCCGGAGATACGCCGAATTTGCTCTCCTCTCCTGCTACATTGACTTCAATCAGCACCGGAACGGTAAGCTGTCTCTTCACAGCTTCCATGCTGATAGTCTCTGCCAGCCTTAAGGAATCCAATGAATGAATCAGGCAGGCTTTGTCCACCACATATTTCACCTTATTCCGCTGAAGATGTCCGATGAGATGCCAGCGGATGTCCTTTGGCAGCTGCTCATATTTCTCACACAGTTCCTGTACCTTGTTTTCCCCAAAGTCTCTGGTTCCTCCCGGCAGAAGCTCCTCAATCATGGAGACAGGCTTTGTCTTGCTCACGGCAATCAAAACTACCTCGTCTCTGGCGCGCCCTGCCCGCTCACAGGCAGCGCAGATTTTCCGCTCTACCTCTGCTAAATTTTCAACTATCATTTGATTCTCCTACTCCAGTTCCGCAGCCTTCAAAGACTGCTGTTTTAGATCTTATTCCAGTTCCGCAGCCTTTCCGTCTGCCCCTGCCCTTCTTTTTACTGGTAAACGACTTCGTCCTCGTCCACGGTATCCGCATTCAGCACAATGTGGTCATACACGGAAAGTCCGTAGCTGGTTCCCTCTTTCACAATGCAGTATTCTTCATTCTCGTATAGTATCTGAATCTGCCGGAATAAGGTGTAACCCTTGTTAATATTGTAAACGCCCTTCAGCTGGGCCATCTGGCCCACCTGGTAAACTTCGGCGGAATCCGTGCGGATCAGCACATCTCCGGCAGAAAGCAGCTTCTCGGAAGTACTGAAGTTCTCCTCATTGGGATCCACGTAGGCGTACTGTTCATCCTGATAGTAAATGGTGCAGTTCACAAACTCAGCCTGCGTACTGCCGTCCTCTCCTACGGTCTGTTTCATAAAGCCCATATTATTTTCGGGGCCGGAATTCGTCACATACTCTTTGGCTATGACGAAGAAATCTTTTTCTGTCACCGCGGATTTTGGGATCTTCAGACCCATGGTCTCATCCCGCAGTATCTCAAACGTCAGGAAACGATCATTAGCATAGCGGATCATGGAATTCACGAATTCCAGCACGCCGTAAGCCTTTCCCTCCCGGTATTCTACGGTTACTGAGGGCCAGAGATTCTGCTTGTCCTTGTCCATGCGGATTTCAATATAAGTTGTGTTCTGGACAATGGTTCCATCTTCTCTGGTTCTCTGATTTTCCTTAATCTTGTCAAGAAGAAAGGTCTCCATGTCTTCATCCAGCGGAAATACAATCTTCCAGTTTTCCTCGGTTATCAGCTTATAGACGGGTTCTCCCTGCCCCACCAGCTCCTCGGTACGCAGATTCGTTCTCTCATAGGCTTCCTCATCAAACCAGGAACTGCTTAAGGTCTCAAGGGATGCATCCTCGAAACCATCCACATAGTATTCCACCACCCCCACTCCCCCTGCCTGGTAACCGGAAAATGTACTCTCTCCGCTTTCAGCGGCCCCGTCCAGCCGGGCTATCATGTTCTGATTCACCAGATCCAGAATCGAAGCATCGATGGATGTCTTAAAATCATAAACTTCCAGAAAATTCATGTCTGAGGCATTGCTCATATAGGCGGAAATCTCACTCCGAAGCTGACTGTAGTCTTCATCACTCAGGCTTATTTCCTGGGCATTATCCTTGATGGCCTGCGCCATCCGCCCGCTTTCATCCACTGTATAAACCGTGGAATTCACTGAGACCTTCTCTCCCTCACGGGCATAGTAACTGATGTATCCCGGTTTCTCTGACTGGAAAATCTGCTCTGTACGAAGCGCAATTCCTGTATAATGGTAATCCGTCGCCAGATTGCCTGCAATGACCTCATAACCTGAAATGTGGGTGGAGGTAAAAAACATATATATACAGACAATCAGATAGACGGCAATAAACCCAAAAAATACAACGCCGATATTCATGGGGCGCCGGTATTTGATCACTTTCCTATTCTTTTTCCCAGAACCCGACACGAACCGCATTCCTCCTATAGCAGAGTGTTAATGCACCATCGGGCAGGGATCTTCTCCTCTGCCCGTGCGCAATTAATATAAAGCACAGGGCTGCCATTAAATCTGGACAGCCCTCTTATGTATCATACGGTATACTAACAGGAAATCAAAACCTGTTCTTTTGCAAAATCCGGTAAATCCTTTTCCTCTACGGAAATACTGATGCAGAAATCTACTTTAAACTGCTCGCTGATCTGATTGAGCTGTGTAAGAGCGTCGGTCAAATCCTTGTTCTCCAGGCAGGCAATCTTCAAAAAGCTGTCCAGATACACCTGCTCCAAATCGTAATCCTGGGAAATAATTCCACAGATGAAACCGATAAATTCATCACTGTTCTTTAAAGGATAATCCTTTACATTGATAAGACGGACTTTGTTGTTCAGTTCATGCATGTGTTTTGTGCTTTTGTCCAGGTATACGATGTTGCCTGATGCTGTTTTGATTTGGCTGTTCACTCTATCCAGTAAATGCTTGGTCTTGCCATCTCCCTTATTTCCAATGATTAATTGTACCATTGCTTTGTCCTCCTTGGATTTCGATTGATTTATAATTCTGAACAGATGCACTGTTCTGATTTCTGTATGGTAATATTATAGTCTATCCGGGGGGAAAAGACAACCTATATTTGTGTAACATGACGAATCCTCTTGGCAGTGCCAGCTTGAAAACGGCTCTCCGCAGTGCCGAAGTTCGATTCCGCTTCACTCCATACCCAATAAAGCGGGGCACGCTGTCTCACTTCGCGGGCTCCCCCCAGGGGGCCTTCTCTTGACCTGCGGTCAATTCACCTTGCCGCCCTATAAAAAGTCATATAAGAAGGTACTTACATGCGGGCATAGCATACCCCGCTTTATCGGGTACGACGCACCTTCTTATATGCCTTTTTGCACTGCTCAACTATTACGCGTAAAGCTCCCGCCACTCCAGGTCGCCTCGGTCCAGGGACTTGATGAGCAATTCTGCTGTGGCCAGGTTGGTTGCGGCTGGGATGTTATAGGTATCACAGAGCCGCAGGACATTGTTTACATCCGGTTCATGCTGTTTGGGCATGGTTGGATCTCTCAGGAAAATTAACAGGTCGATCTGATTGTGCTCTATCTGTGCTGCAAGCTGCTGCTCTCCCCCAAGATGGCCTGCAAGATATTTGTGTACAGTCAGATTGGTTACTTCTACAATCAGTCTTCCGGTGGTTCCGGTAGCATACAGGTTGTGTTTACATAAGATCCCCCTGTATGCAATGCAGAAATTCTGCATCAGTTTCTTTTTTGCATCATGTGCAATTAATCCAATGTTCATGCGAACACCCCCAAATTAATATTTTTTCGGCTGTAAGCCGACATTTAGAACAAAACCTACTGCCATAAACAACGTCACCAGAGAAGTCAGTCCATAGCTGACAAAGGGCAGTGGAATTCCCGTATTGGGCATAATTCCCGTTGCCACGCAGATGTTGACAAAACTCTGAAACCCGATATATCCTGCCACCCCACAGCAGATCAGGGTTCCGGAAAACTCTCTGGAACGTCTGCCTATCCATATACATTCTAGCACAATCAGAGCCAATAGTAAAATAATTGTTGCACAGCCGATGAAACCGAGTTCTTCTCCTGTCACGGCAAAGATAAAATCTGTCTGGGGCTCTGCGATAAAACTTCCGTTCTTTACCGAAGACACGGAATTGTTGTTGAGCCCCTTTCCTGCCAGCTGGCCGGAGCCGATGGCCATAATCGAATTCTGCTGCTGGTAAGCATCATCGGCATATTTGGCCGGATCCAGCCATGCCATAATCCGCCGGAAGGCATAATCATCCAGAATCTTCTGATCCGGCTGGAGAATCAGACTGATGAAAATAATCACCGACGGCACTCCCACTGCAACGGCCGCCCCGATAATCTTATAACTCAGACCGGCAATAAACAATACTACCAGAAAAATCACAACGATCGAGATCGTCGTGGAAAGATCCGGCTGTTCCTTAATATAAATGACTGGTATGCCAAATAACACCACGGTTATCAGAAGTATTTTCCAGGTATTCAGCTGTTCCTTATATTTCTCAAAAAAACGTGCAAAAAACAGAATCAAAAGCAGTTTGGCAAGTTCTGACGGTTGAAACTGAAACCCGCCTATGTTCAGCCAGCGGTAAGCTCCGCTCCTCCATACGCCAAAGGGACGTACATTGATAAACGGAATCTGTACCAGAGATAACAGCACCAGATTAAACAGATAGATCAGCCAGTAAAACTTCAGCACCCAGGTATAATCCACCACCGAAATCACAAGCATGGCAATTGTCCCCAGCGCCAGTCCCATAATCTGCTGGCTCTGTACAGATTTGCGGGCGCTTCCGATCACCAGCACGCCGAGCATGCTGATTGCATACACATAAAACACAAGTCTGAATCTGTAATCCCTCAGCCGATACTGTTTAAACATACTACTCCTCTAACGATGTTCCAGCCCGTGCTTCATATCCTTAATAGGGATATTGGCGCACAGAGCCGGCACATGACCATTCTGTCCATCTGATTCTGTCTGGGTAATCTGAATATCCAGACCCTCGCAGTCAATTTCCATATATTTGGAGATCACCTTGATGATATCATTCTTGATAAGCTCCATAATCTCAGGGGAACAGTTTGCGCGATCTGAAATCAAAAGCAGTTTCAGACGGTCCTTTGCCACATCACCCGAACTTTTTTTTCGGAAAAAATCCATTAAAGCCATTCTTCTTTCCCCCTTTGATTATTTAAACAGCTTTGCAACTTTGGCAAAGAATCCATTATTGACCTCCAGATTCATCAGGGGAACCTCCTCACCCAGAATCCGCTTACAGATATTCATGTAAGCAGTTCCTGCCATAGAAGAATCACCAGCCAGCGGTTCTCCTTGGTTGGTAGCAATTACGATATTCTCATCATCCGGAACCGCGCCGATCAAGTCAATGGCAAGGATATCAATCACATCCTCTATGGACATCATATCGCCCCGCTTCACCATATCCATCCGCAGACGGTTTACAATCAAATCAATTTTATGAATCTCATTGGCCTCCAAAAGCCCGATGATGCGGTCTGCATCACGGATGGCGGAAACCTCCGGCGTGGTCACAATAATGGCCCTGTCTGCAGCGGCGATAGCATTCTTAAAGCCCTGCTCAATTCCTGCCGGGCAGTCCAGCAGTATGTAATCAAACTCGGATCGAAGCTCCTCAATCAGCTTTACCATCTGTTCCGGATTCACAGCTGTCTTATCTCTGGTCTGAGCCGAAGGCAGAAGAGACAGATTGGGATAACGCTTGTCCTTAATGAGCGCCTGCTTAATCCGGCAGTTTCCCTCTACCACATCTACCAGATTGTATACAATCCGATTCTCCAGCCCCATAACTACATCCAGGTTCCGAAGTCCGATATCTGTATCAATCATCACTACGTTTTTTTCCAGCTTTGCAAGACCTGTGCCAATATTTGCTGTAGAAGTGGTCTTCCCAACGCCGCCTTTTCCGGATGTAATTACAATTACCTCACTCATACAATTTCTTCCTCCAACTCTTTAAATTCTTACAACTGAATCTCGTTTAATACTTCTTTTGTAATAGGTTCTATATAAATATTTCCATTTTCCACATAAGCAATCCGCGGCGTCTCATCTGCCTTTTTCTTCTTTTTCTTTTCCGCCGTCTTATCGGAACTGCGGGCAATCACATCTCCGATGCGGATCTGTATGGGATCCATGGACAGGGCTGCCACAAAAGCTGATTCATTTCCTGCCGCTCCCACAAAAACATTTCCCTTCAGAGTTCCCAGCACAATTACATTGCCTTTTGAGATCACACGAGCCCCCGGATTCACATCTCCCAGAATAATTACACTGGTCTCTGACTCCAGAACCTGGCCGGAGCGCAGGGTTCCTTTATAAAAACGCCCATCCTGGAGATTCATCAGATCCCCCTGCTCCTCATCTCTTGACTCCACCGCCCTCTGCATCCGGGTCTCCATGTCTTTATCCTCATCCAAAATGCTGACGATCTGAATCTGGCAGTTTTCTGACATAACCTCCGCCAGCTCCATTTCCTCATCCAGCGTAAGCTCCCGCCCCTGAAAGCACACGGCCATCTGGGCATCTCCGAAAAATCTGGCAGAAGCGCTGAACTTGGCTGCCACCTCTTTTTTCAGTTCTTCAAAGGGAAGCTTCCCATCCAGAATTACGATCAATCCATATTTATTACTTTTAATAACCACCGGCTGGTTCGCCATTGTTCTCTCTCCTAATCTGCAATATTCTCTCCGGTCCCTTCGCTGGCCATTCCGTCAATCAGCTCTTCTTCCTCTGTCAGATCAAAGTAATACCGCAAAATATCTGCCCCCAGCTCTGCCGCGTTTCCGGAAGTATAACCATTGGCAATCCGGACTGCCAGGGCAATTTCCGGCTGTTCAAAGGGTGCATATCCCACGAAAAGCGCGTGGTTGGGATGGCTCTTGCTCTGCTGAGCCGTACCTGTCTTGCCTGCCAGGGTGATGCCCAGGCTGTTCAGGGAAGCTGTCTTCTCCGCCACCAGCCGCATTCCCGTCTGCACTGCATCCCAGGTACTGTCGGCAACTTCCACCTGGTTGAGAAGTTCCGGCTCATACTCTTCCACCAACGTCCCGTCTGTGGTCTCCAGACGGTCCAGAAGCGTCAGGTTGTAACAGTTTCCCCGGTTGGCCAAAGCTGCCACATACCGGACAATATGAGAAACCGAATAACTGTTGGTACCCTGTCCGATGGAGGAACGCACCGGGTCAATATCTGAAATCTGCGGTTCATACTCTGGAATCTCCAGGCCGGACCGCTCGCCAAAACCAAACATGCGGGCATATTTCTCCAGGATGGAGAGTCCCTGGTCCGTAGAGTAAGTATTCGTCGTTCTTCCGCCAGCCAGCCGGTATCCTACCTCGTAAAAATAATAGTTACAGGAATCCCGGATAGCGGTGCTTACATTCTCGTCCCCGTGATGTCCGCCGTACTGGTTGTAGATCCAGCAGGTAGGCGGCCGATCGGTGACATCGGTGAAGATTCCTCTTCCGTAAATATTTTCCTCCGGCGTAATGACGCCTTCCTCCAGACCGGCCACAGCTGCTACCGGCTTAAAGGTAGATCCCGGCGCCAGGTTCTCCTGCGTCGCCCGGTTTACAAAGGGCGAAGACAGGTCCTGCTGCAGTCTGCCAAAGTAAGCAGAATCCATCACATTGGTCAGCCGGTTATTGTCGTAGCTTGGGTAGGTAACACAGGCCAGAGTATCACCCGTATTCACATCCACCACCATCACACCGGCGCTGCAGGGCTCCAACGCCAGCTGGGCCGGTGTAATCTCCAGACTGCGGATTTTCTCAATCATAAAACTGTAAGCTGTCAGCTGGCCGGAATTCAATCTGGAAATTGTTTCCTCATCATATTCTAACACACCTTGCTCATATAATAAAAGACAAATTTCTTTTCCGGAGACAATATCATCCAAAATCATGTATTTATAAAGCATTCTGCTGAAGGTCTCATCCTCCATCAGATAGGCTTCCATATATTCCAGCATGGACTGGTAGATTTCCTGTGAATCCAGATAAGGGTTGTCCCCGGAAATCTTGGTCACATCGATCCAGTTCATGGAAATGGCATACTTCAAATACTCCTGCAGACTGATTACCTCATCAGTGGTCCAGGCAGTGTAAGTGGGATCTGAAGTATCCACAGAATCACTCATCAGCACCTGATTATCCCCCATCAGCACGTCCGATACCAGGTAACTCATATAATTCATCATTTCTTTGGACAGGTTCTGATAAATGGCGGGATTCTCTTTGTTAAGCTCTTCTAAGAGCTCCGCAATCTTCGCCTCCCGCCTGCTCAAAAAGCGTTCATAGATGCTCTTTTCCAGCTCCGAGGCATCTTCCCCGGAAAAACGGCTGATATCCAGAATATGATTCTCAATCAAAGCATAGTATACATCATAGATGGGAATCCGGATCTTCTCCGCGCTGGCATTGGGTCCCGGAACATATTCCTTCATATTGTCAATCTTGCTGATGAGAATCCCTGCCAGCTTCTGCTCGATCAGATTGTAGATGGCAATCTGCAGATCCTTGTCTATGGTCAGGTACACGTTATTGCCGGGAACCGGGTCTTTGTTCTCCACTATCTCAAGCACACGGCCCACACTGTCCACATACATCTTCTCATAGCCCTTGGAACCCTGAAGCTGAAGCTCCAGATACTGCTCAATTCCGGCCTTCCCCACGATATCATTCAGCTCGTAATCCGGATTTTCCGCCTGCAGGCTGTCCAGCTCATCCTGAGAAGCCTTCCCGATGTAGCCGATAATCGAAGAAAAGTATTCGCTGTCCGGATAAATCCGGCGGCTGCTCTGCTCAATATCCGCTCCCTGCAGGATATCCTGATTCTCCAGCACTGCCGCCACGGTCTCCTCCGAAACATTGACAGCCACAGTTGTCGCTACATAGCGCTTATAACTGTTGGAATCCATGGAAAGCCGGATGGTGGCAATCTTCAGCTGCTCCTCCGGCGTATACCCGGTAACGGTAAGATCGTAATCCTTCTGCTCCTTTTCCGTATAAGAATTCTTAATCCCATAGCGCTTGTCATCACAGAGATACTCCATCACTTCCTGGGCGTTGGCAAGCTCCTCCTTCGCAGTCAGATCACTGGTCTTAACCCGCCCAAAGGCATCCGCTTTCAGTCGAAGCAGAGCATTTCCTTCCAGTGAAAACTCAAACTTCCCATTCTCGCAGATAATTCCCAGATCACTGATTACCTGATCGCCGTTTTTCTCAATCAGGCGGATCAGATTTAAAATTATCTGATTCAGCTTGGCATTCTTCGTCTTCCTGTTGGCGTATATGCCTTCATCCTGCATGATCACCGAATAGGATATCTCACTGTAGGCCAGCACATTGCCGTTCCGATCATAGATATCTCCCCTGGTACTGGTTAAGGAAATCTCACGCTCCGTCATCAGGGAAAAGGTATCCTGATACTCTTCTCCCTTCACAATCTGCAGGTAAAACACTCTCTGCAGTAAAATGGCAAACATCACCACAAAAACGGTCATCAGCAGAAAGATTCTGGATTTTATAATATTCCATACGGCTTCTTTTATATCCTCAAACAATCTCAAAGCTCCTCTGTTTTATTCTCTGTCTGTCCCACGGAACCGGATGTCTTATAATAATCCCTAAGCGGCTCCCCGCCCAGCTTATCCAACAGGTCATTGAACCGCTGCATAGGCTGGTACAGCACAATGGTCAGAGCCACCGTGTAAATCAGCTCCGGCAGAATGATGTGCAGAAAATAATGGCCAAAATCAAATTTACTGCGCATCAGAAACATAAAAAAGTAAATACTAAGCCCATAGACCAGTTCACTTAAAGCAATCCAGACCATGGGTAGCTTGATATCCTCATCATAAAAAATCATATGAAAGAGCCCGCTTCCATACCCCAGGAACATATAGAGCAGAGCATAGAAGCCCAGCAGGCGCCCAAAAAAAATGTCCATGAGAAGCCCGCAGCAAAATCCAATGCCCAGACCTTCCCGTTCCCCGCGCATAAACCCCAGGGAAGTGGTCACAATCAAAAGCAGATTGGGAGAAATGGATGCCAGGGCCAGGGCCTTAATTACGGTACATTGAAGGATAAAACAAACCACAATCAATAGGGCTGTCAAAAGTTTCTGTTTCATAACTCTTTTATTCCTCCACGGTCTGCTTCAAATCCGTAATCACCAGAACCGTATGCAGATGCTCAAAATCCACCGCCGGCGTCAGAGTACCGGACTTGGTGAGATTATTGGAATCCTGGGACAGCTCATTCAGATAGCCAATCAGAATTCCTTCATGGTATTTGTCACTCACATGAGAGGTAACGATCTTTTCACCCATCGTAATGGCATTGTCCGGGTCTTTCAGCTCCTCGATGCGGATGTATCCCTCATTCATCAGCTGCAGATCGCCTTTCACAAAACAGAGATCCGAGGTGGACAGCGTTTTGGCGCTCACATTGCTCATATCATCGATAATAGAACGGACCTGGGCCCAGTTGTCTCCGGCCTTGGTAACAATTCCCACCAGACCGCTGCCCGCGATCACGTTCATATTAACATCAATTCCGTCTGCTTTTCCCTTATCTATAACAAAGGTGTTAAACCAGTTTCCTCCATCTGTGGCTATAATATTGGCCGCCACTTTGCTGAAATCTCCATAGGTCTGATCCAGATTGTAAAGCTCCTCCAGCTGCTCCAGGCGGTACTGGCTCTGAATCAGGCGGCTGTTTTCCATGGTAAGCTCATCCACCTGGTCCTGCAGCTCCTGATTGCGGGTCTGGACCTCTGCCAGGTCCTCCAGGCTGTCCTTTTTCTCCCGGAGCCAGCCTCCTACGCCGTTCAGGCCCTGTTCAAAGGGTACAAAAACATAACCGGACAGGGTGCCCAGCGCTCCTCCTCCCAGACCCGTACTGTAGGAGATCCCCATCAGCACCACACACAGGCCCGCAAGTACCGCAAATATGTACTTTGTCGGTATTATAAAGTGATTTCTTTTTTTCATACTTCACCTGAATCAGCTGAAAACCTGTTCCTTGGTGTCAAAGGTCAGACTGCGGAACTCCCGCTCCTTAATGACGCGCTCCAGACCTCTTGCCACACACTCCTCCGGCCTGTCTACCATATTGACCCGGATATTGGTGGCCGACGCAATGAGCTCGTCCAGTCCCTTTAAGTTAGCCACGCCTCCGGTCAGGAAAATACCGTTGCGGATAATATCCACCCCCAGCTCCGGCGGGGTGCGCTCCAGAATCATCTTAATGGCGTCCACGATCGCCTTTAACTGCTCGGAAATGGCGTTGGCCACAAAGTCTGCTGTGATCTCCAGAAGAGCCGGAAGTCCCAGAGCCATGTTACGGCCGCAGATCTCCCGCTTTGTATCGGTATTGCCAGGCATATAGCCCAGCTCATTTTTCAAAATTTCCGCTGTCTTATTGCCTATAAAATATCCGTATTCCCGGCGGATGGCGCTGGAAATAGCCTCGTCAATCTTATTGCCGCCGTTCTTAATCAGCTTGCTGGTAACCGTTCCGCCCAGGGAAAGAATGGAAATCTCTGTGGTATCAGCTCCCACATCCACCACCATCACGCCTTGTGCCTGGGTTACATCAAGGCCCAGGCCCAGACCTGCTGCCACCGGCTTGTCAATCAGCTGGATATTTTTGGATTTTAATCCCGTTCCCTGCACCAGTGTGGTAAATACACGGTCCTGAACGTCTGTAGGAAGTGCTACCAGAAACTCTGCGCCCTTTAAGTTTCCCTTGGTATGGGACCCCAGGAACGCGCGCAGGAACTCCTGCATATAGGTAATGCTTGCCACTGTGCCGTAGGACATGGGGTAAAGAACCTCGATGTTGGCCGGCGCTTTCTCATGCATATCAAAAGCCTCGTCCCCGTAAGCGATCATTCCCTTCTTCTCCTCGATAGCTACCATATTGCGTTCACAGTAAATGGTATCGCTCTCCTTACTGTAAATCTTAATACTGCTTGTTCCAAAGTCACATCCAAAACTCTGTGCAGCCATTTTATCTTCCTCTCCTTCTTATGTTCCTTCCTGACCCTTGCGTCTGACACTCCCGAATCACTTTGTCTCTGGTAAAATTCCCAATTCCCGCAGGCTGCTGTAGCAGCAGTCGCCGATAATCACGTGATCCAGCAGGCGGATGCCCAAAATCTCCCCTGCATAGCAGATCCGTCTGGTCATCAGAATATCCTCCTGACTGGGCGCCGGATCGCCGCTTGGGTGATTATGTACCAGAACTACGTGTACCGCATGTACCTCCAATGCCTCCAGAAAAATTTCCCGCGGAGATATGGGAGACGTATTCACGGTTCCCTTGAACATCAGCTGTTCCTTCAAAAGCCGGTTCCTTGTATCCAGAAACAGCGCCATCAGCTGTTCCTGCTCCTCATAGCGCAGCTCTTCCATAAAGTAATCGGCGATGGTGGACGGGCTTCCAAAACAAAGCTTTTCTTTCGCCACAGCCTTGGCCATCCGGGATGCCAGCTCTGCGGCACATTTTAACTGGACCGCCTTAACTTTCCCCACGCCCTTTAACTCCTGAAGACGCGCAAGGGGAATCCTTCCGAATCCGGTAAGCCCCTGATAGCCCGGCAGGCTTAAGATCCGCCCGGCCAGCTCGCAGGCTGTCTCTCCTACGGTTCCGGTCCGCAGCATCACGGCCAGAAGCTCCTTATCCGAAAGAGCTTCGGCCCCAAAGGCCAGACACTTCTCATAAGGCTGTTCCCCTTCATACAAATCCTTCATGGTTGTCTTCATCCACATTTCCTTCCCACTCTCCAGGCAGTCAGGTATCGGACGAAACCGCGCAGCTGTTATTCTTTCTTACAGTCTGCGGTAAATAATAATAGCAATTACAACGCCGATAATACTGGCGATGGAAATCTGAATCGTAAGACCGAAGGTCAGCACCATCAGCCCCAGGTCCAGAACCACAGGACTTTGAAGTCCAAAGCTCTGTCCGTAATTCAGCCAGCTAAGAGCCTGCACATTGGTTGTCAGCATTCCGACAAATCCGCCCAGAACAATGCCTGACAGCAGCATGACCAGCAGTATCCAGCCATTTTTCGACTTCATAATATCCTCCATCTTCCGTATTTTACCCGGAAAAACTGCATTTTACTCCCCACTGGCAGTTTTTCCAAACTTTGTTTACATAAAATATTGTTTTTGTAAACAAATACCAATTTTAGTATTAGGTCAACCTATATAATAGCATAAACAAAAACACTTGTATAGAGATGAAATCTTAAGTTTTTCTATCCCATTCGTCAATCTTTGACACCATTCGGCAGACAATATCTGGAAATCACAGCCTCCGCTGTCCTGACACCGTCCATGGCTGCCGAAGTGATTCCTCCGGCATAACCGGCCCCCTCTCCGCAGGGATACAGGCCCTCTATGGCACTCTCCATGTTCCTGTTTCTGGGAATCCGTATGGGCGAAGACGTCCGGCTCTCCACGCCGCTTAACACCGCATCTCCCCTAGAAAATCCGTGAAGAATCTGCTCACAGCCTAAGATTCCTTCCTCTAAGGCCAAAGCCAGATGAGAGGGAAAAATTTCCCGCAGATTGCCAAACGTCCAGGTCCCCCTGACAGCCGGCTCCACTTCCCCCAGACTGCGGCTTTGTACACCCTTTTGAAAGTCCGCAAAGAGCTGAATGGGAACCCGGCCCTCTCCTATTCTGAAGGCAGCCTGTTCCAGCCTCTGCTGGAATTCCATCCCTGAAAACACATGGGAGCCTCCAAAATCCTCCGGTCCCACAGTTACCACCATGGCACTGTTGGCGTTGGCGCCGTTCCGGGCCTGATAGCTCATGCCGTTGACAGCAAGGCCCTCTCTTTCCGAGGAAGCATTGACCACATAACCGCCGGGACACATGCAGAATGAATACACACCCCGCCCGCCGGAAACCTTTCGAGTCAGTTTATAGGACGCTGCCGGAAGCTCCCCCGGATAGTCTGTCCCATACTGGCTCAAATTAATCATTTCCTGTGGATGCTCCATGCGCAGGCCTACTGCAAAAGATTTCCCTTCCAGAGGGATTCCTTTTGCCGCCAGCATCCGAAAGGTATCTCTGGCGCTGTGCCCCGGCGCCAGCACCAGAACCTCTGTCTCCACTTCCAGAATTTCTTCTCGTCCGCCCTGCCTGCGGACCACCCGCACGCCCTGTATGCGGCCTTTATGAAGCAGCACATCTGTCATCTGGCTCTCAAACCAGAACCGGCCTCCCAGGTCTTCAATGCGGCTGCGAAGCTTCTCCACAATCCCTATCAGCAGATCCGTTCCCAGATGAGGCTTGTTCTGCCAGAGAATCTCCTCCGGCGCCCCTGCCTCCACAAAGGTTTCCAGCACCAGGCGGTTCCGGCCGCAGGCATCCTTCACCGCAGTATTTAATTTGCCGTCGGAAAAGGTTCCGGCTCCGCCCTCGCCAAACTGCACATTGGACTGGGGATCCAGAAAACCCGTATCCCAAAAACGCTCCACTGCCTTCTTCCGCTCTTTGGCAGGCTTTCCCCGCTCCAGAATCAGAGGCCGGTAACCCGCTCTGGCCAGCATCAGGCCGCAGAACAGGCCCGCCGGTCCGCTCCCCACCACCACCGGCCGGTGGAACAGAGGCTCTGTTCCCGGTCCGGGCAGGCTGTGTGCCATAAGCTCTGCCTTGGACACTCTGGGATTTCCGGCTTTTTTCAGACATTTTCCCTCTCCCCTTACCTGTACGTCTATGGTGTACACATACTGAACAGGCCTCTTTCTGGCATCCAGAGACTGCCTGCAGATCTCATAACCCAGCAGTTCTCCCCTGGAAAGCTTCAGCTCTTTGGAAATCTTTGCTTCCAGATCCGTTTTTGTATGGCTGATGGGCAGTTTTAATTGTTGAATACGTATCATGCTCTATTCCAATTCCGCAGACTGTTGGTACTTCCCTGTCTGCTTTTAAGTAAGATGTTCTTTTTGCAGTTTCCGGCCGCTGTGTGTACCGGCCAGCCAGCCGCTGGTCCAGGCCCACTGAAGATTGTAGCCGCCGCAGGCGCCGTCCACATCCAGGATTTCTCCTGCGAAATAGAGTCCCGGCACAAGTCTGGACTCCATGGTCTTGGGCTCCACTTCCCCCGTATCCACTCCGCCGCAGCAGACCTGTGCCCGGTCAAAGCCGTTGCTTCCCGAAATCCGGACTTCAAAAGCCCTGCAGCATTGTGACAGTTTTTGGCATTCCTCACTGGTCAGTGCTCCGGTTTTCTTATCTGCCAAAATACCGGCCCGCTTAAGCAGACAGTCAGCCATTTTCTTCGGAAACAGCCCCACAAGAAGTCTGCCTGCGCGTCTGCGGGCTCCCAGTTCCATGCGCTTCTTCCAGAAAGCCGGCAGCTCCTCCTCTTTAAGATACGGCAGAAGATTCAGTACCGCCCTGACTTTGCGGCCCTGATCCATGGCTCTTACTCCATAACGGCTTACCTGGAATACCGGGATCCCCGATAAACCATAGTCTGTAAACTGCACCTCGCCCGTATCTGCTGCCAAAAGCTGCTCTCCTGTGTAGAGGGATACCCTGGCATCCATCCGCAGTCCTGCAAGCCCCCGAAACACCGGATCCTTAGAGCGAAGCTGAACCAGAGCGGGCAGAGGCTTTATCAGGGAATGGCCAAAACTCTCTGCCAGTCTGTATCCGCTGCCATCGGAACCGGTCTGAGGCGCGGCGCAGGAGCCTGCAGCCAGAATCAGGGCATCTCCCTCATAAGTCCATCCCTTTGTTTCCACAAGAAAGCGTCCGCCCTGCCGGAGCGCCCCCTCTATGCGTGTATTCAGTGCCAGTTTTACACCCAGATCTTCCGCCTCCATGCGCAGAACATCCACCACTGCCGAAGCCTGATCGCTGTAAGGATAGAGATAACCCTTCCGATCCCGTACTGCAATGCCAAGGGTCTCAAAAAAATCCAGCGTCTCGAAAAGACCGAAGGCTTTCAGGGCCGTCCCCGCAAATCCAGGCCTTCCACCCCGGTAATGAGACAGATCCTGATCCCGGTTGGACAGATTGCACCGGCCGTTGCCAGTGGCTGACAGCTTCTTTCCCACCTGTTTATTCTGTTCCAGCAGTGTTACTTCCGCTCCTGCACGGGCAGCGCTCAGCGCTGCCATAAGCCCGGCGGCGCCGCCGCCTGCCACCAATACTTGACCCATTCTCTTCTCCTGCAGGCTGTATGATACAGCTCATAACCTTACATTCCCGGCCAGGGAGTGCAAGTTGACATAACTCTAACTTCTTACAGCTTTACAATCCCTGCCTCACAGAGCTTCTGCAGGGACATCAGAATCCCAAACCTGGCATGCTGCCAGGTAAGGCCGCCCTGAAAATACACGGCGTAAGGCGCTTTTATGGGGCCGTCCGCTGAAAGCTCAATCGAAGATCCCTGCACAAAGGCTCCTGCTGCCATAATTACGTCACTGTCATAGCCCGGCATGGCCCAGGGTTCCGGCGTCACATAGCTGTCCACCGGAGCTGCGGCCTGAATCCCCTTGCAAAAAGCGATCACGCCCTCAGGCGTTCCAAAGGTCACCGCCTGAATGATATCGTGGCGGCTCTCTGTCCCGTCCGGCACCACAGAAAAGCCCAGCTTTTCATAGAGATTGGCGGCAAAAACCGCTCCTTTCAAGGCGCCGCCTGTCACCACCGGCGCCAGAAAAAAGCCCTGATAAAAACTGGTCATCACTCCCAGAGAGGCTCCCACCTCTTTTCCCAGGCCCGGAGAGGTCAGACGATAAGCGGCGCGCTCCACATACGCCTCTTTTCCCGCAATATAACCGCCGATGGGAGCCAGCCCGCCGCCTGGATTCTTGATGAGCGAGCCTACACAGAGGTCTGCTCCAACATCTGTGGGTTCCAGCCGCTCCACAAATTCTCCATAGCAGTTGTCAACCATACAGATCACATCCGGCTTCCGTTCCTTAATAAAAGCTATCAGCTCCCCGATGCGCTTTACCGAAAGGGTGGGCCTTGTCTGGTAGCCCTTAGAGCGCTGGATCGACACCAGCCGGGTGCGCTCATTTAAGGCCTGCTCAATGGCCGGATAATCAAAACTTCCGTCCTCCAGAAGATCCACCTGCCGGTAGGTGACGCCGTACTCGGCCAGAGATCCCACAGACGGACGGATCCCGATCACCTCCTCCAGGGTATCGTAGGGCTTTCCCACCGGGGAGAGCAGTTCATCTCCCGGCCTGAGATTGCCGGAAAGGGCCACTGCCAGGGCATGGGTGCCGCAGGCGATCTGAGGGCGCACCAGAGCCGCCTCTGTGTGAAACACATCCGCATAGACAGCCTCCAGCTTGTCCCGCCCCAGATCATTGTATCCGTAACCGCTGGTTGCTGCAAAACAGGCTGCCTCCACCCGGTTCTTCTGCATGGCGTGAAGCACCTTTAACTGATTGTATTCTACCGTCTCATCAACAGCCGCAAAGCGCTCCTTTAACTCTTCCTCCACCCTGGAGCCAAAGGCCTGAACCCTGCGGCTGATTCCCATTTCTTCGTAAAGGGCTGCTGTTTCTTCTTTCATATTTCTATCTCCATTCTTCCTGTTCCCTGCTGAAAAAATCTTTGATCCCCCGCTTCTTTAAAACTTCCAGCAGATAGCAGAGCATCCGTTCCTGCCGGTATGCAAAGTCCGGCTGATTTACCCAGATCACATCCCGTTCCCGGCGGAACCAGGTCAGCTGGCGCTTGGCAAAATGCCGGGTATCCCGTTTCAGAATCCGCACAGCTTCCGGAAGGCTTATCTCACCGTCCAGATAAGCAAGCAGCTCCTTGTACCCCAGGCCCTGCATGGAAACCATGCCTCTGTTGCAGCCCATGGCCCGCAGACGCCTTACTTCTTCCAAAAGACCTTCCTCCATCATGGCATCTACTCTGGCGTCAATACGTTCATAGAGATGCTCCCGCTCATCACTCAGGACAAAATAGGCGGCACGGTAAGGACTCTCTTTGTGCTTCTGGACTTCATTATGCTCGGAAATCCGCTGGCCGGTCAGGCGGTAATATTCCAGGGCGCGGATCACCCGTTTCTGGTTATTGGCGTGAATCTGCTCCGCCGCTTTCGGATCCACTTCCCGCAGCATCCCATAAAGCGTCTCAGCTCCTTCCCTTGCTCCAATGGCCTCCAGCTCTTCCCGGATGCCTGTATGATCCTCATTATCTGTGAAGTCAATATCATAGAGCAGGGCCTGGATATAGAAGCCGGTTCCTCCTGTCACAATGGGAATCCGGTTTCTTCCATAAATCTCCTCCACAGCCTCCCTGGCCAGAGACTGGAAGCGGACTACATTAAATTCCTCCTCCGGATCCAGGATATCAATCAGATGATGGGGAACCCCCTCCATTTCCTCCGGCCGGATTTTTGCAGAGCCAATGTCCATATGCCGGTAGACCTGCATGGAATCTGCCGATATGATTTCCCCGCCGACGGCCTTTGCCAGGGCGATGGAAAGCTTTGTCTTGCCTGCGGCCGTGGGGCCGGTAAGGATCACCAGCGGCTTTTTCATATACGCTCCTCTGCTTTCTTCTTTCAGTACGCCCTCTCTCCTCAGAAAAGGGTGTATGCGTCTCTTTATTATAGTGAATGCAGAAGGTATTTGCAAGAGAAAGAAATGCAATCCTTTATCCGCAGAATGTACCCATTCATGCAGGCATCATTCTCCCATCCTGCAGACAGCGGCTGTATAATCTCCAAAATTATGGAAAGTCTGCTTGACATTTGAAGCAGATCGGTGTATTGTAATATTGTAAAGTTAACTTTCCATCAAAACCACAAAATCAGACTGCACATGACGCGGCTGTCTGTAAAATAATGCTTCAGGAGGATCTTTCCTTTGAAAAACCGGCTGGAAGAAATACGAAAGGAACGAGGAGTCACCCAGGAAGAACTGGCTGCTTCTCTGGAAGTTTCCCGGCAGACCATCGGCTCTCTGGAAAATGGACGGTACAATCCCTCCATCCTGCTGGCCTTTAAGATCGCCCGTTACTTTCAAATGTCAATTGAAGAAATTTTTATCTATGAAGAAGAAAACCATTCTCTTTAAAAGGAGGAACCAGTATGCATAAACGGATGAATGAAAAACAAATAAAACTTTTATGTATCCTTGGCATCATCGCCGGAGTCATCTTCCAGTTTATCGGAATCACTTTAGGTCCGGGGGAGCTGCGTATGGTAAGCGGCGTCTGCATTGCGTTTGCGGCGCTTGCTCCCCTTTGCATCAACAAACTCTACTGTATGTCCCGCGAAAAGGAATTCCCCGAAGTGGTCAGGCAGGAGGAAATTGAGCTTCGCGACGAGCGCAACACCCAGATCCGCAACCGGGCGAAGGCCAAAACCAGTGATTTTATCCGGTGGATAATTATTGGTCTGTCTTATCTGAATTTCCTTTTGAAGGGGCCATTGTGGATGACACTGGCTCTTTTAGGGGTATTTATCCTCATCTATCTCATGGACTGGCGCTATATGGATAAATATCAAAGGGAAATGTAAACCACCGGTTATCTTTGCAGTGCTTTACCGGTTCTACATCTGATGCCGCACAATCCGATACTCATCCCCATACTGAAAATAGGGACATGCCTGAAAGGCTCCCTGGACAAAAAGACGCATTTCGTCTTCGTCCAGATCCATCTCACACACATAATAGCCGTAATCATCGTCATACACGTAATTGCCGCAGCATTCGCAGTTGGTTGATTTTACCTTCTTTTCTTTCATCTACACAATCCTTTTAAATTTTTTCTCAATCTCCTGGCGGGTCATAGAAATAATGGTAGGCCGCCCATGGGGGCAGTTGTAAGGATTTTCCAGCGTCAGCAGTTCTTCAATGAGAGCCTGGGCCTCTGCCCCGCTCAAACGCTGCCGGCCCTTTACCGCTGCCTTGCAGGACATGGAGGCGATTTTCTCCAACACCCGGCGGGAATCCCCACCGCCCACACTCTCCAGACTGTCCAGCAGTTCTAAAAACAGCTCCTTCTCCGCAATGCCGAAGAGATTCCCCGGAACCGCGCTCACCGCATACTCCCGGCCGCCGAAGGGCTCTATCTCAAATCCCATTTCTGTAAAATAAGAAAGATACTCCTCAAGCCGTCCGGCCTCCTGCATGGTCAGGGTCAGAATCAGGGGCGGACTCACCATCTGTGAAGTCACTTCCTTCTTCTCCAGGCTTTTCACGGTCCGCTCATAGAGAACCTTCTCATGGGCCGCGTGCTGATCAATCATGTAAAATTTATCCTCAAACTGCACCAGCCAGTAAGTTTCAAAGAGCTGGCCGATAATCCGGATCTCTGACCTGGTCTGCGGATCCAGAAGCTTGTGCTCAAAAAGCTCCAGTTGCTGCGGCTCTCCTTCTGCCCCGGCCTCATAGGTTCCGCTCTCCCGGAGCGAATCTGCTTCTGCCAGCTTCTTCAGCTCTTCATTGGCAAAGATTCTGTCATCTGCTTTCCGGCCGGCTGGTTTCTCCTCTGGCTGCGCTTCCCGGCTTCCTTCAGCCCTCTCCTGAAACTCTTTGGTTACCCGTTTACGCATCTGGGCCAGAAAATACTCCAGGTTCCGTTCCTGAGGCGTCCTGGGCAAATCGGCCGGTTGCTTCTCTGCCTGTTTTCCGGCCTGTGCCTGCTCTGTCTGTCCGCTCAGCCACTCCGGCACCGCATTCTGCCCGGCCAAATCCCTCCTTTGTCCCACAGAGCCGGGCTTAGGGGCCTCCGCCGGTTTCGTAAGCTTCACCTCCGGAATCAGCTCCCGCCGGTTCAGTCCTTCCCGGACAGCCTTCTGGACCAGGCGGTACAGCTCCTCCTGGTTGGAGAAGCGCAGTTCCATCTTGGTCGGATGTACGTTCACATCCAAAAGTTCTCCATCCATGGCAATGTGAAGCACCGTAAAGGGATACTTATGCTGCATCATAAAGGTCCGGTAGGCATCCTCGATTCCCTTGGCAATCAGGGAGCTTTTGATGTACCTTCCATTGATAAAATACGTCTCATACCCGCGGTTTCCACGGGAGATCACCGGCTTCCCGATATAGCCTGTAATCCGTACCGGCCCTTCTGCTTCTTCTACTTCTGCCAGATTGGCCGCCACATCTCTGCCGTAAATATGATAAATCACATCTTTCAGATTATTATTGCCGGACGTGTGCAGCTTCGTCTGTCCATTGCTGATGAACTGAAAGGAAATCTCCGGGTGAGACAGGGCTATCCGCTCCACGAGATCGCTGATATAACCTGCCTCGGTCATGGGAGACTTGAGAAACTTTCTCCGTGCCGGGGTATTATAGAACAGATTACGGATCAGAAAGGTGCTTCCCTCCGGCGCCGCTGTTTCCTCCAGGGACTTCTCCACGCCGCCCTCAATACGGAAGCACACACCTGCCTGCGCTTCTCTGGTCTTGGTGATCAGTTCCACCATGGCAATGGCCGCAATACTGGAGAGCGCCTCGCCCCGAAACCCAAGGGAAGACACCTGAAACAAGTCCTCCACGGCCCGGATTTTACTGGTGGAATGGCGGAGAAAGGCCGTCGGCACCTGATCTCTGTCTATGCCGCTTCCATTGTCCGTCACCCGCAGAAACGAAATGCCGCCATCCCGGATCTCTACAGTCACAGCCGATGCACCTGCATCGATGGCATTTTCCATCAGCTCTTTTACTACGGAGGAAGGACGCTCAATGACCTCCCCCGCTGCGATTTTATCTATGGTGTGCTGATCCAGCACTGCTATTTTTCCCATAACGGTACCTTTCTATTTCTTCTGGCTTTCTCTTAGGTCCTCCGGATAGGCAGACTGCATTTTCAGGCAGTCTGTCCCTCTTGTGCCGCTTTTCTTTATCTGTGCTCTGTCTGATTTTGAACCACAGAGCTTTATCACCACCGGTTCTTAATTTTATTCTGCAGCCGGTAGATGGTATTGAGGGCATCAATGGGCGTCATATTGCTCAGATCCATTTCCCGCAGTTCCGTAATAATGTCATCGTCCTTCACCGTATCAAAGAGCGAAATCTGTTCCATGTCCATTTCCACAGGAACTGCCTTGGGTTTCAGGGAAATGTCCGCCTGAACCAGCTCCTCCACCAGCTCCTTGGCTCTGGAAATCACCGGCTCCGGCACCCCTGCCAGCTTGGCTGCTTGGATTCCATAGCTCTTGTCCGCCCCGCCTTTCACAATCTTCCGCAGAAAGACAATGTCGTCCCCCTTCTCCTTTACTGCGATGCAGTAGTTATTGACTCCGGCCAGAGAACCTTCCAGCTCGGTCAGCTCATGATAATGGGTGGCAAATAACGTCTTTGCCCCTAAGATGCGGGGATTGCTGATATACTCAATCACTGCCCAGGCAATGGCCAGCCCGTCAAAGGTGCTGGTTCCCCGTCCGATTTCATCCAGAATCAAAAGACTGCTGCTGGTGGCATTGCGCAGAATATTGGCCACTTCGGTCATTTCCACCATAAACGTACTCTGGCCGGAAGCCAGATCATCCGAGGCTCCCACTCTGGTAAAAATCCGGTCCACAATGCCGATCTTTGCGCTGTCTGCCGGAACAAAGCTTCCCACCTGGGCCATAAGCACAATCAACGCCGTCTGCCGCATGTAGGTGGATTTTCCCGCCATATTGGGTCCCGTAATAACGGAAATCCGTCTGCTCCCATTGTCCAGACAGGTATCGTTGGAGATAAAGAGATCGTTATCTATCATCCGCTCCACCACCGGATGGCGTCCCCCCTTAATATCAATGATCCCCTTCTCATTCATCTTCGGGCGCACATACCCGTTGCGCTCCGCCACAAAGGCCAGAGATGTAAACACGTCGATCAGGGCCACTGCCTTTGCTGTCTGCTGAATCCGCACAACCTCCGCTGCAATGGTCTCCCGAAGCTCCACAAACAGCTTGTACTCCAGCGCCGTCAGCTTCTCCTCGGCCCCCAGTATGGTGTCCTCCAGCTCCTTCAGCTCCGGCGTTATGTAGCGCTCCGCATTGGTCAGAGTCTGCTTGCGCATATAGTAATCCGGCACCATATCCTTATAGGAATTGGTCACCTCCAGATAATAGCCAAATACCTTATTGTACTTGATTTTCAGATTCTTAATCCCTGTCTTTTCCCGCTCGTCAGCCTCTACCTTGGCCAGCCAGCTCTTTCCCTCTGTTTTGGCTTTCCGGTAACGGTCCACATCCTCATGATAGCCGTCCCGGATTATATCTCCGTCCCGGACAGAGATGGGCGGATCCTCCCGAATGGCGGCGGCGATCAGGGCCTGCAGATCCGACAGCTCATCCAGCTCCTGGTAAAGCGTCTGCATCAGTGGAGACTGAAAGTCCCTCATCAGCGTCTTGATGTGCGGCAGCATTTCCAGAGAAGTTGAGAAGGCTGTTAAATCTCTGGGATTGGCAGTCTGATAGCTGATACGCCCAATAAGCCGCTCCAGATCGTAAATGGGATTTAAGTATTCCCGCAGCTCTTCCCTTGTGATCGTGTGGGCGTTCAGCTCTGCAATGGCCTCATGACGCTTCTCAATCTCTCCCCGATCAATCAGCGGCTGCTCCACCATCGCCCTAAGAGTTCTGGCTCCCATGGCTGTCTTGGTCTTATCCAGAACCCACAGAAGGGAGCCCCGCTTCTGTTTCTCCCGCAAGGTCTCCACCAGCTCCAGATTTCTCCGGCTGGAACTGTCGATAATCATATATTTTCCGATGGCGTAGGGTTTAAGGCGGGTCATATGCGCCAGTGAATTCTTCTGGGTCTCATAGAGATATTTGAGCAGGGTGCCTGCCGCAATGGTCCCGCAGCTTAGGTCCCGCAGGCCCAGGCCGCTTAAATCCGATACCTGAAAATGGGTGAGCAGGGTACGTTTACAGAGCTCATCATCAAAGTACCAGGATTCCAGCGGGTACAGGGCGATGTTCAGGCGGTACTTCAAATCGTTCAAATCCACGCCGCTCATGGAAAACGCCTCGTTGCAGACAATCTCGGAAGGCGCGAACTTTTGGATCTCATCTAAGAGCTTCCGCTTGGAATCCACCTCCGTCACAAAGTAATCTCCTGTGGTAATATCTGCTGTGGAAATCCCATAGCGGTCTGACAGGTAGACAATGCACATGAGATAATTATTCTTCGTCTCATCCACAGTATTCAGATTGGTCCCCGGCGTGACAATGCGCACCACATCCCGTGCTACCAGCCCTTTGGCTGTCTTGGGATCCTCTACCTGTTCGCAGATGGCAGCCTTGTAGCCTCTGGATACCAGCCGGTTCAAATATCCCTCTACAGCATGATAAGGAACGCCGCACATGGGTGCGCGTTCCTCCAGGCCGCAGCTCTTTCCGGTTAAAGTCAGCTCCAGTTCCTTTGACACGATCAGAGCGTCATCAAAAAACATTTCATAAAAATCGCCTAAGCGGTAAAATAAAATACAGTCTTTGTACTGCTCCTTTGTCTTCAGGTACTGCTGCATCATGGGTGTCATTTCCGCCATGATCATTCTCCTATTCCAGTTCCGCAGACCCATCTGGTGCCCCGCTGTGACAGAAGCATTTCCGGCCGCTTAATTCCGTCCGTAAATCCTTCTTTGGCACCTGCTGCGTCTGCTGTTTATTAATCTAAATTGTTTTCATAGCCTGAGGTGTCAATGATGAGCCGCCTGCACTTGGGGCAGCAGTCGCTCTCTATATAATTGCTGGACACCATCGGCTGTTTCACACGAAAGGCGTACTGCTCATTCCTGCCTGGAAGCATGCTTACCTTATGTTTTTTCGTACTCCAAAGGGCTGTGCCGCACTGCAGATATCCCCTAATCATTTCTACCTTACAAAACGGGCATTCCATTTCTAATCCTCCGCAGATTCTCTTATGCTCATGTATCATTCATGTATTATGGGTTCTCTGTTTCTTTAATGGTTGCTGGAGACTGCTCCTGTCTCAGCGTCCACCACTACCACTGCTCCGCTTTTCAGAATATCCACTGCATGGTCCGCACCCACAATCACGGGAATATCCAGTGTCAGGCCCACAATGGCTCCGTGAGAGTTGCTGCCCTCCCGCTCAGTCACAAGGGCAAGCGCTGTCTTCAGCTCCGGCATCATCTCGTTGTCTGTCTCCGGCACCACAATGATATCTCCCGCATGATAGCTCTTCTTGAGCTCCTGTGCATCCCTGGCCACGCACAGGGGGCCGCTGGCCTTTTTGCGGGTAATTCCCTGACCGGTAACCAGAATCCGTCCGGCTACCTGGACCTTGATCAGATTCGTGGTTCCCGTAATGCCAAGAGGCACTCCGGCTGTCAATACGGTCAGATCTCCCCTGGACACCAGACCCGCCTGCTCGGCCGCCTCCACTGCATGATTAAAGAGCGTTTCCGCATTGTCCTCCCGCTCCAGAAGCAGCGGCTCCACGCCCCAGTACAGATTCAGCTGGCGGCACACATAGTCATCCATACAGCAGCCGATAATGGTACAGCTGGGACGATACCGGGAAATCATTCCTACGGTCCTCCCCGACTTGGACACCGTAATAATGGCCGCCGCTTTAAGATCCGCTGCTGTAGTACAGGTTGCATGAGACACTGCATTGGTAATATCCGGTTTATCCATAATGCTCCGCCGTTTAAAGCGGTAGTCATAGTCAATATCTTCCTCCGTGCGGACCGCAATCCGGTCCATGGTCTTCAGCGCCTCCACCGGATACTGGCCGGAAGCCGTCTCGCCGGAAAGCATAATGGCCCCTGTACCCTGATAGATAGCATTGGACACATCGCTGGTCTCCGCGCGGGTGGGCCGGGGATTCTTCATCATGGAATCCAGCATCTGAGTAGCAGTAATCACCGGTTTGCCAATTTCAAGGCTCTTCAGAATCAGCTTCTTCTGGATCACCGGAACCTCCTCCAGAGGAATCTCCACACCCATGTCTCCCCTGGCAATCATAATGCCGTCGGATACCCGCAGAATCTCGTCAATATTTTCCACGCCCTGAAGGTTCTCAATCTTGGCAATAATTTTGATGCGGTCACAGCATTTCTCATCCAGAATCTTTCGGATCTCCAGAATATCCTCCGCACTTCTGGTAAAGGATGCCGCAATAAAGTCAAAGCCCTCCTCAATACCAAAAAGGATATCATCATAGTCCTTTTCGCTGATAAAAGGCATATTTAAACTGACCCCTGGCACATTGATTCCTTTTTTATTGGAAACAAAGCCGCCGTTCTCCACAGTGCAGTAGATATCTTTTTCTGTCACCTGATTTACGGAAAGCTCAATGAGACCGTCATCAATCAGAACAGCGTCCCCCGGCTTTACATCTTTCACCAGATCTGTATAAGTGATGGACACCATGCCCTCATTTCCCAGAATGTCCTCCGTAGTCAGGATAAAGCTCTGTCCCTTTCTAAGCTCTATCTTTCCGCCTTCCACGTCACGGGTGCGGATCTCCGGCCCCTTGGTGTCAAGGAGCATGGCAACGGGAAGCTTCAGCTCCTCCCGGACTTTTTTCACCAGCTCAATTTTTCCCTTCTGCTCCTCATGGGTTCCATGGGAAAAGTTCAGCCTCGCCACATTCATTCCTGCCAGCATCAGCTCCCGGATCATCTGCTCCGATTCCGAAGCCGGTCCTAAGGTACAGATAATTTTTGTCTTTCTTTTTCTCATAGTCCTCCTTTGCGGATTATCCGCGGCCCATTTTCTCAAGATCTCTTTTTTCACCCGCTTATTATACTTCCCAGACCGGATCAGCGTCAAGGCTGGGTTTGGAAATTTATACTGCCTTCTCCAGCAGCCGGGCAAGCTCCCGCCAAAGCTCTTCCCTTGGCGCACTGCACCCATGCCCGCCCAGTTGAATGGACGGTTTTGTCTTTCCGTGAAAATCACTGCCGCAGGTATAGAACAGCCGGCAGTCCCGTACCTTCTCTTCCCACCAGCGGGCCTGCTCTGGCGAATGATAGCTGCTGAAAGCCTCAATGCCGTCAATGCCAAGCTTCACAATGCCTGCAAGAAGCTGCTCCTTTCCCCTCAGATTGATACCAGGGTGTGCCAGCACTGCAAGACCATGGTTCTGATGAATGATGTCAAGAACCTCTGTCATATCCGGTATCTTGATTCCGGCATGGCAGGGCTTTCCCTGGGCATAAAAATCCCAGTAAAAGTTCACCAGCGCATTCTCTGCCCGGCTTCCCCCTTCCCGGTAGGGCATAAGCCTGGGATCCGCTCTGTGTTCTGGTTTGGCCAGCAGTATCTCTGCGAACATTTCCCCTGTCCAGGAATCCGGCCAGCGGCTGTTCTGCGCCAGTTTCCGCATCTCCCCGGC
The DNA here is from genome assembly GCA_949740535.1 of uncultured Lachnospiraceae bacterium. Taxonomy (GTDB): domain Bacteria; phylum Bacillota; class Clostridia; order Lachnospirales; family Lachnospiraceae; genus Laedolimicola. Next base: position 53,915 of record CATJHO010000116.1, read on the forward strand.
CGTCACCTGAAAGCCAAGAGCTCTTGTCTTTTCCAGCATCTCCAGGGAAGCACGCTGATTCTGGGATCTGATATTCTGCTCAATCCTGGCTATATCCGGTGAGCGGTAATCGATTCCGTATCCCAGCATATGGAAATTCGCTCCCTTATAAACACAGTCAATCTCAATACCTGGAATGTACCGGATTCCCCGTTCTCTTGCAGCCTCTATCACTTCCCCGTTGGCGCTGGCACAGTTGTGATCCGTGACCGCCATCACCTCTATCCCCTGGACTGCACATTTTTCCACCAGCTCCAAAGGGGTGAATGCTCCGTCGTCACTGTAATTGCTGTGCATATGTAAATCAACCATTCTGCTTCCTCCCTGTATGTATCCGCTTAGTTTTTGCTTTTTTCTGTAAACGGATTTCTCCTGACAGGATTAGTCTAACACATATTTCCTTTTTCTTTCAAGAGATACAGCCATAAAAATCCCTTGTAGGAACCCCGCAGATCCGATATAATGGACAGGTACAAAAATGAATTTTCAAAAGGGAGGTACCTGAAACATGTTAGTCTCAGCAGCAGAAATGCTCAAAAAAGCAAAGGCCGGCCACTATGCAGTGGGCCAGTTCAACATCAACAATCTGGAGTGGACCAAAGCGGTTCTCCTGACTGCCCAGGAAAATAATTCTCCTGTAATTCTCGGAGTATCCGAGGGTGCCGGAAAGTATATGGCCGGTTACAAGACCGTAACAGGCATGGTAAACGGAATGCTGGAGGAACTCAACATTACGGTTCCCGTAGCTCTGCATCTGGATCACGGCAGCTATGATGCCTGCTATAAGTGCATTGAAGCCGGATTTTCATCCATTATGTTTGACGGTTCCCACTACCCCATTGAGGAGAACATTGCAAAAACCAAGGAACTGGTAAAGGTCTGTGCCGAAAAGGGAATTTCTCTGGAAGCCGAGGTTGGTTCTATCGGCGGAGAGGAAGACGGTGTCATCGGTATGGGTGAATGTGCAGATCCCAAGGAGTGCAAGGCGATCGCAGATCTGGGTATTGATTTCCTGGCTGCAGGCATCGGCAACATTCATGGAAAATACCCCGAAAACTGGGCAGGCTTAAGCTTCGAGACTCTGGATGCCATCCAGCAGCTTACCGGCGAAATGCCTCTGGTTCTCCATGGCGGAACAGGAATTCCTACCGACATGATCAAAAAAGCCATTGATCTGGGCGTTTCCAAAATCAATGTCAACACAGAGTGTCAGCTGTCCTTCGCCGCTGCTACCAGAAAATACGTGGAAGAAGGCAAAGATCAGCAGGGCAAGGGCTATGACCCCAGAAAACTTCTGGCTCCTGGATTTGAGGCTGTAAAGGAAACAGTAAAAGAAAAGATGGAAATTTTTGGTTCTGTAAATAAGGCATAACGATTCCATTCATTTAAGAAGGTGCTTCCCAAATATTTCTTTCAAATTTGGGAAGCACCTTCTTCTTTTAATACACAGTTCTTTCTATCGTTTAGTAGTCTCGTCCCAACTCCTATACAAGATCTTTTAAAATATCAAAGCAGTCAAAGGCTGCAAAATAATCCTTGGGCGTCTCGGCTCTGCGGATCAGCTGGACGCTTCCGTCCTCCCGCAGCAGAAGCTCCGCCGACTTTAGTTTTCCATTGTAGTTATATCCCATGGCAAATCCGTGGGCGCCTGTATCGTGAATCACCAGAAAGTCTCCCTTGTCAATCCGCGGCAGTTTCCGGTCAATGGCAAACTTATCATTGTTTTCACATAAGGAGCCCGTCACATCATACACATGATCCAAAGGCTCATCTTCCTTCCCCATAACCGTAATGTGATGATAGGCCCCGTACATGGCCGGACGCATCAGATTGACTGCACAGGCGTCGCAGCCAATATACTCTTTATGGGTATGTTTTTCATGGATGGCTTTTGTCACCAGACAGCCATAGGGTCCCATCATAAACCGGCCAAGCTCGGTGTAAATGGCCACATTTCCCATGCCCGCCGGAACCAGAACCTCCTCGTATACCTTCCGGACGCCCTCGCCGATGACGCGGATATCATTGGCCTCCTGATCCGGACGGTAGGGTATGCCGATTCCACCTGACAGATTGATAAACCGGATGTCTGCTCCCGTCTCCTTCTTAAGCTCTGCAGCTGTCTCAAAAAGCACCCTGGCCAGCATGGGGTAATACTCATTGGTCACAGTATTGCTTGCCAGAAATGCATGGAGTCCGAAGCGCTTTGCTCCCTTTTTCATAAGAACACGGTACGCGTCAAAAAGCTGTTCCTTCGTCATGCCGTACTTGGAATCTCCCGGATTATCCATGATATCGTTGCTGATCTGAAATATTCCGCCGGGATTATAACGGCAGCTGATGGTTTCCGGAATTTTCCCAATGGTCTGCTCCAGGAACTCAATATGGGTATAATCGTCCAGATTAATCACTGCCCCCAGTCTGGCCGCATAGGCGAATTCCTCCGCAGGTGTGTCATTGGAGGAAAACATAATATCCTCCCCCCGCACACCAATGGCATCGGCCAGCATCAGCTCTGTCATGGAAGAGCAGTCACAGCCGCATCCGTAATCCCGCAGGATATTGATCAAAAACGGATTGGGCGTAGCTTTCACCGCAAAATACTCCTTATAGCCCGGATTCCAGGCAAAGGCTTCTTTCAGGGCTTTGGCATTTTCCCGGATCCCCTTCTCGTCATAGAGGTAAAAGGGGGTGGGATAGGTTTCTGCTATCTCTTTTAACTGTTCCAGTGTCACAAAAGGTTCTTTCTTCATCTGTATCTGCTCCTTTTATACCATTAATACGTAACCATTTAGACGGCTTTTTTCTCTCTGTTCTCCTGCCATCTCAGTTTACACATTTATTGCGGAATAACACTACGATTGTCTTCCATTTTCTCTTGACTATTATAAACATAAAGTTTACTATTTGTATAGCGAATAATTTTGATTAATATCATTCGATTTTCGAATTATCAGGAGCAGGCTATGGACACACAAAATTTACGGACTTTTCTTGCGCTGGCAGAGGTAAAGAACTTTACCCAGACTGCCAGTCTTCTCTACATTGCCCAGTCCACCGTAACTAACCGGATTGCAGAGCTGGAAAAAGAGGTGGGACGGAAACTCTTCATCCGCAACAAGAAGAACCTGTCTCTGACCAGGGAGGGACTGCTGTTTCAGGACTATGCCCGCCGCATCCTTGATCTGGAGGAAATGTCCATCCGGGAAATGAATTCGCAGGCCTTTTCCCGTGCCTCTGTGCGGATCGGAACTACCAACACCATCTACGAGTGCCACCTTGCGCCAGTATTAACCCAGATGCTGAAAGAAGACAAGGGCTACGCTTTAAATGTAACCATCAGCCATTCGGTAAATCTCCTGCAGATGCTGCAGGACGGACTTCTGGATCTCTCATTCACTTATCAGCCTCTGCAGAAATCCGGCTTTTGCTGCCAGTCCTTCCGGACCGACAAGCTTCTTCTGGTTACCTCCCATGTCAACAGCCATTATCAAAAAGGCATCCGCAAGGAAGAACTGCCCCGGCTCAACTATCTCTTCTGTAACTTTGCTCTTCAGGAGGTGGGACAGTTTATCCGGGAGCTTTTTCCGCCCTTTTACCAGTTTCCTTTTGAAATCGACAACAGCACCAAACTGGTGCAGTATCTTCTGGAAGGGATCGGAACCACCTTTCTGCCTTCCAGTCTGGTAACCCCTTATCTGAAAAACCAATCCCTGATTTCCATTCCTCTGCTGGATTTTGAAGCTCCACGCATCAATGGGTATCAGTGCTGGCGGGAGGGAAGAGATCCTGTTTTTTATCTCTGACCGAACACCTTTTTGTCTGATTCTGTCTTCCCTTATCCTTTTCTTCCTTTATATGTATCACCTTATCGGAAAGCAGCTGATCCGCGTAGAAAAAGTCTTCCTGTTTTCCTTTCTTTTTTCCCCTTACCGGATTAAAGTAGAAAAAAAGGAGGACCCGTTATGAACTTACAAATGAAATTGAATTCCGAACAGAACATTTCTGAAATCTATCGTTTTTTTCTGCTTCTCGGTATTACTCCAAATTATCTCGGTTTTTATCAGGCTGCCTACGCGGTTACGCTGTGCATGAAAGAACCTGAACGACTGATTTCTATTACAAAATCCCTGTATCCGGATGTGGCAAAGTATTTCCGAACCTCCACCGGCAGCGTAGAGCGGAATATCCGTACAGTGGCCAAAATTTCCTGGGACAGCCATTCCAAGGCTCTGTCGGATCTCTCTTCCGAATGCCTTCAGAAGCAGCCTACCGTTGCCCAGTTTCTTTCACTTATTGTATTTTATTTTCTATATTCTGATTAACAGTCCCCCGTTCCTGTCTGCAAAAGCTTTGGGAACCGGGAACCATGACAATTTCACAATCGAGGAAGGCGCGGCATCCGTCCTTGATGCTTTCGCGCCTTCCTTTTTCACGCATTTTTCTCCCCTACATAAGATAAATGGAGATAAAATATGAAAGGAGCCTCTTATGGCAGACTGTAATATGCACTCCATGCAAAGGCCGATGCCCGGAAGCTGCCCCAAAGATCCCCTCTTTGGGATGCCTCTGGCGATTGCCTATGTGCCGTGGCAGCATTGGAACCAGACCTATCATTTGGATAAAGCAATGCAGACCGGAACCATTTTCCCGGAGCTTGATAAACCATTCCTTGGAAAGCGAGGTGCATGCAGATGATGAACCACGGAAATTTTGGACAGTTTCAAAGAGGAAATTCCTGTAATCAGGGAAGAGGCCAGACCTCCTGCGTTCAGCCCCAGCCCAGACCTTCGGCACCCTGCAGCCAGCCCCAGTCCAGGCCGTCTCAGCCCTGCAGCCAGCCTAAACCCAGGCCCTCAACATCCTGCGGCCAGACACCGCCCTGCCCGCCTCCATCCTGCAGCCAGCCCCAGCCCAGGCCGTCTCAACCCTGCGGCCAGACGCCGCCCAGGCCGTCTCAGCCCTGTAACCAGCAGTCTCAGGGACGTCCGCCCCGCCGTCCTGCAGGACCTTCCTGCCCTTGCAGTGAGATGAACCGGGAACAGCTTCTGCGCTGGATTTCGCTCACCAAATTTGCCTGCGTGGACAGTGCCCTCTATCTGGATACGCATCCATGCGATACGGAAGCCATTGCGTATTTTAAAGAGCACGTGCATCTTTATAATGAGGCGCTGGCAGAATATTCGAAAACCTACGGCCCGCTCACCCTTGCCCACGCCCATCACTGCGACACATACTGGGACTGGGTAAATCAGCCATGGCCATGGCAATAGAAAGGAGGGAAATGTTCAGATATGTTTAATTATGAAAAGCGGTTGGAATATCCGATTAATATTAAAGAGACGAATGCAAAATTGGCGAAGGCTATTATAACGCAGTATGGTGGACCATACTCCAAAAAGTAATAGGTTTAAACTATTTCTGAAAAAGTAATTGCGATGCCAATTATATTCCAATTTTTTAGAAACTCAATATTATTCCCACTCACCGAAAAAATATACAAAAAATATTTGCAGAAGTATTGACAAACACTTATAAGCCGGACAATGCTATGTTGGAGAAAATATAGGAAAATCCGCAGGACTTGTGCTTTGCCGCATAAAGACAAAAGGAAACGGTGCAGCCCGTTTTACTGAGTTACACCGTACCCTGCATAAACACTTCCTTATCTGGCAGTTCACAAATAACCACCGCTCTTTTTCTTACCCTTACTTATTTTTCGTATGTTTCCACGTATTTCGGATGTGCCGTAATGTACAGCCCGCTCTCAAGCCTGTGCATCGGGGTTGAGCCGACTGTCAGGGTCTCTTTGACAGTAAACACTTCGCGGATCCGCACTGTGCCGCAAATGGTCTTGGCCGCCCAGGAAGGTGCATTATGGACATTAAGCTCCGGTACAATAACCCGGACAAATTTCTGTTTTTCCGGCTGGCCAGGCGGCTGTACGGGCACTACAGGATCTGCCGGCGCAGCGTAAGGTACAAGGGCCGCCGCAATGGCCTGGCCGATCTTATCCTCCCCAAGAGCCAGATACTCATTTGCGTCCTGCGTGTCCACAAAGCAGACTTCAATGAGCATACTCCTGGCCTTGGTCTTGCGGATAACATACAGGCCGGTCCCGGCTTTTACCCCGCGGTTTTCAAATCCCAGAGCAGCAATATTCCGGCAGACCATAACTGCATCCTCATACTGGCGTCCCTGATACGTATAGACTTCCACTCCTCGGCCGCCGCCAGCATTAAAGTGGATGCTGACAAACCACTCCAGTTCCTGACTGTTGGCCATACTCACCACTTTGGACAAATAAGCGTTCTGAGATTCCGCCGCATCCACGGTACACTCCTTTACCTGCACTCCGGATGCTTCCAGATACCGCTTCAGAGCATCCGCCACCTTCCGGGTATGCTCTGATTCCTTGATAATTCCTACTGCGCCAAATCCGGCACCGCTCTTTGTATGCCCTGCGTTAATTCCAATCATATAAATTCCTTCCTTTCTCCGGTTTTTCCACCGGTTCAAAAACATTCTCCCTTTATGAGGATAAACTATTTACTGTCATACATCTAATGCATGAACCGTTCAGATTTCCGCTCATCATAGATGCCTTTCATCCTTGTAAGCTATATCATTTCAATTCCCCTTTCTTATATTTCGTCCGCTCCCAGATGCCCGCAATCCGTTCCCAGCCGCCGGTTGCCACCAAATACACAATAAATGCGGCAATAAAGGATGCAAATACATAGTACCAAGTAATTACAACTTTAAAGTACTGACAGGCAACCATCATGGCCAGCGGGCACAAAATCAGCGACGCTGCCAAAGCTACCACACTGGTTGGGAGCCGCTGTAACCAAGGCAGTTCTTTTATTACCTGTACAACTGCTGCCACAATAAAAGCCAGCACTCCAATCGCTGATAAAGCATACGCTGCATACTGCATTAAAATCTCCATGTTCATTTTCTTCAATTCCTCCTGATTTTTCTAGCCTTTCTGATCATGCTTCTGTTTGTTCATATGTTTTTCGATTTTTAAAAGCCTTTGTTACTGGACCATTACCCCCTGTTCCTGCAATCCCTTCAAGCAGGCTAATATACTATATGTAAGCAGACACTGTTCTGCTTTCATATTTTCGATTTCCTCCTCCTGATGATTCTGGCACAAATACCAGCGGTATACAGCAAAAACAGCCGAAAAAATGGCCGCCAACGCAGATATTACGCTTGCGGCCATTATGACAATATCTGTGTTAATGTACATTTCCTTTATGCCTCCACAATATTTTTATACCAGTATGTATTTTTAATATGCGGCATTACAGTACCTTCCTAAATTAAATTGCTTTTCCATGACTTGTCCTTTCCGGCCGCTTTATGCGGCCTATGCTACTTCACGGAAATCTCCAGCGTGAGCCGCCTCACGGTTCAGACACTCGCTGATCTCCTCCACTTCCTCTTCCGTCAGTTCGCTCCAAGGCCGGTATTCCGTCTCATCCTCTGCCCGTATAAACAAGCGGCCTATGATTTTTCCCATCTCAGCTCACCCCTTTCTGATAAATCTTATGAATTACTGATTGTACATCTTTACAGCTGCATATCTGTAATAAATCCGCCATAAAACATAGCTTTTCATATGTAGTATCATCTCCGGACAGCCAACAGCCTGCGGAATACATGTTTTTTGCAGGCTGTTATTTTTATACCCATTTTTTCAGACATAAGCGTCAATAATGCTTTTCACCAGGCATACACATGTACAGGGAGATGATACTATGACGCAATCCACGAAGCTTCGTTCCGGATTCGGATACATCCGGGTAAGCACACACGATCAGGAAGAATTATCACCGGATTCACAGGAACGCATTCTGCGCGACTATGCAAAAGCAAATAATATTGTCCTTGAATATATTTACACAGATTCCGGCATCTCCGGCCGGAAAGCCGAAAAACGTCCTGCCTTCCAGGAAATGATCGCCCGCGCAAAATCCAAGGAGCATCCGGCAGATGTACTTCTCGTCTGGAAGTTTTCCCGGTTTGCCCGTAACCAGGAGGAATCTATTGTCTATAAGTCTCTGCTTAAAAAGGCCGGCGTCGAAGTTCTGAGCGTGTCAGAGCCTTTGGCAGACGGTCCTTTTGGAAGTTTGATTGAACGCATCATCGAATGGATGGACGAATACTATTCCATCCGTCTCTCCGGAGAGGTAAAACGCGGCATGACTGAAAATGCCCGGCGGGGCCGTTACCAGTCGATCGCCCCCTTCGGATACCGGAATGTACCGGATGGTCTTGAAATCGTTCCGGATGAGGCCGAGATTGTCAAAACAATTTTCCGTAAGTTCACAGAGGAACATTTTGCTTTTTCCAGGCTTGCGGCTTATCTCAACAGCCGGGGGATCCGCACGCATCGCGGCGGTTTCTGGGAAAACCGGACCGTCAAGTACCTGCTGCAGAACCCTGTCTATAAAGGATATGCCCGCTGGAACGTCGGCCGTAACGCCCTGCGCAGCCCGGATGCTTCCAGCCCTGACATGATACTCACCCAGGGAGCCCATATTCCCCCTATTATTTCCGAGGAGTATTTTGACCAGGTTCAGGCCGAGATTGCCCGCCAGTACCGCCAGCCAAAAGCAAGAGCTTCCGAGTCTTATGGCCATTGGCTGGGAAACCTGGTTAAATGCTCTTCCTGCGGCTCCTCTATGACCTACAGTCCGGCTGCCGGCGGTTTTCAATGCATTTCCTACGGAAAGGGAAAGTGTAATGTTTCCCACTACATTTCCGCTAAGCTTCTGGAGCAGGCTGTCATTCATACCCTCTCTGAAAATATCCAGTCCGGTTCCGTAGAATATCAGGAAGAACCCGCATTCCCGGAACAAACTCACAAAGAGCAGGCTGTTTTATTGGAATCCATGGAAAGGCTGAAGGAAAAAGAAAAACGTATTAAGGCTGCCTATCAGGACGGCATCGATACGCTGGAAGAATACCGTCAGAATAAAACATTGATTCAGGCAGAACAGAACCGGCTGGCAGAACAGCTTCAGACAATCGAAGCAAAACTGCCAAAACCGGACGCTGACAGGCACCAGGAAGAGATGCTGATTAGAATCCGCGGCGTCGTAGACATTCTGTGCTCGGATGCTCAAAAGGAAGTAAAATCCCGTTCTATCCGCTCTGTCTGTGATCGGATTGTTTACAGCAAAACCTCCAAAACCCTTGATATTTACTGCGTTTTCCGCAAATTATAACTTTTCGGGCTGTGGTGGACCAAACGGTGAACTCGGAGCATCCATGCGCTATCTGTCCCAGCGCTACACCATGCCTTACAAGGAGTGTATGGCACTGCTTACAGATATCGGTAGTGAAGCCTCTGAAATGTTCCGCCGTGCTTGCAGGGCGTTTTCAGAGGCTAACGCTTTTTTTAACTGTCCGCCCTGTGAACAGTTTATGCTGCCCGCAACCGTATAGCTCCATTTAAAGGGAAGTAAATTCAGATATACATCTATGTTCTCTCTGTCGTTAATCACCATCTTGTCAAGTAACTGTGTGTAAAATTCATCCTCGTACTCAATGCCGCC
>CATJHO010000117.1 GCA_949740535.1 uncultured Lachnospiraceae bacterium
AATGCAGGAAAATTCCGATACAGCAATGACGGTTGTCGCTGCTGTCTTTTCATCCAGCATCAGTTCAATGTCTCCCAAAATTCCACTGGACACATAGCTGCACAGAATCAGGCTTCTTCCATTTTCCGCGCTGATGCATACCCGCGCCGTCCCTTCCAGAATGACAAACAGCGCATCCACAGCCAGCCCCTGCTGTAAAATACATTCACCAGCCTCATAGGTATGGACCCGGCAGTTTACAAGCTCTTTTATATTCAGATCGTATTTTAAAAGGTTTCTGGAAACGCCAGCCTGTTTTCAAAAAACATCCTGTTCCTTTGTGGGTCTGTCTGGACGGAGTCATCGGCGTCCTCACCACGTTATTCAACAACTTCGCATTCAGCCGGATTCATATGACAAGCATTACTGCCCTGGGCCTCTTAGGGCAGAGCATCACTTCGGCCCTCATTGACCGCTTCGGACTGCTGCCTTTTGTTATGGATCCTTCTCACGGATTTTCCGGGTACATCCAGTGCCCCGCCGGCGCCCTGGATGCTTTGCGGCGGTATGCTTGGCGTCCTTGTCGTTCTCCTGTATAACATCACCGTTCCCCGGATTTCTGCTTTCCGGCTTACACTTCTGTCTTTTCTGGGACAGATATTTTCCGGATTCCTGATAGATCTTCTAAACCAGCAGACCATATCCGGCAAAATGTTCCGGGGAAGTGTTCTGTGTACCCTGGGCTTTCTGGCTTCTATCCTGGGATCTGCAGGAAAAGCAGATACCTCTCACAGCTAATCTGGCAGGCCGGTCAGATACTGTTCCTTCAGCTCCCTGCCCGTCCAGGTTACAGCAGATCCAAAAACGCCTGTACCTCTTCCGCTTTCGTAGCCCAGCTGACAGCCAGACGGACGACCGTATGCTCTTTATCCGGTTTTTCCCAGAATCCCATGGCAGCCTCCTTCTTCAGCTCCTCGTATTTTTCATTTTCCAGAAGAACAAACTGCTGATTGGTCGGGGACTCCCGGTAAAGGGTATACCCTTTCTCTTTCAGCCCTCTTTGCAGAAGCTCTGCCATCTCTATGGCATGACGGCTGATGGCAAAATACAGATCATCCGTAAACAGCGTGTCAAACTGAAGCCCCAGAAGCCAGCCCTTGGCCAGAAGCGCGCCGTGCTGTTTGGCAATGGTCAGGAAATGCCTGGGCATATTATTTTTCGTAAATACCAGGGCTTCTCCAAACAATGCCCCCACCTTCGTTCCGCCGATGTAAAAGGCGTCACAGCACCGGGCAATCACCGGAAGAGTCACATCTGTGTCTTTGCTCATCAGCCCATAGCCCAGACGGGCGCCATCCAGGTAAAGGGGAATCCCATAGCTTTGGCAAAGCTTAGAAAGACCCTCCAGTTCTTCCCTGGTGTAGAGGGTTCCATATTCGGTGGGATGGGAAATATACACCATGCCCGGAAATACCATATGTTCGTAATTTACATCCTGCCAGAATCTCTCCAGAAGCGCCTGCAGATCTTCTCTGTGAATCTTTCCCTCGTGCTCCGGAAGCTCCAGCACTTTATGACCATGAAACTCGATGGCTCCTGCCTCATGGGTGCTCACATGTCCTGTCTGAGCCGCCACAACGCCTTCGTATGGCTTTAACAGGGCATCAATGGAGACCATATTGGTCTGTGTTCCGCCTGTCAGAAAGAAGATCTCCGCCTCCGGGCACTGGCAGGCTGCCCTTATTTTCTCCTTCGCCTGTTCACAGCAGGAATCCTGTCCATAGCCCGGCATCTGTTCCTCCCTGTGTTCCATAAGGCGTTCCAGAATCTCCTTCACTGCACTTTTTACGTAATCGCTCTCAAATGATAACATCTTTTTTCCCTCCTGGTTGTATATTCCGTACTCTAAGCCAGCTTTCTTTTTTTCTGCCCGTTTAAGGACCTGCTTTGTTCGGAATCAAAGTTGAATTTCCATACCTGTATATATCTGTTCTGCACAGCTGCCCAGCTCTTCTTTCAGCAGAGAAAATGCACGCTCCCCTGTACAGTGTCCTGTGTAGATTTTCTGAATCCCGGTTTTTCGAATACGCTCTGCCAGAGCCCGCACTTCTTCCTCTGTGGATTTGTAAAGGTGGAAACCGCCCAGCATGGCATACAGCTGTTTTCCCGGAAATACAGTCTCAATCTCCCGGATAATGTTGTCTGCGCCGCCGTGGGAGCAGCTGCTGAAAATTACAAGTCCCCGATCTGTGTCGAATACCAGGCTCTGCTCATGGGCAAACGAATCCGGACGCAGTCTGCCATTTTCCTTTATGTACAGATTCACACGCCTGGCGGTCTCTTCCAGCCCCGGCGTTCTGTGGGGTACCAGTGTTACGCCTGGCAGAATCTCCTTATCTCCTGATATATATACGATTCGATCGCTGTATTTACGTAAAAATCCACGGTGAATGCCAATATATTTATGAAAACACCATCTTTTTCCATAACAGTTTTCCTTTGTCCCTGCCCGGAGATAAAAAACTGCCTTTTGATTGCGCTCAAAGAAGTCTCCCATTCCGTCTGCGTGGTCGTAATGTGCATGCGACAGCACCCCGCAGTCTGCTTCCTTCAGATCCAGGCCCATAGCCTCTGCGTTGCGGAGGAACCGGCCGGAAGCCCCTGTGTCCAGCAGGATCTTTTGTCCCTGATATTCGATGTAAAAGGACAGGCCCCATTCTGGGGAGAGGGTGCTTTTGGTTAAATTATCTACCAGGATTTTTGTGAGCATTGTATTTTGTTCCTTTTCTTTTTTAAGCCGCCCTGCAGCAAGCTGGCAGGGCATCAAACATTCTGGTTACTTTTCGTGGTTCCACTTCCCAGGAATCTCCCCACAGCCTCATTAAACGCCCCAGGATTCTTATTTGCCGTAAAATGATCCCCAGGCAGAAAAATAAGCTCCGCTCCCAAAATACTGCGGGCAATCAGTTCCGTATGAGACTGCTTAATCATATCTTTCGTGCCTGCAGCCACCAAGGTCCTTGCCTGAATGTTCCTAAGTTCCCCCGGCTTTATATTGGGATCATGAACCATCAGGCCCAGCAGTTCCGCATGAAGCCTGGCCTTGGGACTCTTTGCCGCAAAAAGACTGGCAAGCCGATACCCCAGCTCAATCGGAATCTGCACGGCCGGCTTTACTCCCTTGGCATCCAGATTCGCCCCATTTAAAATCAGATTCCGGACACGCTTTGGATACTTCACAGCGAATACCATAGCAATATTTCCGCCATCGGAAAATCCCAGAATATCTGCCTGTTGGATATTCCGGTCATCCAAAAATCTCTTCAAGTCCTCCGCAAACTGCCTTATCGTAAAAGGGGCAGTGCCCCTGGGTGTTTTCCCATGCCCCCTGGTATCCAGAGCCAGAACCCTGTGATTTTTTGAAAAATATGAAATCTGATGTGTAAAATATGTGTGATCTTCTCCGTTTCCATGAAGCAGAATCAGAGGAAAACCCTCCCCGGCTTCTATATAATAATTTTTTATCTGCATGCCCCAAAACCTCACTTTTTTTCCTGTGTGCCTCTCAGACTACCTCATACCCGGCCCCGGCAAGGGTTTCAAGCGCCTGCTGATACTGTTCCTTCTTCACCAGCACATAATCCGTGCGGTAAGTAGAAACCACAAATATCCCAATTTTTTGTTCTGCAAGCAGGACAGAAATCCCTGCCAGAATCCCTATCAGGGAGAAATCAAGCTCTCCTTCAATCCGAAAAGCCTTCCACCCATCTTCCCTTCGCAACGTATGCTCCGGCACATCCTCCTCAGCACATACCAAAGAAAGCTCCTCGTCGGTCTTTCCCACAAAACAGAATTGCTTTGTCAGATCAAGCTCTGATACATCTGCAATCATACATATGGAAAAATCCTGCTGGATTTTTTTTAATTTCACGCTCTCCCACCCGCTTTTCACTGATATCTTATTTATGCCCTTGTCAAGAGAGGGTATCCTTCATAAACAGACCCTGCCGCAGACAGATGGGCTTCCTGCCGTCTGCGCGTATCCGTGTGTTTTCTAAATTATACCATCCCTTTTCCACCCATTCAAACGATTTATTAAAAATCCCCCGTCCACAGTCTTTCAAACTGTAAACGGGGGAATCTTCATTTATCCATTATGATTTACCAGGCAGAACAGCATTTCTTACATAATCGGATCCAGACCCAGTACCGGATGGCTCTTCTCAGTCAGGAATGCCATCAAGGTTTCCTCATCCGTAGCAATGGTCTCATCCGCAACCATATCACAGAAGTTGTCAATGCCGTACTTCTCCTTGGCAGACTTATTCAGCCGCTCGGCCACATCGTCCTTCAGCTCCTTGGGCATCCATACAATGCGCTCAAAGCCGCCCTCTGCGCTCATAAACTTCTTGGAAGCGATAAAGTGTCTGCCGTGTCCCATAAATCCGGGCGTCTGCACGCCGCCGCCCGTCATGGAAGCAAGCTCGCCGAAGGTCATTCCCAGAGGCGTCATGCCTGCATACTCACGGTTTGCAATGATTACACCGTTGGAGAACGGCTCAATGCCGCAGATACACTCAAAGCAGCCGCAGGAAGTCATGGGATCTTCCATAATGGAGTACAGCGTAACCTTGGAAAGAGCTCCCTGGGTTGCCTGCTCTACCATGCGGTTTACATCCGGGTACACACCCTTTACCTCATCCTCACAGCCT
>CATJHO010000118.1 GCA_949740535.1 uncultured Lachnospiraceae bacterium
TCCGATATATTTACCAGCACTCAGTTGGTCGTTGGCAGACAACACTAAAATTAGCCACAAAGAGAGAGTATATAGCACAGTGGTGTTATTGCTCTCTCTCTTTAAATTTATGGAGGATTACAAGCAAAGTTATGAAATTCACCAAGGAAGATGTGAGAAGAAGGGTACTGAATTGTGCCAAGCAATATCAGAAGAAACTTTTGAATAAAAATTTGTAACCATTGTTTCGAAAAAATACAGGATTAAATGATAGATTTGTAGTAATGAATGTGACGGTAACAAACAAGCCTGTAAAGGATTATGAACTGTCCAGATATGCTTGTTATTTGATTGTTCAGAATGGTGATCCACAAAAAGAAGTGATTGCATTAGGACAGACATATTTTGCGATTCAGACGTATCGTCAAGAGGCAGCAGACCATTTTAATGAGTTAAGTGAGGATAATCGCAGGCTTGTTGTGCGTGGTGATATTAAGCAATGGAATCAAATGCTTGCAGAGACAGCGTATAAAGCAGGTGCGGCTGAATATCAAGTTGAAGAAACGAAAGAAAAAACAGGAGGATTTATAACAGTATGGATGAAAATTATTGGAAGGATGCCTATCAAAATACATGGGATAAAGCCTCAAAAAGAGAAAAAAGGTTAATGGCCCGCTTAGAAAAAATGGCAGGTGTAAAGTGCTCTGAATCTGGATTGGGAGCTGGCTCAACAGCGTATATATTGGGAAGTGCTGAAAGGAATGGTTATCAGAAGGGAAACGCGGATTTTCTTATAGAAGGAACCAATGTTTACATTGAAGTAACTGGTCCGTTAGTTATGACGGTACAGCCTTCAGCGCCTTTGTGGTTTAGGCCTGACAAACTCAATAATGCAATTAGAAATAGTAATCATGATGTTTTTTTGGCACATCATTGTATGTCTGTTGATTTGTGGCGGGTTATTCATGTTGATCAGGAATTCAAACAAAGATTTCGTGCGTATCAGTTTAAAGTTGTTACTCCATATATAAGAGGGCGCCTGGAGCGGTATGTTGAAATCGAAACAACAGATAGGTGCGTAAGAGAATTGGATTATCTTGTCGAGTACCTTAGAAAAATAAAGGAGATGCAAACGAATGGATAAAATGAAAATGGAGACCGCAAATACAGTAAAACGCAATGTTGAAGCTATATGTGAGCTCTTTCCAAATTGCATCAGTGAGGCTGTAGATGGAAATGGAGAAACTGTAAAGTCAGTGAATTTTGATCTGCTTAAACAAATGCTTAGCGGGCAGGAACTGGATGGTAACGAGATATATGAGTTTACATGGGTCGGAAAGAAGAAAGCAGTTATAGAAGCAAATAGGCCGATAAGAAAAACTTTGCGTCCTGCTGTAGACGACAGCGTTAATTGGGAAACAACTGAAAATGTGTATATAGAAGGCGATAATCTGACAGCCCTTAAATTATTACAGGAAAGTTATCTTAAACGGGTTAAATTCATATATATTGATCCACCGTATAACACAGGAAGTGATTTTGTTTATAGAGACAACTTTCATATGTCAGTCAATGAATATGAGGAAGAAAGCGGGGCCATTGATGAAGAAGGGAATCATTTGTTCAGAAATACTGACAGCAATGGCAGATTCCATTCAGATTGGTGCAGTATGATATACCCGCGCCTTATGCTGGCAAGAAATCTTCTGAGAGATGATGGAGTGATCTTTATCTCAATAGATGACAACGAACTAGATAATCTTAAAAAGATATGTGATGAAATATTCGGATCTGGTAATTTCGCTGCCAACATGATATGGCAGTCAACCGCAGGTTCTAATACGGGAACGGATATTGTTACTGTTACGGAAAACATACTAATCTACACAAAAAAGCGAAGTGAATTCACTTTTGATGGAATGCTTTCAGATGGAGGCAGCTATTCGCTGTCAGATGAATACGAAGCCAGGAGAGGGAAGTATGCTCTTGATAAATTAGACAGGCGCAGGGTCGCGGGCCATTACTCTGAGGCATTGAATTATGGTATAGAAATGCCGGATGGCAGCTTAAGATTTCCTGGCGGCGGAACTGAAAAATCTACTGAGGGATGGAATTATCTCTGGAGTAAGACAAAAGTCCAATGGGGAATTGAAAACGGGTTTATAGAATTTAAGAAAACGAATGGACAGTGGAATGTTTATAACAAGAGGTACGCGAATATTGATAACGAAGGGAACCCGGTAGAGAGAACGATTCCTTTTAGAAATCTGATTACTTCCGATCAGTGCAATACGGCACAGGGAACGGCAGAATTAAGAGGGCTGTTTGGGTTCAGACCCTTTGATTTCCCTAAGCCGTCAGGACTTATTAAACAGCTTTTATTAACGACGGTAAGAAAAGATAAGGAAGCCATTGTTTTAGACTTCTTTTCTGGCAGCGCCTCAACCGCACAGGCGGTTATGCAGTTGAATGCAGAAGATGGTGGAAATAGAAAATTCATTTTGATTCAGTTGCCAGAAGAGACAGCTGAAGGAAGCGAAGTACGTGAGAATGGCTACAATAATATTTGCGAGGTGGGGAAAGAGCGTATCAGAAAAGCCGGTGAACAGATTGCAGCTGCATTAAAGGGGAAGACGATTGATACTGGATTTAGAGTGTTCAAAGTAGATGAATCAAACATGAATGATGTTTATTATGCTGCGGGTGATTATACACAGGGACTTCTTACTATGCTGGAATCCAACGTCAAGAGCGATCGTAATGATTTAGATCTTCTCTTCGGATGTCTTCTGGAGTGGGGGCTTCCGCTTTCGATGCCTTATAAGTCTGAGAATATTGAGGGATGCAAAGTTCATACATACAATGATGGAGACCTGATTGCCTGCTTTGATGAGAATATTCCTGATTTTGTTATAAAAGAAATCGCAAAGCGTCAGCCGCTCCGTGCCGTGTTCCGTGACAGCAGTTTCAGTGCAGACACGTCGAAAATCAATATGGGCGAAATCTTTAAGATGCTTGCGCCAGATACAAGGGTAAAAGTTATCTAAGGGGACAGACGCATGAGAATACAATACAGACATCAAAAATTCCAGGCTGACGCAGCTAAGGCTGTTGTCGATGTATTTGCAGGGCAGCCGTATCTGACTCCGACCTATATGATGGACAGGGGCTCCGGCTTTATCCAACAAAGTCTTACCGATGATGCTGATTTTACCGGATGGAGTAACCAGAGAATCGTTCCGGAATTGAATGATCCCTTGATTCTGGAGCATCTGCAGAAGATTCAGCGGGCAAATCAAATTGCGCCTTCCAGTAAGCTGGAGGGCAGGAGCAGCGGTTATAATCTGACAATCGAGATGGAGACAGGGGTTGGTAAGACCTATACTTATATCAAAACGATGTATGAGCTCAACAAGGCTTATGGATGGAGCAAGTTTATCATAGTTGTGCCGAGTATTGCTGTCCGTGAAGGTGTTTATAAGTCTTTTGAAATGACCCAGGAACATTTTGCAGAAGAGTATGGAAAGAAGATACGGTTCTTTATTTACAACTCAACCCAGTTGACAGAGATTGACCGTTTTGCTTCGGACAGCTCCATCAATGTTATGATCATCAATTCTCAGGCGTTTAATGCTAAAGGCAAAGACGCCAGAAGAATATATATGAAGCTGGATGAATTCCGTTCGCGGAGACCGATTGATATTATTGCGAAAACAAATCCTATCCTGATCATTGATGAACCGCAGTCGGTGGAAGGTAAGCAGACGAAAGAAAACCTGAAGCAGTTTAATCCGATGATTACGCTGCGTTATTCTGCTACGCACAAGAGTGACAGTATCTATAACATGGTCTATCGTCTGGATGCGATGGAAGCTTATAATAAACGGCTTGTTAAGAAGATCGCCGTTAAAGGCATTACAGAAACAGGCAGTACATCGACCGATAGTTATCTGTATTTGGAAAGTATCAACCTGTCTAAGGGGAATCCAACGGCTGTACTTCAGTTTGAGGTGAAGATGGCCGGAGGTATTACCAGGAAAAAGAGCAGGATCGTGAAGGAACAGGATAACCTCTATGATTATTCCAACGGTCTTGAAGAATATAAAAACGGCTTTGTTGTGAGCCGTATTGACGGGCGTGATGATTCTGTAGAATTTATCAATGGTATCAAGATTTATGCCGGCGATGTGAGGGGAGCAGTTGATGAAGATCAGCTCCGCAGAATTCAGATTAGAGAAACCATTCTTTCTCATCTGCAGAGGGAACGCCGGCTTTTCTATAAAGGCATAAAAGTTTTATCTCTGTTCTTCATCGATGAGGTGGCAAATTACCGTGAATATGATGCTGCAAATCAACCTGTGAACGGCAGATATGCCGTTATGTTTGAAGAAGAGTATGAGGATATTTTGAACAATATGCATCGTTCTCCTGGTGAGGATGATTATATCAAGTATCTGCAATCGATTCCGGCAGGGAAGACTCATGCAGGATACTTCTCTATAGACGGAAAGGGAAAGATGATCAACTCTAAGGTCGGAAGAAAAGAAACGACTTCCGATGATGTCAGTGCGTATGAGTTGATTATGAAAAATAAAGAACTGCTTCTGGATCGTGATCCTAAAAAGTCTCCGGTGCGGTTCATCTTCTCACACTCTGCGTTAAGAGAAGGATGGGATAATCCGAATGTATTCCAGATTTGTACATTGAAGCAGAGCAGTAGTGATGTTCGTAAGCGTCAGGAAGTAGGGCGCGGGCTTAGGCTTTGTGTAAATCAGAATGGGGAACGTATGGATATCAATGCACTTGGCAATGATGTTCATAATGTCAATGTGCTTACCGTTATTGCAAGTGAAAGCTATGATTCATTTGCAAAAGCGCTTCAGACTGAGCTGGCTGAGGCTGTTGCAGATAGACCGAGGGCTGTTGCCAGAGAGCTGTTTGTGGATCACGTGGTTAAGGATAACCATGGCAATGAGGTGATCATTACAGGTGATGTGGCATCTGCCATTTACTTTGATTTGATTGTCAACGGATATATCAATAAGCTGGGAGAACTGACGGATAAATATTATGAGGACAAGGCAGACAGCGGGATAAAGATTGCGGAAGAGGCACAGGATTTTGCTGCTGGTGTAATTGAGATTATTGATTCGGTTTATGACAGTAAAGCTATGCAGCCGGAGAATGCACGCGGTAATAATGTGGAGCTCCAGGTTGATGATGAAAAGCTGAACAGTAAAGAGTTTAAGGCTTTGTGGTCAAAAATCAATGCGAAGTCCGTATATGTGGTGGATTTCGATACGGATGAACTGATTGAAAAATCCATTGCTTCCCTGGATGCAAAACTTCGGGTGGCAAAGATTTATTTCCGAGTAGAAACCGGTGCAATGGAGTCTATCCAATCAAAGGAAGAGCTGTCAGCAGGTGCATCATTTGCAAAGGAAGAATCTGGAAGCTACGGTGTCTCTGTGGCCGCCAATTCCAGTGTAAAATATGATCTGATAGGTAAGCTGGTAGATGAAACAGGCTTGACACGTAAAGCTGTTATTGCCATTCTTCAGGGGATACAGCCGTTTGTATTCGATCAGTTTAAAGATAATCCGGAAGAGTTCATATCCAAAGCTGCTCAGCTGATCAATGATCAGAAGGCGGCAGTAATCATTGAACATATTACATATGATGTTCTGGATGAGCAGTATGGGACGGATATCTTTACTGCTCCGACGATCAAGGGCAGGCTGGGTGTCAATGCCATGAAGGCAAAGAAGCACTTGTATGATCACATTGTATATGATTCTGCGAATGAGCGCGGCTTTGCAGCTGATCTGGATACGAATACAGATGTTGCAGTATATGTGAAGCTGCCAGATGGATTCTATATCTCCACTCCGGTCGGACATTATAATCCGGACTGGGCGATTGCTTTCTATGAAGGCAGAGTGAAGCATATTTACTTTGTGGCAGAGACAAAGGGATCTATGAATTCGAT
The DNA here is from genome assembly GCA_949740535.1 of uncultured Lachnospiraceae bacterium. Taxonomy (GTDB): domain Bacteria; phylum Bacillota; class Clostridia; order Lachnospirales; family Lachnospiraceae; genus Laedolimicola. Next base: position 5,969 of record CATJHO010000118.1, read on the forward strand.
GCAGCTGAGGCTGATTGAAGAATCAAAGATCCATTGTGCGAGAGAGCACTTTAAGGCTGTCTCCAACGGTAATGTCGTCTATGATGTTGTGGACAGTTATACCTCACTGATGGAGAAGGTAATGAAATAAA
>CATJHO010000119.1 GCA_949740535.1 uncultured Lachnospiraceae bacterium
AGCTGGTAGACATTCAGTATGACCGGAACGACATGGATTTCAAACGTGGAACCTTCCGGGTAAGAGGGGACGTTCTGGAGATTATACCGGCCAGTGAGATGGAGACCGCCTTCCGTGTAGAATTTTTCGGGGACGAGATTGACCGCATCTCCGAGATTGATGTACTGACCGGAGAGATCAAAGGCTCACGTGAACATGTGGCGATTTTCCCGGCCTCTCATTATGTGGTGCCGGCAGAGCAGATCCGCAGAGCCGCCAAGGATATAGAGGAAGAGCTTGAAGAACGCATCCGCTACTTCAAGGGAGAGGACAAGCTCCTAGAGGCACAGCGAATCTCCGAGCGAACCAACTTTGACATCGAGATGCTCAAAGAAACCGGCTTTTGTTCTGGCATAGAAAACTATTCCCGGCATCTGTCAGGTCTGGAGCCGGGCGTGCCCCCAAGCACACTGATAGACTATTTTCCCGATGATTATTTGATCATCATTGATGAGTCCCACAAGACCATTCCTCAGATTCGGGGTATGCACGCAGGAGACCAGTCCAGAAAATCAGCTTTGGTGGACTACGGCTTCCGCCTGCCTTCAGCCAAGGACAACCGGCCCTTGAATTTCGGAGAGTTTGAAAGTAAAATAGATCAAATGCTCTTTGTGTCCGCCACTCCCGGAATCTATGAGGAGGACCACGAGTTTCTCCGCGCGGAGCAGATTATCCGCCCCACGGGACTTTTGGATCCCAAGGTAGAGGTGCGGCCCGTGGAGGGACAGATAGACGATCTGATAAGTGAAGTAAATAAGGAGACGGCTGCCGGGCATAAGATACTGATTACTACACTGACAAAACGGATGGCGGAGGACTTAACCGATTATATGCGCGAGCTGGGTATCCGTGTGAAATACCTTCACTCCGATATCGACACTCTGGAGCGCACCCAGATTATCCGGGATATGCGCCTGGATGTCTTCGACGTACTGGTGGGAATCAACCTGCTGCGTGAGGGACTGGACATTCCGGAGATTACCCTGGTTGCTATCCTGGATGCAGACAAGGAGGGCTTCCTTCGCTCGGAGGTATCGCTGATTCAGACCATCGGTCGTGCCGCCCGGAATTCCGAAGGACGTGTAATTATGTATGCGGACACCATCACAGATTCCATGCATCTGGCCATTGATGAGACAGACCGCCGCCGGGAGATTCAGGAAAAATATAATCAGGAGCATGGGATTACGCCCCAGACGATCCAAAAATCTGTCCGGGATCTGATCAGTATTTCTAAAGAAATTGCGCAGAAGGATCTGCAGTTCGAGAAAGATCCGGAGTCCATGAGCAGAAAAGAGCTGGAAAAGCTGACAGCGGATTTGGAGAAGAAGATGAAGAAGGCAGCCGCGGAACTGGACTTCGAGACGGCGGCAGAGCTGCGTGATCGTATGATAGAACTGAAAAAGCAGGTTCATGATATGTGATTACAAAAAGAATATTCTTCTACAATTGCAGCTATGGAAACGGTACTTGGATATGGGTTAGAAACCGGATACATGAGCGGCCAGGCTGCTGGAATCTTCCTGTGATTGGGAACAGGGTATCAGAAAACCAAAGAAAAGTCATAATGAACAATATTATGAAAAAATGAAAGAGGAGCAGTATGAAAAATTATATTCGCATTCGAGGTGCAAACGAGCATAATCTGCAGGACTTGAGCATTGATATCCCCAGAGAGGAATTCGTAGTGCTGACAGGCTTAAGCGGTTCCGGGAAATCTTCACTGGCTTTTGATACCATCTACGCAGAGGGACAGCGCCGGTATATGGAGTCTCTTTCTTCCTATGCACGACAGTTCCTGGGGCAGATGGAAAAGCCGGATGTGGAAAGCATTGAGGGTTTATCTCCGGCTATTTCAATTGATCAGAAATCAACAAACCGCAATCCGCGTTCTACGGTAGGAACAGTGACGGAGATCTACGATTATTTCCGTCTGCTTTTTGCACGGGTGGGAATTCCCCATTGCCCGAAGTGCGGGAAAGAGATCAAAAAACAGAGCGTGGATCAAATGGTGGATCAGATTATGGCCCTGCCGGAACGCACGCGGATTCAGCTTCTGGCGCCTGTTGTAAAAGGACGCAAGGGAGAACATGTGAAGGTATTGGAGCAGGCCAGAAAAAGCGGTTTTGTCCGAGTGAAAATTGACGGGAATCTCTATGAGCTTTCGGAAGAGATCAAACTGGACAAGAACGTGAAGCACCTGATCGAGATTGTGGTGGACCGTCTCGTTGTGAAAGAGGGAATAGAGCGCCGCCTGACCGACTCCATTGAGACGGTTATGAATCTGTCAGAGGGACTGCTGGTAGTGGATGTGGTTGATGGAGAAACGTTGACCTTCAGCTCCAGTTATGCCTGCCCGGACTGCGGGATCAGTATGGAAGAGATAGAGCCCAGAAGTTTTTCCTTCAACAATCCCTTCGGTGCCTGTCCGGACTGCTTTGGTCTGGGTTATAAAATGGAATTTGATGAGGACCTGATGATACCGGACAAGTCCCTCAGCATAGCAAAGGGGGCAATTGCAGTGACCGGATGGCAGTCCTGTACGGATCCTTCCAGTTTTACGTATGCGGTTCTCAAGGCGCTGACAGAGGAATATGATTTTGATCTGGATACACCTTTTGAGGAGCTGAAACCAGAGGTACAGCAGGCCCTGATTCATGGTACGGGCGGAAAGAATCTGAAGGTCCGCTATAAAGGACAGCGGGGAGAAGGTGTCTATGATGTTACCTTTGAGGGACTGATTAAAAATGTAGAACGCCGTTACCGGGAGACCGGTTCGGAGATTATGCGGCAGGAATATGAGAGTTTTATGCGGATTACTCCCTGCAAGACCTGCGGAGGCCAGAGGTTAAAAAAGACATCCCTGGCAGTAACCGTGGCAGATAAGAATATTTATGAACTTACAGCCATGTCTGTTTTAAAGCTTCGTGATTTCCTATGGGATTTGAAGCTGACTCCGCACCAGGAGCTGATTGGAGCTCAGATTCTCAAGGAAATCCGGGCGCGCATCGGCTTTCTTAATGATGTGGGATTGGAATACCTTACCTTGGCCAGAGCTACGGGAAGCCTTTCCGGCGGAGAGGCCCAGCGGATCCGTCTGGCCACACAGATCGGATCCGGCCTGGTGGGAGTGGCTTATATTCTGGACGAGCCCAGCATTGGACTTCATCAAAGAGACAATGACAAGCTTCTGGCTACTCTTAAACGTCTGCGGGATTTGGGAAATACACTAGTGGTGGTAGAACATGACGAGGATACCATGTATGCGGCGGACTATATTGTGGATATCGGACCAGGAGCCGGCGAGCATGGAGGAAAAGTGGTAGCAGCGGGAACCGCAGAGGAGATTATGGCCTGCCCGGAGTCCATTACCGGCGCCTATTTAAGCGGAAGACTGCAGATCCCTGTGCCCAAAACACGCCGCAGTCCTGCAGGATGGATTTCAGTAAAAGGTGCCCAGGAAAATAATCTCAAAAAAATAGATGTGGATTTTCCTTTGGGAGTAATGACCTGTGTGACAGGTGTGTCCGGCTCCGGGAAAAGTTCACTGGTAAATGAGATTTTGTATAAGACACTGGCGAAGAAGCTGAACCGGGCCAGAACGATTCCCGGCAGGCATAAAGGAGTTACGGGAATAGAACAGCTGGATAAGGTGATTGCCATCGACCAGTCTCCCATTGGACGGACGCCCCGGTCCAATCCGGCTACTTATACCGGGGTTTTCGATCAGATACGGGACCTTTTTGCCTCTACGGCAGATGCCAAGAGCAAAGGCTATAAAAAAGGCCGGTTCAGTTTTAATGTGAAGGGAGGCCGCTGTGAAGCCTGTGCCGGAGATGGAATCATTAAAATAGAAATGCACTTCCTGCCCGACGTATATGTGCCCTGTGAAGTATGCCAGGGAAAGAGGTATAACCGGGAGACTCTGGAGGTGAAATATAAGGGAAAGAGTATTTTTGATGTTTTGGACATGACGGTAGAGGAGGCTTTGGGCTTCTTTGAACATGTGCCCTCGATTAAGAGGAAGATAGAGACTCTTTATGATGTAGGGCTTTCCTATATTAAGCTGGGGCAGCCTTCCACAACGCTTTCCGGCGGAGAGGCCCAGCGGATTAAGCTGGCCACAGAGCTGAGCCGCCGCAGTACGGGCAGGACCATTTATATTCTGGATGAACCTACAACAGGTCTGCATTTTGCAGATGTTCATAAGCTGACGGAGATCCTTCAGCGTCTGGCAGAAGGGGGCAATACCGTTGTGGTGATCGAGCATAATCTGGATGTAATTAAGACAGCAGACTATATTATTGATATGGGACCGGAAGGAGGAGACCGGGGCGGAACAGTGATAGCCAGGGGAACACCCGAAGAGGTGGCAGAACAGACCATTTCTTATACAGGCCAATATTTAAGAAAATACCTGAAGGGGAAGGAAACACATGAGGCATAATCACCCAGGAAAAACGGCATAGATACGGGAAAAACGTCTGTAAGGGCGGAGAATAACGAAAAATAGCCGGAAAAAAACGATTTATCAAGCGCAGACCTTGGGCAGCCTGCTGGAAAAATGGAAAGGGGTTGTACTTTCCGAAAATTTCGCATATACTAAAAGCAAGAATGAAGCAGGAGTAACAGGCAGGAGCGGGTTCATGGAGCGGGAATTTTATCAAAGACTGTGTGAGATTCAGAGGGAAGAGGGCCAGGTTCTGACAGAAGAGCCGCTGAGCAGCCACACTACATTTCGAATCGGAGGACCGGCAGAATATTTCTGTATTCCCAGGACCGTTGAGCAGTTGTCCGCAGTGATTGACGCCTGCAGAGAGTATCAGAAAGAATATTATATTTTGGGAAATGGAAGCAATGTCCTGGCGGCAGACGAGGGCTGTAAGGGTGTTGTGATTCAGCTTTTTCAGAACTGGAATGAGATTCGGATAGAAGGGACCACATTATACGCCAGGTCCGGAGCACTGCTTGTAAAAGCAGCGCATCAGGCGGCAAAAAAAGGGCTTTCCGGGCTGGAGTTTGCATCGGGGATACCTGGTACAATAGGCGGCGGTCTTGTTATGAATGCAGGGGCCTATGGCGGAGAGATGAAAGATGTAGTGCAGAAGGTACTGGTTCTGAAAGAGAATGGCGTGCAGCAGTGGTACTCCAAAGAAGAGCTGGAACTGGGATACCGGACCAGCAGAATAGCCAGAGAACACGACATTGTGCTGGAGGCAGTGCTGGAACTTAACAAAGGTGATAGGGAAGCTATTGAGGCACGGATGCAGGAATTGAAGGAAGCGCGTACAGGAAAACAGCCTCTGGAATATCCCAGTGCAGGAAGTACCTTCAAGAGGCCGGAGGGATATTTTGCAGGAAAGCTGATTATGGATGCAGGTCTTCGGGGATATCAGACAGGGGGCGCTCAAGTGTCAGAAAAGCACTGCGGCTTTGTGATCAACCGGGGTGGAGCTACGGCACGGGATGTAATGTCTTTGGTTTCCCATGTTCAGAAAGAGGTTTACAGGCAGTTTGGCGTGAACCTGGAGCTGGAAGTGAAATTGCTGGGACATCCATAAGAGGACAGAGTACCAGTGTTTTAGGCAGGAGTCAGGAGGCAGAGTGTGCGTTTCGTAATCGTAACAGGCATGTCGGGAGCAGGGAGGGGAACTTCCCTTCGGATGTTGGAGGATGCGGGATATTTTTGTGTAGATAATCTGCCAATTTCGCTGATGGGGAAGTTTTTGGAGCTGGTGTATTCCGGAACAAGCGAGATTTCCAAAGTGGCTCTTGGCATAGATGTGCGCAACGGCCAGGCTTTGAGCGATCTGCAGCATTCCCTGGAAGAATTAGCGGTAGCCGGTTACACTTACGAGATTCTGTTTCTGGATGCAAGCGACAGTGTTTTAATAAAAAGATATAAAGAAACCAGGAGAAACCATCCTCTGGCCGGAGACGGGCGGATTGCCCAGGGGATTGAGAAGGAGCGGGAACGCCTGACATTCTTGAAAAAGCAGGCGGACTACATTATAGATACCAGCAGTCTTCTTACAAGAGAATTGAAAGTAGAGCTGGATAAGATATTTGTACAGAACAGACAGTTTAAAAATCTGGTTATCTCTGTTCTCTCATTTGGGTTTAAGTTCGGAATTCCCAATGATGCAGATCTGGTTTTTGATGTGCGATTTCTTCCGAATCCATATTATTATGAGGAGCTGCGCCGGCTGAATGGAAATGACAGAGAAGTCCAGGATTTTGTTATGGGCTTTGAAGCGGCACATCAGTTTCTGGACAAACTGGTGGATATAATACAGTTTCTCATTCCAAATTACGTGCTGGAGGGAAAGAACCAGCTGGTGATAGCAGTAGGATGCACAGGAGGAAAGCACCGATCGGTCACTCTGGCGAATCAACTGCAGGAATTCCTGAAGGAAAACGGCGATTACGTGGTTCGGTGTGAGCATCGGGATATTGAAAAAGATGCCATTGTAAAAGCTCACTGAACGGTGGATACTATGAGGTAACAGATGTCTTTTTCCAGCGAAATCAAAGAAGAACTGTCCAGACAGATACCGGCAGCCCGGCACTGCAGGCTGGCAGAGACTGCGGCAATACTGGAATTCTGCGGCCGGGTGACAGCAGGCGCAAAAGGACCGGACTGCATGCGGATGCATACGGAAAATCTGGCGGTTGCAAGAAAATACTTTACATTGTTGATAAAAACCTTTAATATAAGACTGGATGTATCCGTCAGACAGAGCAAAGGTCTGCGGGGAGGCCACAGCTTTGAGGTTGTTTCTTATGAGAATCTTTCTGCACTCCGCCATGTGCTGATACAGAATCTCTGCTGTAAGCGCGCATTTATCAGAGGAGCCTTTCTGGCGGCTGGTTCGGTAAGCGATCCGGAGAAGGGATATCACTTTGAGATTGTATGTAACAGCCCTGAGAAAGCAGAGCAGCTGTGCGATATGATTGGAAGCTTTGGGATTGAAGCAAAGATGACCATGCGGAAAAAGAATTATATCGTATATATCAAGGAAGGGGCTCAGATTGTGGATATTTTGAATGTCATGGAAGCACATGTGGCTTTGATGAATTTTGAAAATGTCCGTATTCTGAAGGAAATGCGCAATTCTGTAAACAGGCAGGTAAATTGTGAGACTGCCAACCTGAATAAGACCGTTTCTGCAGCGGTAAAGCAGATTGAAGATATACAATATATCCAAAGGACAATCGGGTTTGACCAGCTTCCGGAAGGATTGGCCGAGATAGCGGAACTTCGCCTGGAACAGCCGGAAACCACATTGAAGGAGTTAGGACAGATGCTGACGCCTTCTGTGGGAAAATCCGGAGTAAACCACAGGCTGAGGAAACTGAGTCTCATTGCAGAGGAGCTAAGGGAGCACAAGGAGGAAAGTTTATTATGATCAAGCAGGAAATCACGATTCAGATTCCAAATGGTCTGGAAGCCAGGCCGGTGGCGCTGCTGGTACAGGTAGCTAGTCAGTACGGCAGTGAGATTTATGTGGAAAGTGATAACAAGAAGGTAAATGCCAAAAGCATTATGGGTATGATGACCCTTGGCCTTTATGCAGGGGAGACGGTGACTGTTTCCGCTAATGGAGAGGACGAGGAAGAAGCCATGGCCAACATAGAGAAGTTTTTGAGCAGTAACTAAGACCACAAAGACAGCCTCAGATTTCCCATCGAGGCTGTCTTGTTTTTTGGAAAAAAATTTGCTATGATGATACGAAGGATAAAATAAAGAAGAGATTGAATGCAGGATTGAGGGAGAGCTTTGGACACATACGCTGGATTTGCAGAAGTTTATGATTTATTTATGGATAACGTGCCCTATAGAAAATGGTGCCGGCGTATTACAGCATGGCTGAAGGAATTTGGCATTGACAGCGGCCTGGTACTGGATCTGGGCTGTGGAACAGGAACCCTGACGGAGCTGCTGGCTGAATCAGGCTATGATATGATAGGCGTGGATGCCTCAGAGGAAATGCTGGAGCTGGCCGTGGAAAAGAAGAACCAGTCCGGCAGTGATATTTTATACCTTCTTCAGGATATGCGGGAGTTTGAGCTGTATGGAACGGTGCGCGCAGCTGTCAGCGTCTGTGATTCCATCAATTATATCACGGAAGAGGAAGATCTTCTGCAGGTGCTCCGTCTGGTAAATAATTATCTGGATCCCGGCGGGATCTTCCTTTTTGACATAAATACCGTTTATAAATATGAGACCTTACTGGCAGACTGCACGATTGCGGAGAACCGGGAAGAGGGAAGCTTTATCTGGGAAAATTATTTTGATCCAGAGGAAGGGATCAACGAATACAATTTGACCCTGTTTATCCGGCAGAAAGGCGGGCTTTATCGGAAGTATCAGGAGACCCATTTTCAGCGGGCATATCCGGTGGAACAGATACAGGAGCTTATAAGAAAAGCAGGCATGGAGCTTTTGAAAATTTGTGATGCGGATACCGGGAAGGAGCCTAAGGAAGACACAGAAAGAATCTATGTAATTGCCAGAGAACACGGAAAAATGCTCAAATTATGAAAACAGTGTGAAGAAGAAGGTGAGGAGACACAAAACTATGTCAGATTATATTGTAAGGGCAATGGCAGCAGATAACCAGATTCGGGCCTTTGCCATAACTTCCAGAGATCTGGTGGAAAAGGCCCGCCAGATTCATAATACCAGCCCGGCAGCAACAGCGGCTTTGGGGCGGCTTCTGAGTGCAGGAGCAATGATGGGCTCGATGATGAAGGGAGAGCAGGATCTATTGACTCTTCAGATCCGGGGAGACGGCCCCCTGGGGGGAATTACTGTTACAGCCGATTCCAGAGCGCAGGTGAAAGGCTATGTAAACGAACCGGCAGTACTCATTCCCGCAAACGCAAAGGGGAAGCTGGATGTTTCAGGCGCCATTGGAAAGGGAATGCTTCAGGTAATCCGTGACCTGGGTATGAAAGAGCCCTATGTTGGGCAGACAGAACTGCAGACAGGAGAGATTGCAGAGGATCTGACCTATCATTTTGCAGCTTCTGAGCAGATTCCTTCCTCTGTGGGGCTGGGAGTGCTGTTGAACCGTGACAACACCGTGCGTCAAGCCGGCGGATTTATCCTGCAGCTGATGCCCTATACAGAGGATAAGGTGATTGAGCAGCTGGAGAAATGTCTTGCCAGGGTACGCTCGGTCACAGAGCTTTTGGATCAGGGCCTGACGCCGGAGGGGATTTTGGAGGAGCTATTAGGGGAGCTGGGATTGACCATCAACGATACAATACCGGCCGCATTTGCCTGTAACTGCTCTAAGGAGCGGGTAGAAAAAGCCATAATCAGCATTGGAAGCAGGGAAATCCGGGAAATGATCCGGGATGGAAAGCCCATAGAGGTCAAATGTCATTTCTGTAATCAGGCTTATACTTTTGATATAGAAGAATTAAAGAATATTCTCAGCAGGGCGAAGCGCTAGAAGTATAAGGCGGTGCTGCCTGTCATTGTAAAACGGGAATAAAGAAAAGGAGACGGGACATGAAGCATGGATTTGTAAAAACAGCGGCAGTTACACCAAGAATCCGGGTAGCTCAGCCGGAATATAATGCCGGAGAAATTATACGACTGATGAAGGAAGCGGCCGGAAGGGGTGCAAAACTCATTGTTTTCCCGGAGCTGTGCATTACAGGCTATACCTGCGGGGACTTATTTCTGCAGGAGAGTCTTTTGAAAAGTGCCAGAGAGGCGTTGTTTCAGATAATGGAGTCAACCAGAGAACTGGATGCTCTGGTGTTTGTGGGGCTTCCCTGGGAGAAAGAAGGAAAGCTCTATAATGTGGCGGCGGCCCTGAACCGGGGAGAGATTCTGGGAATGGTCCCCAAAACCAATCTGCCCAATTACGGAGAATTTTATGAACTGCGCTATTTTGCGCCGGGAAATCAGGAGACGGACAGCGTATGGATAGGCCAGGGAGCACTGGAAGGCGGCTATGTGCTGTTTGGGACAGACATGGTATTTGCCTGTGCGGAACTGCCGGAGCTGGTCGTTGCAGCGGAGATATGTGAGGATCTGTGGGTACCGGAGCCGCCCAGCGTGCGCCATACGCAGACAGGAGCTACGGTAATTGTCAACTGTTCGGCAAGTGATGAAACAGTAGGAAAAGAGCATTACCGGGAGGAGCTGCTGCGCAGTCAGTCTGCAAGACTGGTATGCGGCTATGTGTATGCCAATGCAGGAGAGGGAGAGTCCACGCAGGATTTAGTATTCGGAGGACAGAATCTGATTGCGGAGAACGGAGTCATTCTCAGCCGCTCCAGGCGTTTTGAGAATGGGATTACTTATGGCGATCTGGATGTGTGCCGCCTGTCCGGAGAGCGCAGAAGGATGAATACGATTAAGTCAAAAAGTAATGAAACTTATACAGAAGCAGGTTTCCATCTAAATCTGGAGGAAACAGTGCTGGAGCGTCAGGTGAACCCTCATCCCTTTATTCCGGATGGCAGAGAAGAACGGGAACAGCGCTGTGAGGAGATATTTTCCATTCAGGCTATGGGGCTGAAAAAGCGGCTGGAGCATACGGGCTGCTGGTCTGCAGTTGCAGGGATTTCCGGCGGACTGGATTCCACACTGGCTCTGCTGGTAACAGCAAGAGCATTTGATCTGCTGTCTCTGCCAAGAGAACAGATCATCGGCGTGACCATGCCCTGTTTTGGCACGACAGACCGCACCTATGAGAATGCCTGCAAGCTCACAAAGAAGCTGGGAGTGACTCTTCGGGAGATCGATATCCGTGAGTCAGTGATGGCACATTTCTGGGATATCGGCCAGGATCCGGAGAACCATGATATTACTTATGAAAATGCTCAGGCCAGAGAGCGGACACAGGTTCTGATGGGAATTGCCAACCAGAACGGAGGTCTGGTAGTGGGAACGGGAGATATGTCAGAGCTTGCCCTTGGATGGGCTACTTACAACGGGGATCATATGTCCATGTATGGAGTAAACAGCGGCGTGCCAAAGACACTGGTACGTCATCTGGTGTACGGTTATGCGGATACATGTGAAGATCCGGAGCTCTCAGAGGTGCTTCTGGATATATTGGATACACCGGTAAGTCCGGAACTGCTTCCGCCCAAGGATGGAGGTATTTCCCAGAAGACAGAGGACTTGGTGGGCCCCTATGAACTGCATGATTTCTTCCTGTACTATGTGCTGCGGTTCGGATTTTCGCCATCCAAGATTTACAGGCTGGCGAAGGCGGCCTTTGCCCGGACTTATGAGGATGAAGTGATTTTAAAGTGGCTTCGGACCTTTTACCAGCGGTTCTTTGCACAGCAGTTTAAACGCTCCTGTCTGCCGGACGGACCAAAGGTGGGAAGTGTGGCAGTGTCTCCCAGAGGTGATCTGCGGATGCCCAGCGATGCCTGCAGTGATATCTGGCTGAAAGAACTGGAACAACTATAGAGGGCTGGAGCGCCAAAAGGAGCTGCGGTACTGGAATAAGAGGAGAATAAAGATGGCTTTTAAGATTATTACAGATTCAGCAACGGATCTGCCGAAAGAAATCATTGATCGATATCAACTGCATGTGATCCCAACACCGGTCACTATCAATGGAACGGATTACTTTGACGGGAAAACAATTCTGCCCAAGGATTTTTACCGTATCCAGGCGGAGGGCGCAGATATTAAAACCTATCATATCAACCAGTTTATGTTCCGGGAGAATTTTGAGCCTTATGCAAAGGCAGGGGATGAAGTACTTTATCTTTGTTTTTCCACAGGGATTGCAGGTACGTTTAATGCAGCCAATCTGGCAAAAGAGGAGCTTTTGGAGGAGTATCCGGATTTTCAGATTACCATTGTGGATTCCAAATGCGCATCCATGGGGTTTGGTCTGGGCGTAATCAAGCTTCTGCGGATGCAGGAAAACGGTGCATCCAGGGAACTGCTTGTGGAGGCGGCCCGGTATTTCTTTGACAATATGGAGCATATTGTGACAGTGGATACCCTGGAATATCTATACAAGGGCGGACGTCTGAGCAGAACCTCTGCAGTGCTGGGAGGCGTGCTGGATATCAAACCTATTATTGAAGTCAATGATGACGGGGCCCTTGTGGCCTTTGAGAAGGTGCGGGGGCGGATGAAATCTCTGAAGCGCTGCGTGGAAATTGTGGGAGAACGAGGCGTGGATCTGGATAAACAGGAGATCGGCATTGTTCATGGCAATGATCCTGAGACCTGTGCCAGGGTCAGGGAAATGCTGGAGGAGAAATATCACTGTAAAGGAATTATAGAATCCCAGGTGGGCTGTGCCATAGGCGCCCACACAGGTCCGGGAATTATCGGAATCGTATTCCTGAGTGCAGGCGAAGAGAAGTATGCAGAATACCTGAAATAAATATCTGTAAGTGCTCCTTAAGTGCAAAACTGCAACATAAAGCCATGAGACAGTTCTGATTTCTGAAGTGTTTCATGGCTTTTGGTATTACCCTCAGCAGACAAGGCGGGTATTCCCCCGCCTGCAAAGCGCAGTACGGATCCTTACCATGCTTGGCAAACTAACAAATTCTTAAGAATTCCCCACAGGAGAACTTAAAAAAGCCTTGTTATAATCATCAGGAATCGGTAAAATGGGAGCAGAGGTGATGAAAGATGAATACGAGTACAATTTTAGTATGTGATGATGACAGGGAAATAGTAGATGCCATTGAGATCTATCTGTCCCAGGAGGGCTGCCATGTTCTGAAAGCCTATGACGGTCTGCAGGCGGTAAGCATGATGGAGAAGCATGAGATCCAGCTCCTGATTATCGATATTATGATGCCCAAGCTGGACGGTCTTCGAGCTACACTGAAGATTCGGGAAAAAAGCAGTGTTCCGATTATTATTCTGTCGGCCAAATCCGAGGATGCGGATAAAATACTGGGCCTGAATATCGGAGCGGACGATTATGTGACCAAGCCGTTTAACCCGCTGGAACTGACAGCAAGGGTGAAATCACAGCTGAGGCGGTACACGAAGCTGGGAAATGTGGCAGAAGAAAGCCAGAAGGTGTACCAGACCGGCGGTCTGGTGATGAATGACGATCTGAAGGAAGTTACGGTAGACGGCGAACTGGTAAAACTGACGCCCATTGAGTATAACATTCTGCTTCTGCTGGTGAAAAATCAGGGGAAGGTATTTTCGATCAATCAGATTTACGAAAGTATCTGGAATGAGGATGCCATTGGAGCAGATAATACAGTGGCGGTGCATATCCGTCATATTCGTGAAAAGATTGAGATTAATGCAAAGGAGCCCCGCTACCTGAAGGTGGTGTGGGGAATCGGCTATAAAGTGGAGAAGCTGTAAAAATGAGACGATGGGAATACTCCAAGGGATGGAAAGCGCTGGCCCTCATTTTAAATCAAGTCTGTGCGGTAATACTGGTATTGTCCATTGCCGTATGTATGTTTTATGCGGGAAATAACGGCTTCCGGCTTCTTCGGGAAGATGACTCCTTTGAGAGCACAGCTTATTTTCAGAGAGAGGTCATGGAGCAGATCCGCCGCTGTATCCGGGCTGCCAGCCGGGAGAGTAAGTTTGAAGAAAAGGGTGTATACGATGCATCTTTAGTGGTGGATATCCGGGAGTATGCTGAGGATAACCAAATACTTCATACAAAACAGGGAAACAGCGGGCTTTGTTATAAACTGACGGATCTGGTGAACTGGTCTCTGGATGGCTGTGAATATAATACGCTGTTGAAAATAACTTATAATGACGGAAAGGCAGGATATATTGCCAAGGGGGCTCAGGATTATACAGATCCGGCGGCAGTTGACAGCAGCTCAGAAGGATCCGGGCAGGCAGTGGTACAGAATGTGGAAGAAATTCAGGCTCTGGTGGAGCGGTATGCTCCGGCAGAATATCCGGACATTATTTCCTATGCAGAGGAGCAGGGATTATCCACACAGGAACTGCATGAGACTTACGGCGCGCTGGAAACAACTTTGTCCAATATTTATAATGATTTCTATTCTTACAAAGAGAATCTGGAGCTCTTCAGCCCCAGCATGACCAACATGAGGTATCTGGTACTTCCGAAAGATGTCGTCTGGGTGAATAAGGATGATTACGAGCAGAAAACAGTTACCAATATTAAGAGCTTTGGCAAGGCAGAGATTCTGGATCGCAACAGTCTGCTGGAGTATATACGCGGGCACCGGGACTACCTTATCTTTGACAGTGCGGATATGAGCCTGGAGTCAAATCATATGCCGGTTTCCTTAAGTGAGCTCAGCAGTTACCTGAAGGAATATCCCATGTCCATGGAGGACGGTTATGTTTTTGTGGCTGCTATTGATCCCAATTATGCTGCCAGCGACAATCTGCGGATGTATAAACAGCAGTATGAAGAGATAAAGCCTATCAGCCAGATGGCTGTATACGGTGTGATTCTGGGCGGCTTTCTGTATCTCCTGACACTGGTTTACCTTACGTCGGCAGCAGGGCGGGGAACTGACGGGGATGACAGAAGCATTTCCCTTACCAGATTTGACCGGATTCGTACAGAGGGAGCAGTACTGCTTCTTATCATTCCTGCGTGGGCAGTGCTTCTGGCTGGGGCTATGGCGTATCATCGGGTATCTGGAATCCTGGAGGCAGGAGTTTTCGGAGGAATTCTTACGTTCTCGTTGAATTTTATCTTTCTCTTTGGATACTTAAGCCTGGTTAAGCGCATTAAGACGAGAACGCTGTGGTGTAACAGCCTGCTTTGTTCGCTTCTGCATAGTTTTTATCAGATAGTGGGAAACTGGAAAGTGACTACAAAAGTAATGCTGTCATATGTGAGCTTCCTGCTGGTTAATGGTTTTCTGCTGTTCCTTGGTATTTTTGGTATTCTGGCGGTAGTTCTGCTGGATTTTGCAGTGGGGACGCTGTTACTTCAGAAGGCCCGTCAGCAGAAACAGATTCTGGAAGGAATTAAGCAGATTTCCGAAGGAGATTTGACACACCAGATTATAGCCGAAAAGCTGTCCGGAGATAGTCTGCTGATGGCTGAGGCTGTGAACAACATTCGAGAGGGGCTTTCGGCCGCAGTGGAACAGGGCGTGAAGGATGAGCGTTTGAAAACAGATCTGATTACCAATGTGTCTCATGACATTAAGACGCCTCTGACATCCATTATCAATTATGTGGATCTGCTGAAGCGGGAAGATATTCAAAATGAACGGGCGCGGAACTATATTGCAATCTTAGAGGATAAGTCTCAGCGTCTGAAGCATCTGACGGATGATCTGGTGGAAGCATCCAAGATTAGTTCCGGAAATATCAAGCTGGAGCTTGTACGTATTAATTTCCAGGAATTGATCAACCAGACCAATGGAGAATTCAATGAAAAGTTTGAGGAGCGGGAGCTCCAGCTTGTGGTAAATATGCCCAAGGAGCCGGTTGTGATCGAGGCGGACGGCCGCAGAGTCTGGAGAATTCTTGAAAATCTCTATGGAAATGTGGCAAAGTATGCTATGCCGAGAACCAGGGTTTATGTGGAGCTGACCGTGGTGGGGCATATGGTACGGTTCCACATCAAGAATATTTCAGAACAGCCTCTGAATATCGAGGCAGGGGAACTGACAGAGCGGTTTATCCGCGGAGACGTGGCCAGAAGCACGGAAGGCAGCGGGCTGGGATTATCTATTACCAGAACACTGACGGAGCTTCAGAAGGGAAGCTTTGATATTTATCTGGACGGAGATTTGTTTAAGGTGACGATTATTTTCCCGGAGGCGCCAAAAGAAAGTATGGGTGTGAAAACGGAAGAGCAGGAAGAGATTTTGGGGGAAGAATTTTTACCGGAATAATCTTGCAATCTTTGGCGAGGGTATTTATAATGAACTTAGTGTTGCCGGACAAGGCGTACTGCGCCTGTCCGGCAAAATTGATGAAAAAGAGATTAGAACAGGAGGAACAATATGGTTCAATTATTTGAAGGTGGAGCCTATGTGCTGAATGGAACAGAGATTATTCCGGACAGTAAGGATGCCGTAAGCGTTCTGGAGAGCAGGCTTGGGACCGCCCCTTCTAAAGAGGAGGCAGGAAAACAGACCATTGCTTATGGTATCTTAAAAGAACACAATACATCCGGCAGTATGGAAAAGCTGGAGATTAAATTTGATAAACTGACTTCCCACGACATTACTTTTGTGGGAATTATTCAGACGGCCAGGGCATCAGGGCTTGAGAAGTTTCCGATTCCCTATGTACTGACTAACTGCCACAACAGTCTCTGCGCGGTGGGAGGAACCATCAACGAAGACGATCATATGTATGGACTGACCTGTGCAAAGAAGTACGGCGGCATATATGTTCCGCCTCACCAGGCAGTGATTCATCAGTTCGCCAGAGAGATGCTGGCGGCCGGCGGAAAGATGATCCTCGGATCGGACAGCCATACCCGTTACGGAGCGCTGGGCACCATGGCCATGGGCGAAGGCGGACCGGAGCTGGTCAAGCAGCTTCTGGGAAAGACCTATGATATTCCTAAGCCGGGCATTGTAGGCGTTTATCTGACTGGAGAGCCGCAGAAAGGTGTAGGGCCTCAGGATGTGGCTCTGGCTGTTATTGGAGCTGTATTTGAGAAAGGCTATGTAAATAACAAGGTAATGGAATTTATTGGGGACGGCGTGGAGAATCTGAGCGCTGATTTCCGAATCGGCATTGATGTCATGACCACAGAGACCACCTGCCTTTCCTCTATCTGGAAGACGGATGATGTAATCCGGGAGTTCTATGAGATTCATGGACGGGAAGAGGATTACCGGGAGCTGAAACCAGGCAGCGTGGCTTACTATGATGGTATGATCTATGTGGATCTGAGTGCTGTGAAGCCTATGATTGCCATGCCCTTCCATCCCAGCAATACCTATACCATTGAAGAGGTAAAAGAGAATCTGGAAGATATTCTCCGGGATGTGGAGAAGAAGGCGCTGGTAAGCCTGGGAAGCGCGGTGGATTTCCATCTGACTGATAAGATCCGGGATGGGAAATTATATGTGGATCAGGGGATTATTGCAGGCTGCGCGGGCGGCGGATTTGAGAATATCTGTGCGGCGGCAGATATTCTGAAAGGCGCCAGCATTGGACCGGATGAGTTTACCTTAAGTGTTTACCCGGCCAGTATGCCGGTTTATATGGAACTGGTGAAGAACGGTGCAGCCGCAGCGCTGATGGAGACAGGCGCGGTGATGAAGACGGCATTCTGCGGTCCCTGCTTTGGTGCCGGAGATACGCCTTCTAACAATGGCTTCAGTATCCGCCACTCAACCAGAAACTTCCCCAACCGGGAAGGCTCCAAGCTTCAGAGCGGCCAGATTGCGTCTGTGGCATTGATGGATGCCCGATCCATTGCGGCTACCGCGGCCAACAGAGGGTATCTGACCGCAGCCACAGAGCTGGATGTAAAGCATACCAATCCCAGATATTTCTTTGATCGTAAGATTTATGAAAATCGTGTATTTGACAGCAAGGGCGTGGCAGATCCTTCTGTGGAGATTAAATTTGGTCCCAATATTAAGGACTGGCCGGCGATGTCAGCCCTTCCGGAGCATATGATTCTGAAGGTGGTATCAGAAATTCACGATCCGGTAACCACCACAGATGAACTGATTCCCTCAGGAGAGACCTCTTCTTACCGCTCGAATCCTCTGGGGCTTGCAGAGTTTACGCTTTCCCGCAAGGATCCTGCCTATGTGGGCCTGGCAAAAGAGATTCAGGCAGCACAGAAAGCCATTGAGGCAGGGAACTGCCCGGCAGAGGCAGTGCCGGAGTTAAAATCAGTATTCCATGCACTGAATACCTGGTATCCAGATGTGGACAAGACGAACCTGGGTGTGGGAAGCACCATCTTTGCCGTGAAGCCGGGAGACGGATCGGCCAGAGAACAGGCAGCTTCCTGCCAGAAGGTACTGGGAGGATGGGCCAATATTGCCAATTCCTATGCCACTAAGCGTTACCGCTCCAATTTGATCAATTGGGGTATGCTGCCCTTCCTGATTGAGGAGGGAGAACTGCCTTTTGAGAAAGGAGACTATCTCTTCATACCTTCTGTCCGCAAGGCTGTGGAGGAGAAGCAGGAAGAGATCCGGGCATATGTGAACGGCGAGCAGGAGCGTGAAGTGATTTTGAGGCTGGGAGCATTGACGGATGATGAGCGTGAGATTATTTTAAAGGGATGTCTCATCAATTATTATAAGGGATAAATCATTTTTTGAATTTTAGAAATAGTTCTCCTCTTTTGAAGGGGATAAGCAAAAAGAACGAACAGCCGGCTTTTCTGACTGTTCGTTCTTTTTCGGTTACCATTATGATAGGGAGGTGGAAAGCTGTTTCACACAGCGCTATTTTTGCTCTGCCATCCAAAGATCCATTCGATCCGCAACGATCTCAAACTGGGCAGGTCCCAGCTCCAGAAGGAAGGTGTGGAATTCCTTCAGATTAAATTTGTCTCCCAGAGTCCGTTCTGCCTTTTCCCGCAGATCCATAAATTCCAGATAACCGCCGTAATAGGCCAGATACAGGCCCGGTTCCTCTACCAGAATTTCATAGATTTCCCTGCAGGTTTCTTCGTCCAGGGCAAGGAAATCCTGGGTGTCCTCAAAGGTCCAGCCCTCATAGTTGATTCCAATGTCGGCCAGACAGTATAGGGCGAAAGAATACCGCTTGTTCAGCTGGTTCAGCTGAAGAGATGTGTCGTCAATTCCTGCCAGCTGATAGGCATACATTTCCGCATAGGTTCCCCACCCTTCCGTATACCCGGAAAAGCCGAAAAGTTTTCGGATATTAGAAGAATTCTGGCCATAGAAAAAGGTGGTCTGATACAGGTGGCCGGGAAAACCTTCATGAGCCAGTGTGACGAACTGCTCAATGTCGTCCGTTGAATGAGTTTTGTTAATATAGATTATATTATTTTCCAGATAATCAATAGGCGGAAGTATATAGTAGGCAGGATTCATATATTCCTCCATGGAAGGGGGAACATAATTGACTTCAAAGGGCAGATCGCTGGGGGCTGGAAAATCCTTGGCGATTCCGTCCTTAAGAACATTCAGAACCTGATAGGGATCGCTTAGATCCACCGGACATTCCATCATTTTGTCAAAATCCTCATCAGATGGCACCTGCTCCCAGATGGATTCCATATCCTTCTGAAGCTGCTCCAAAATCATATCCTGAATCTCGCTGACAGATTTGTCAGAACCTAATTTGTCCCGTACAAGCAGTTCATAAAATTTCCGGCCATCCTCAAAATAATACAGGCCCGCATCATTGACGGAAGAGCCTTTCAGCTTTTCCAGCTCTTCCACCAAAAATTCATAGGCGGGAATAACCATCTCTTTTATTAACTGCACGTTTTCTTCCCGATAAGCAGCCTTATCTTCTTCCGAGAGGAAATCCGTTTTATCCAGATTCCGGTTAAAGGTGTCAATCAGATAGTGGTTTTCCGGATCGGCCATAAACTGCTGGCATTGATCGATGGTTTTGTCCACTTCAAAGTCGGGCATAAAGAAACCTGCTTCGGCCTGTTCCTGTTCAAAAGCAATCAGATCCACAAAGTAGTCCGGGAAACAGCGCAGGGTATCCAGATAATCATCCACATCCCTCTGCTTATAGAATTTGTATTCTGCCAGAAGGGTGGGAAGGTAGGACTGAACCCCATTGGTGGGGGACAAAAAATCATAGTAGAGCCGGTAATCTTCGGATGCCAGACTGTCTTCACTGTAGGTTTTCAATATATCATAGATCAACTGTTGATTTTCGGTCAGCAAATCGTAATCATATTTTTCCAGTTCTTTCAGGATCTCCCGGAGTTCTTCACAGGCTTCCAAGGTATCCTCTTCAGAGAAACTCCCAAGAGACACTTCATAGTCTTCAATTCCGTAATTCTCAGGAAAAGCTGCAGTCCAGTGCAGATTTAAGATATTGTCTGACAGGTCCGTAACAAAGATCTCATCCATATAGGCATCAAAACGGGCCTGCTGCTCCTGGGCTTTTTTCTTTGGGTTACATGCGGACAGAGAAACGAGAAGAGACAGCATGAGAAGCAGAGCTGTCAGGCGCCGAAAAGAATTCCGGCCGGCAATGTGAACATTCATAATTATAACCTCCTTTTCCGGTTGAAGTATTTACGTGGTTTCCGGTTCAGATACATGGGGAAGCGTGAAAATAAATTCAGTTCCTACACCCTCTGTAGAGATGGCATTGATATGTTCTCCATGGGAAGTGATGATTTCTTTTACAATGGACAGCCCCAAACCGGTTCCGCGCTTGTCTTTTCCCCTGGAAGAGTCTGTTTTGTAAAAACGCTCCCAGATTTTCTTCATACTGTCTCTTGGAATTCCGATACCTTCATCCTTCACAGAAATGAAGACCTTTTCATGACGCAGGGTGGTCTCAATGAAAATCTCAGAGTTGTTGGAGCTGAACTTGATGGCATTGTCCAGAAGGTTGTATAGAACTTGCTGGATTTTGCCCATGTCAGCGCTTACAAACTGCTGCTTTGCGTCAAAGAGAAGTTCAATGGTAATATGGCGATCCCGGCATTGGCCTTCAAAGGAAGAGACTGTGTTTTTGATCACGCCGTTGATATCGAAATCAGTCATATCCAGCATACTGCGCTTAGTGTCAAAGGAATTCAGAGCCAGCAGACCGCTGGTAAGCTTGTTCAGACGCTCTGTTTCCATAAGCACAATATTCAGATATTTTTCCTGCATTTCCACTGGGATCGTTCCGTCCAGCATGGCTTCCAGATAGCCTTTGATGGAGGTCAGAGGCGAGCGGAAGTCGTGGGAGATATTGGCAACGAATTTTTTCTGATATGCATCCATTTCCCCCAGCTCATGGGCCATATAGTTCAGCGTATCTGCCAGCTGTCCGATTTCATCCTCCTCATACACTTCCAGCGCGTATTTGAAATTTCCCCCGGCATATTGGCGGGCGGCTTCTGTAATCTTCATAAGAGGACGATATACGGTAAGCGTAAAAACGGCCAGGACCAGCAGAGAGAGAAGGAAGACCAGAAGAACAGTCAAATAAGTAAAATTCAGGAGCTGATCCCGTTCATGCTCGATCTGGATCAGAGGGATATGAATCAGCACATAGCCCCGGATGCGGAAATTATAAGTGATGGGAGCTGCTACGGAAAGCATTTCTTCTTCAAAGGTGTCATAAAAACTTCCGATCATATAGTAGCGGTTTCCCATATCGGTGGGATCAAAAGGGCTGATACTGGAAACCGACTCTTCCGAGAAGCTTACATCGGAATTGACCAGAATACTTCCATCAAAATTCAAAAGCCAGATAGAAGCGCCCAGGTACGTATCCAGGGCCTGAAACTGGGAATGGATGGTCCGCAGAGAATCTGTGTCCTGGCTTTTGGAATAGTAGTTCCGTACAAAGTTGGTAGAGATATAGTTCGCTTCCTTATATAAGCTTTCAGCCCGTTCGCTGATCAGATGATTCAGGGTCATCTGGGAACTGAAGGTGGCAATAATAAAGAAGCTTAAGAAACCGAACACCACATAAGTAAGGATAAATTTCAGATAAAGGGAATGTTTCATAAAGCGTCAGCCCCTGACTTCAAATTTGTAACCGATTCCCCACACGGTAGACAGGCTCCAGGTGGGATGATCCTTGATCTTTTCACGGAGGCGCTTGATATGAACGTCCACGGTCCGGGTATCCCCAATGTATTCGTAACCCCAGATATGATCCAGAAGCTGCTCCCTGGTGAATACCTGATTGGGAGAGGAGGCGAGAAAATAGAGAAGCTCCAGCTCTTTGGGCGGCATGTCCACGGATTCCCCCCGGTAAAGAACAGAATAGTTGGTCTGATTGATCACAAGCTCCGGATATTCGACTACTTTGGCAGAGGAGTTCCGGGTTTCCGGTTTGGCGGGCTGATAGCGGCGCAGGACCGCCTTTACACGGGCAACCAGCTCCTTGGAATCAAAAGGCTTGATGATATAATCGTCGGCACCCAGCTCCAGACCCAGCACCTTGTCAAAAACTTCTCCTTTGGCAGAGAGCATGATTATGGGTGTGGATGACTTGGCCCGGATTTCCCGGCAGACCTGATAACCGTCAATTCCTGGGAGCATCAGATCCAGAAGAATCAGATTGGGCTGAAAGCTGTCGAAGACGGACAGAGCTTCCTCGCCGTCAGCCACCATCATGGTTTCGAAGCATTCCTTGGTCAGATAGAGGGAAATGAGCTCTGCGATATTGGTATCATCATCTACGATGAGAATTTTCTGTTTTGCTGCCATTTGTCAAATCTCCTTATTTGAATTCCGCTATGGTGACACCGGCATCGCCTTCTCCAAATTCACCCAGACGGAATGATTTTATATATCTGCAGCGCTTCAGATGACTGTGGACAGCTTTCCGAAGGGCGCCGGTTCCCTTGCCATGTACGATCCGGACAGAGGGGAGATGAGCCAGCGAAGCGTCATCCAGATATTTGTCCAGATGGGCAAGGGCTTCATCCACAGTCATACCAATGAGGTTGATTTCCGTACTTACACTGGCGGACTTGCCCATTTTGATTCTGCCAGCCCCGCTTTTGCTGAAATGCTTTCCGGTAATCACAGGTTCGTCAATCAGCTCCAGATCTGAAATATTCACCTGAGAACGGAGGATACCCATCTGTACAAACAGATTGCCTCTGGCATCCGGCAGAGAGGAGACAGAGCCTTCCAGGTTGAGGCTCAGAACCCGCACGGCATCGCCTAAATGGAGAGACGAGGGCTTGAGCTGTTTTTTGGGAGCCTGTTCTTTCTTCAAAGACAGATGCTCTTCGGTCTTCTGAATGCGTTCCCGCAGGCGTGCCCGTTCCGCTTCCATTTCGCTGACGGAGATATTGGACTTCCCGAACTTGTGAAAGTCCTTCATGGTCTGATCTGCATAAGCCTTGGCTTCCTTGAGAATTTTTCTTGCCTGTTCATTGGCTTCACGCAGGATACGCTCCCGCTGATCCTCCAGCTTCTCCTGTTTCTTTTCCAAAGCAGCCCGAAGGCGTTTGATCTCTTCTTTGTGAAGCCGGATCTCTTCCTGCTCCTGAATACTGGTCCGGCGGCTGATTTCCAGATCAGCCAGCAGATCCTCAAAGCTTTCGCTCTGTTCACTCAAGTGTTTTCTTGCCTCTTCAATGAGGAAATCAGGCAGACCCAGCTTGGCGGAGATGGCAAAAGCATTGCTTTTCCCCGGAATTCCGATAAGCAGCCGGTAGGTAGGGCTTAAGGTATCTACATTAAATTCACAGGAGGCATTTTCCACCCTGGGCGTAGAGAGAGCGAAGACCTTCAGCTCACTGTAATGGGTAGTGGCCATGGTGCGGATGCCCATCTTGTGAAGATGGGAGAGGATGGAAATGGCAAGAGCCGCTCCTTCCGTGGGATCCGTACCGGCACAGAGCTCATCAAAGAGCACCAGGGAGTTCAGGGAAGCCTCATTTAAAATGCGGATGATATTGGTCATATGAGAGGAGAAGGTACTTAAGGACTGCTCGATACTCTGCTCATCGCCGATATCTGCGTATACTTCCTCAAACAGAGCCAGCTCTGAATGGGCGGCGGCAGGTATCTGAAGTCCCGCCTGCCCCATCAGGGTCAGAAGTCCGACTGTTTTCAGAGATACCGTCTTTCCACCCGTGTTGGGTCCTGTTACGATGAGAAGATCAAACTCCCGGCCCAGACGAATCGTGACAGGAACCACATGACGGACATCCAGAAGGGGATGACGGGCATCTTTGATCTGGATCTGTCCCTTGGTATTAAAGGAAGGCCGGGAGGCTTTCAATTCTCTGGCCAGAGATGCCTTGGCAAAGATAAAATCCAATTCTGTCAAAAGCTCATAGTCCTGCAGAAGAGCTTCAGCACACAGAGAGGTCTCTTCACTTAAATGCTCCAGAATATGCTGAATCTCTTCCTGCTCCTTGAGATATAATTCTTTCAAATCATTGTTCAGCCGTACCACGGCCATAGGTTCAATAAAAAGGGTAGAGCCCGTGGAAGACTGATCGTGTATCATGCCGGGAACCTGGCTCCGGTATTCGGCCCGTACCGGAACACAGTAGCGGCCATTTCTCTGAGTGATTACAGCGTCCTGCAGATAACTGCGGGAAGAGCCGTTGACCAGGCCTGAGAGGGTAGAATGGATCCGTCCGTTAGCCGTCTGGATACCTCTGCGGATCTGGCGCAGTCCGGGGCTGGCGTCATCGCTGAACTCTTCTTCAGACAGGATACAGCGGCGTATCTCCGCGGACAGCGGGAAGCAGGGCTCCAAGGCGGAAAACAAGGGAGTCAGGCAGTCTTGCGTTCCTTCCTCTGACTCGGCATTCCGGGCATAGCGTTTGGCGCGCCCGGCCGTCTCCAGAAGACTGCATATCTGAAGAAGCTCCACAGCGTTCAGGGAACCGCCGATTTCCAGACGCTTTAGAGAAGCCCGGACATTCTGTGTGCCGGAAAAAGAAATGCTTCCGTTTCGATAGAGACGTTTCAGCGCGTCATCCGTTTCCTTCTGAGCCTGAAGAACTTCCTCCAGAAGATGGCTGGGCACAAGGGCCAGACAGCGCTCCCGGCCTCCCGGACTGGAGGCCAGCTGGGCCAGCTGTTCTATAATTTTGTCATATTCCAGTGTTTTTAATGTTTTCTCGTTCATGTATTCTATTTTACCTTAATTCTGCCGGAAAAGAAAGGGGTTTTTCGTCTTCGGAAAATGTGGACAGAAAAGATAAAATGTATTAAAATAAATATAGTTTTACGGTGGTCAGTAGATTTCAGTAATTATGGAGGAATCTCATGGCGGAAGAAAAGAATCGTGAAGAAGAATTTTCCTTTGTGAAGGAGAAGATTAAGCCCCAGCGCTTTTATCAGAATAAGACATTCCGCAGAGTCATAATCCAGCTTATTCTGGCGGCAGTCTGTGGTCTGACAGCGTGCTTTGTGTTTGTGGTGTCCCTCCCCTGGATGGAGGAGCGTTTTCACAAGGAAGAGCGCACAGAGATCAGCTTTCCCAAAGAGGAGGAAGAGGGAGAAGGAGAGGAGGAACAGCCTGAGCCGGAACCGGAGCCCCCGCAGGAGCCGATTGTGATTACGGAAGAACTGGAGCTGGAGGATTACCGGAAGCTTCATGCAAAGCTTCGAAATGTGGCGGATGCCTGCACAAAGAGCCTGGCAACTGTAACCGCTGCCAGCAGTGATACGGACTGGTTTAATGAAACCTACGAAAGCCGGAAACAGAGCAGCGGGCTTCTGGTGGGAAATAACGGCGTGGAGCTGTTGGTTCTTACGGTCTATTCCCGTGTAGAGGCTGCCGATCACCTGCAGGTGACGCTGGTGGACCATTCCAGCGTGGACGCTGTTTTGAAGAATTATGACATGGTAACAGATCTGGCGGTACTCAGCGTGAACCTTGCGGATATACCGGAGGAAACCATGGCGCAGATAGAGATGGCAGATTTGGGAAGCTCCAGAAATATGCGGCCGGGAGAAATGGTGATTGCGGTGGGAAGTCCTGCGGGCATATCCGGTTCTATTGTATACGGCAGTCTGGTTTCGTCCGGCTATACCGTCAGCGTCATTGACGGGGAATACGATCTGCTTCTTACAGATATGCCAAAAGCTTCTGAGAGCAGCGGCGTTCTGGTAGATCTGGACGGACGGATCGTGGGTTTGATTGAAAATGAATATCAGGGGCCCGGCGGCGGTGATATGCTGACGGCTTACGGGATTTCCGGAGTGAAGAATGTGATTGAACATCTGTCGAACAGCCAGGATCTGGTGTACATTGGGATCATGGGGGCCGATGTCACAGAGGAGAGGTCGCAGGCCCAGTCGATTCCGGCAGGTGTCTATGTGACGGGGGTAGAGATGAATTCTCCGGCTATGGATGCAGGTATACAGCAGGGAGATGTGATTACGGAAATCAGCGGGCAGACCATCCGGTCTGTTTCGGAAATTCAGGAGATGCTGCTTAAATTTTCCCGTGATCAGGTAATTCAGGTCCGGGTGATGCGCCTGGGGAAAGAAGGGTACAAAGAGATTCCCTGCAGTGTCACCTTGAAACGGCTGTAAATGTATCTGTATCTGTATAAAAGAAGTACAGATTGAAAGCAGCTGGATTGGAATATGAGGAGGGTGTGATGAAATATATTGAAAGTTTTCGGGAGGGCGAACGGATTTCCGGCATTTACCTGTGCAAGTATAAGCAGTCAGCCATGACAAAGAATGGCAAAGCATATGAAAATCTTATTATGCAGGATAAGACGGGAACCGTGGATGCCAAGATCTGGGATCCCAATTCTCAGGGTATTGAGGATTTTGAGGCTTTGGACTATGTGGATATCATGGCAGAGATCACCAGCTTTCAGGGGACACTGCAGCTGAACGTGAAGCGGGCCAGAAAAGCCAGGGAGAATGAATACCAGCCCTCAGATTATCTTCCGGTCAGTGAGCGGGATATTGAAGAAATGTATGAAGAGCTGATGCAGTTCGCAGGCCGGGTGCGGGAGCCCCATCTGCGGGCACTGCTGGAAGACATTTTCGTAAAGGATACTTCCTTTGTCCAGGCCTTTAAACTTCACTCTGCGGCCAAGAGCGTGCATCACAGCTTTGCAGGAGGGCTTCTGGAGCATACTTTGGGTGTGTGCAAGCTCTGCGGGTACTATGTGGAGGCTTATCCGGTTCTGAACCAGGACCTGCTGTTCGCGGCGGCTATGTGCCATGACATTGGCAAGGTCTATGAGCTGTCGGATTTTCCGGAGAATGATTATACAGATGCGGGACAGCTTCTGGGTCATATTGCCATGGGCAGTGAGATGGTAGGCGAGCGGGCGCGGAAGATTCCGGGGTTCCCCAAAATGCTGGAGCGGGAATTGAAGCATTGTATACTGGCCCACCATGGGGAGCTGGAATATGGGTCTCCCAAGAAACCAGCTTTGGCGGAAGCAGTTGCACTGAATATGGCAGATAATACGGATGCCAAGATGGAGATCTTAAAAGAAATCTTCAAATCTGCAGGCACAGGACAGGAATGGCTGGGATATAACCGCCTGTTTGAATCCAATATCCGTAAAAGCAGTTCCTGTACGAACTAAAGAGCGGGGCGGAAGATGAAGAAGAATGATTTGTTTACAGTAAAGATAGAAGGAATGGGAAACGAAGGGGAAGGCATCGGGAAGGTGGATGGCTTTCCTTTGTTCATTAAAGATGCGCTGCCTGGGGATACGGTATCAGTTAAGGCTGTTAAGATAAAAAAAACCTATGGATATGCCAGACTGATGGAGATTCAGGAGGCTTCGCCGGATCGTACAGAACCTGGATGTCTCCTTAACCGGGCCTGCGGAGGCTGTCAGATACAGGCACTTTCTTATGAAAAACAGTTGGAATTTAAATGGGAGAAGGTGCGGAACCAGCTGGTGCGGATTGGAGGATTTACGGATCCTCTGGTGCTGCCGGTTATTGGAATGGAGGAGCCTTATCATTATCGGAATAAGGCACAGTTTCCGTTTGGAAGAGATCGGGATGGAAAGAATGTGACCGGTTTTTATGCGAGCCGGACCCACAGGATCATTCCCAATACAGACTGCGCACTGGGGGTGCCGGAGAATCAGCAGATTCTGAAGATTATCCTGGAGTTTATGGACAAAGAGGGAATTGCAGCTTATGAGGAGACTTCCGGGGAAGGCCTGCTGCGTCATGTATTGATCCGTAAGGGGTTTGCCACGGGAGAACTGATGGTCTGTCTTGTCATAAATGGGGAGGAAATGCCAGGAATAGAAGCACTGGCGGACTCGCTTTTTGAGATTCCGGGTATGACCAGTGTGACTCTGAATATAAACCAAAAGAATACCAATGTGATTATGGGAGAACAGCTGATACCTGTAAGAGGAAAGACGTTTATCACAGATCGGATTGGCCCGATTCAGTATCAGATTTCTCCGCGGTCTTTTTATCAGGTGAATCCCGTACAGACAAAGCGGCTCTATGAGACGGCTTTGGAATATGCAGGACTTACGGGAACCGAGAATGTCTGGGATCTGTACTGCGGGATAGGAACCATCTCACTGTTTCTGGCTCAGCGGGCCGGGAAGGTGTATGGGGTGGAAGTGGTGCCGGAGGCTGTGGCGGACGCAGAAAAGAATGCGCAGCTGAACGGAATCCGCAATGTGGAATTTTATCTGGGGAAAGCTGAGGAAGTTCTGCCGGATAAATACAAAAAAGAGGGAATCCGGGCTGATGTGATTGTGGTGGATCCGCCCCGGAAGGGATGTGATGCTGCCTGCCTGGATACGATGATTCGTATGAAGCCAAAGCGTATCGTTTATGTGAGCTGTGATTCGGCTACTCTGGCGCGGGATCTGAAGATTCTGTGTGAGGGCGGATATGAGCTTGTGAAGGTGCAGCCGGTGGATATGTTTCCTCAAACAGCGGGGATTGAGAATACTGCCCTTTTGAAATGGAGAGAAGAGAAATGAATCGAGAAGAATTTCAGAAAAAGCTGAACAGACTGGGCGGATTGGCCGGAAGGAAGCAGAACCGCCTTACGGTGGAGGAAGTGAAGGATTTTTTTGATGGAATGGAACTGGCTCAAGAACAGTTTGAATTGATATATGCTTATCTGGCGTCGCGGCAGGTGACAGTGGAAGGTTATGTTCCTGCTAAAAAGCCAGAGGAGCGGGGGCCGGATCCGCTCCCGCTGACAGCAGAGGAGGAAAATTTTCTGCGTAGTTACCAGGGAGACTTAGACAGGCTGGAACTGCTGGAAGAGGCAGAGCTTCTGGCTCTGTGCAGGCAGGTGGAGGAAACGGGAGACGGATTTGCCAAGGCCAGGCTTACGGAACAGCTTCTGCCGGAGGTTCTCAAGCTGGCAGAAGGGTTTCGCGGCAGGGAGGTTCTTCTGGGGGATCTGGTGCAGGAGGGAAACATCGGCCTGATGCTTGCCATGGAAACACTGGGAATGCGGGAGCCGGAATGCTCAGCCCTGGAATATCTGCGCAGACAGATCTGCCGCGCAATGGCCCAGGCAGTAGAGGATAACCGTTCTGAGAAAGAGGCCGGGAATCTGCTGGCAGGACGGCTGAATCATCTGCGTGATGAGATAAAAAAGCTTACGGATGAACTGGAGCGGGAGATTTCCGTGGAAGAGCTTGCGGTATATTTGGATATGCCGGCAGAAGAGATCTTGGATCTGCTGAAGCTGGCGGGAGAGGGAACCGGTGGTGAGGCCGGTGAGCCTTCAAAAGGAGAGGAGTGAACCTGCAGATGAAAAAATGGCTGAGTGTAGTTCTGATTTTCACCCTGTTGCTTTCGGGATGTTCTTCCCAAAAGAGTGAGGGAATCCGGGAGGAAGAATTCACCACGCCGGGCGGCGAGACAGGGTGGATCTATCTGCCGGAGGGGATAAAAACAGATACGGATCAGAAAAAGCCTCTGGTGCTGATGACATGCGCTGTGGGAGAGGAGCCTGCAGAGAAGGTGAAGGAAGCCGGCTGGTTCAAGCAGGCAGAGGAGGCTGGCTTTATGGTGCTGGTGCCGAAGTATAAAACTACGGAGACCTTCAGCCAGACAGGAAGAATCATGGATGTCGTAAATTATGCCATCCAGCACTATCCGGTGGACACCACCCGGATTTATGCCACGGGATTTTCCAATGGCGGCGGTGCCGTGTCAGCACTGGCCAACGACTATCCGGAAGTTTTTGCGGCTGTCAGCTGTATGAGCTGGATGATACCGCTTAAGAACCCGGATATGGACTATGAGATGCCGTTTCAGGTCATTCAGGGCAGCGAGGATCTGACCCTGGAAATGGATTCTGGTTCCATGCGGGTGATGGATGATGTGGTCTGGGGCATTGAGTCCATGATGCGGTACAATCATCTTCTGGAAAAGGGTGAGGCCAAGGATTTTGACAAGACAGAGTACTGGGGGTATGAGCCCGACAAAGTAGAGACCGGGACAATTGATGGAAGAGTCTGGACCTTCAGCAATTATTATAAAGATGGCTACACAGCACCCTTTGCCCAGTTTGTGCTGGTTGAAGGAGCCAAGCATGAATTGAATGAATATAAGGCTTTTGCGGCCTGGGAGTTTTTGCGGCATTACACACGAGGAGAGGATGGAGCGCTTGTAGAAGTGGAAGAAACAGTCACTGAATAGTGGAAAATGCGAATGGTGTATAGAAAAGGAGCATCCCATGTGCCAGACGACATTTGGGGTGCTCTCTTCTTTGTGAAACTTAAACCTTTGTGAAACTCAAACTTAAGCGACAACAACTACGTTGGTTGCCTGGGGTCCGCGATTGCCCTCTGTGATGTCGAAGGTTACGGTCTGGCCCTCTTCCAGTGTCTTGAATCCTTCGGCTACAATGCCGGAGAAGTGTACGAATACGTCCTCGCCAGTTTCGGAGTTGGTAATGAAACCATATCCTTTTGTGCCGTTGAACCATTTTACTGTACCTTTGTTCATTAAAAGATACCTCCTAATTAAGTACTCTTCCGCATATCTTCTCCGAGATAAAAAAACATGTTCTGCAAGCATCATGTATAGAATGATTACTTACAAAACATGTGAATCAACCTTCATCAAAAATATACTTCAATGCACTTTCATAGTAGCCTATTTGGGAAGAAATGTCAAGTAAAAATAATGGAATTTTATGGGATTTTGTTAAAAAATTGTTACTTTTTGAGTGTATAACAAGTTAAAAAGCGGGGAGAACCTTATGAAACCGAGGGGTTCCACTGCTTATTTACTGCATTCAATACCTCAATGGCACTTACGGTCATATCTTCTGTCATAACAGGGCTTTCACACAGATGCTTCCGAATACACTGCTCAGCATGGAGTATCTCATAGACCAGTTCGTATTCGCAGGGATATTCCAATATAACAGGATCCCGGCTGGGATAATGAAGAACTGCTCTGCGGGCTTTCCAGTATTCAGGGATTTCAATAAATCCCTTTTCCCCGTACAGATAAGCTGTGTGGGTGGTGGTTACAGAAGTGCTTGTCTTATTGGTAAATAAGAGACCATTTTCCATCAGCATGGAAACTGCAAACTGGCTTTCTACAGAGGTATGGCTTCTGGTGCAGAGCCCGGTCCACTCCACAACCTTGCAGTCGAAGAGATACTGCATAAGCTGAAGACTGTAAATAGCGTTTCCGTAGAGGGGACCGCCGCCCTTTTCGGGATCAAAGAACCAGGTGTTGTACCCTGGATCAAAGGAACTTGAAAAATCTGCCATTTTCACGGCGCCCAGAGATCCATCCTGAAGAATTTTTTTGATGCGCTGGATGACAGGCAGAAAGAGAACCTTCTGGGTTTCCATGATAAAAAGCCCCTTTTCACGGGCAAGAGCGAATAATTCACGAGATTCTTCGGCATGCAGGGTAAAGGGTTTTTCACAGAGAACATGCTTGCCCTGCTCCAAAGCCATTTTGGCATACCGGTAATGCTGGCTGTTGATCATGGCCACATAGGCAGCATCAATTTCGTCAGAACAGAGAAGCTCCTCATAGCTTCCGTAAGCCTTTGGGATATTCCAGAGAGCGGCCTTTCCGGCTGCACGTTCCGGATTCCGTGATGCCAGGGCGGCAGCCTGACAGCCTGGAACAGATTGAACGGCACGGATAAAGCGGGGAGCAATCGAGGAAGTGCTTAAAATTCCAAAACGCAGTTTTTCCATAAAGGATTCCTTTCAGTAGACTTATGCATTCCCGGTTTTCTTTAAATATTCCACGATTTCTTCAAATTCCATAAAGTGAGAGGCCTTGACCAAAATGGAATCACCCTGGGAGAGCAGGAGAGGAAGAGCATCCAGCAATTCCTGCTTTGTATCAAAATGGCGGAAGATTATATCCGGGTTCTTAGCTTCAATGCCGCGGGCCGTTTCTTTGGATAGTTCGCCTACCAGAAATACGGCATCCACACCGGCATCCGCCGCATGACATCCTACATTGTAGTGGAGAAGCTTTTCGTTTTGCCCCAGCTCGCCCATATCACCCAGGATGGCAGTCTTCCGGCCCAGAGCACAGCTGAGTACATCCAGAGAGGCACACATGGAAACGGGATTGGCATTGTAGCAGTCATCCAGAATATCCCATTTTGGGGTGTGAATAAGATTGTTGCGCCCGCTGACCGGAGTAAGGCTTTCAATACCAGCCTTAATTTCATCCAAAGACAGATTAAGCGCAAGCCCCACGGCGGTTCCGGCCAGAGCATTGTAAACCATATGGCGGCCGGGAATGGGAATGAGAGCCTGAAAGGATCCGGCTTTTGTGACAAAGGTACAGCGGGTTCCGCCAAGACCGAGATTTTCGATGTCTTCGGCATAGAGATCATGGCAGGAATCAAGGCCGAAGAAACAGGGTACAGGAGTACGGTTTTCTTTCAGGGTAATAAGCTTATCGTCATCGCCGTTTAAAATAATTCTGGCTCCCGGCTGAGCCTCCTGGAACATTTCAGTCTTTGCCTTTAGAATTCCGTCCCGATCGATGAGATTTTCCAGATGGCAGAGGCCAATATTGGTGAGAACGCAGATATTGGGTTTGGCCATTCGTCCTAAACGGGTCATTTCTCCAAAATCGCTGATCCCCATTTCCAGCACTGCGGCTTCATGTTCTTCCCGGATGCGGAAAATGGTTAAGGGAAGTCCGATCTCATTGTTGAAGTTTCCCTCGGTCTTTAATACGCTATATTTCTGTGCCAGAACAGCGGCGATCATTTCTTTGGTGCTGGTTTTTCCCACACTGCCGGAGATTCCGATTACGGGGATGGATAAGGTATTACGGTAATATTCAGCCAGACTTTTTAAAGCCTGCAGACAGGAATCCACCAGAATACAGGGGCCGGCGGGATGTTCCGGAAGCTGTTCACAGAGGACACAGGCGGCGCCCTTAGCGAAAACTGAGGGGATAAAGCTGTGGCCGTCTGCCCGTTCTCCCTTTATGGCGGCGAAAAGACAGCCGGGCTCCGCCTTGCGGCTGTCAATGACGACACCGGTTACCTCCAGAGTCCGCTTGGAATCTTCTCCGATATAAGTTCCCCCGCAGGCGAGGGCGATTTGATTTAAAGACATCTCTTTCATAGACGGGTTTCCTTTTCGTATCCGGACAGAGAAACAGCGATCAGTTTTTCGCACAGTGCTTCAAAGGACATGCCGATGGCGGCAGCTTCCTGGGGCAGCAGGCTGGTGGGGGTCATGCCCGGAAGCGTATTGGCCTCCAGACAGTAGAAGGACTGATCCTGGGTGTCCATCATAAAATCAATACGGGCATAAGAAGTAAGCTTCAGTGCTTCAAAAACCTGTTCTGCATAGGTTTGTAACTGCAGGGTTAATTCTGCGCTCAGATCTGCCGGACAGGTTTCGATGGTACTGCCGGGCTGATACTTGTTCTTATAATCGTAAAAGCCCTGAATAGGTGCAATTTCTATGACGGGAAGAGCTTTGCCGTCAATGACACCCACGGAAAATTCGCGTCCGGTAATAAACTGTTCAACAATGACATCTTCCTCGAAAGTATAAGCTTCCTGAAGGGCGCCCGGCAGATCCTCTGGCCGGTCTACCCGGTAAGCGCCCACGCTGGAACCGCCGCAGACTGGTTTTACCATACAGGGATAGGGAACAGAAGCTGGATCCACAGTCTGGCCGTACTTGAGAGAAATGCCGGCAGGAGCGGGGATTCCTGCTTCCCGGAATAGTTGCTTTGAGAGGCTTTTGTCCATGGCCAGGGCGCTGCTTAAATAACCTGAGCCGGTGTAACGGATGCCCATAAGATCGAAGGCTGCCTGAATGCGGCCGTCTTCTCCATTAGCGCCGTGAAGTCCCAGAAATACAATGTCAGCCAATTCGCAGAGAGCCAGTACGTTGGGGCCGAACATGCTCCGCCCGCCATCTTTACGCTGATTTTTAAGGTTGGACAGATCCGGATGGGATTCAGAAACAGCCTGAATATCTGCGGCCCAGTCGACAGGCGATTCAAAGAGCGCGTCCGTGACAGGAGCTTCTGTCTCCAGACCCAGATAGACATCCAGAAGAATGGCATGGTGTCCACAGGCTTTCAGGGCATAGTATATCTTGCTGCCGGAACTTAGTGAAACATCCCGCTCGGTACTGGTACCTCCGGCTAAAACTACAATTTTCATAATTATTTCACTCCTCATATGCCTGTATACGGATTACAGCAGGTTTTTGTTTTTATCCAGCATTTCCTGGATCCGGTCTCTGGTATAGGAACCTAAGAATTTCCGCTCTTCTTTGGGCAGTTCGTTGGGAAGAATGGGGGTCCCGTATTCCAGTATCACATGGCAGGAACGGACAAAAGGCAGATGATTTTCAAAGATTTCCGCAGAATTGGTGATGGCCATAGGAATAATGGGACATCCAGTCTTCTCTGCAATCTTCATACTGCCCTCCTTAAAGGGAAGCATTTCGTCCGTGCGGTTTCTCGTTCCCTCCGGGAAAATACAGATGGAGATTCCTCTTTTAATATATTCAATTCCCTGCAGGATGGTTTTTAATCCGGCCTTAATATCCTCCCGATCCAAAAACAGACAATAAAGAGCTTTCATCCAATCCCGCAGGAGCCAGTAGCGGAGCATCTCTACTTTGGCCACATAGCCGGTGAGACGTGGACAGCGGGAATAGGTGAGAAGAATATCAAAATAACTGCGGTGGTTTCCGATATAAAGGACAGCCTGATCTTTGGGGACATTTTCTTCGCCAATGACCGTCAGACGTACACCGGCAGTCTTCAGCATCAGCTTGAAAGCGGTCTGTACCATGCGCAGACAGCTGTAATCCTTTGCCTGCTGATTAAACTTTCCGATCACCCATTCTATCAAAAGAACAGGAATTCCCAAAAGCAGGTAAAGAAAAAGCATTAATACTATAATGATAAATCGAATCATGGACGGCCTCCTATCTTCCGAACAGCTCCGTCATCTGGCGAAGGCCGGAAGCCATGCCGGTGTTCAGATCGCCGCTGCGAAAACGCCATTCCCAGTTGCCTAAGGCCACTCCCGGAGTGTTCATGCGGGCTTCACTTCCCAGCTTCAGCACATCCTGAATGGGGAAAATGGCATAACGGGCAATGGTTCCAAGGCAGATCCGGATAAAGTCCCAGCTGATGCTGGAACCGTCCGTATTCATATAGCGGCGGACCTTATCACGAGAGTACTCGGAAGTGTTTTGATACCAGCCGGTGCTGGTGTCGTTATCATGAGTGCCGGTATAACAGATACAGTTGCGTGTATTTAACTGGTGGGGAAGGAAGGTGCTTTCACCGCCCTCGAAGGCAAACTGGAGAATCCGCATACCAGGAAAGCCCAGGGTGTCACGCAGATGCTCTACCTCTGGTGTGATAAGGCCCAGATCTTCAGCAAAAATGGGCAGATTATCACCCAGCTCTGCCTGGATGGCCCGGAACAGATCTTCTCCCGGCCCTTTTTTCCAGGTTCCATTGATGGCCGTCTCCTCTTTGGCGTCTACCTCCCAGTAAGCCTCGAAGCCCCGGAAATGATCGATACGCAGATAATCCACCTGATCAATCTGATTGCGGATACGGGCAATCCACCAC
Organism: uncultured Lachnospiraceae bacterium; assembly: GCA_949740535.1. Lineage (GTDB taxonomy): Bacteria > Bacillota > Clostridia > Lachnospirales > Lachnospiraceae > Laedolimicola. Next base: position 35,644 of record CATJHO010000119.1, read on the forward strand.
TTATATCCTTCCTTTTTATGAGCATCCCAGTCATAGAGAGGATTGTTCCACTTCTGACCGGTGGCGCTGAAATAATCAGGCGGTACGCCGGCCACAGAGTCCGGGTATCCATCCTCATTGACCTGGAAGAGGCTGCGGCTGGCCCATACGTCTGCGCCGTCAGGTGATACAAATATAGGAATATCGCCGATGACGGCTATTTCTTTATCGTTTGCATACTGCTTTAAATCATACCACTGAATATAGAATAAATACTGCAGGAACTGCTGGTAAGCGATGCCGTCAGAGAGCTTTTCTTCCCAGTACGGCCGGTCTTTCTCGGAAAGACTGCGCAGTTCTTCCGGCCATTCGGTCCAGGGCGTTTCTCCCTGATCTTCCCGGATCGCCATAAAAAGACAGTAATCAGACAGCCAGAAGGCATTGGCCTCACAGAAGGAGTTATATTCCTCCAGGAAATTCTTATCTGCCGTGTGCCGGAATGCCTCATAGGCCTTTTTGTACAGGCCGTATTTGTAAATCCGTACTTTTTCATAATCAACCCGTATGGGGTCAAAGTCAGGAATATTCTGCAAATCAGCCTGGGTCAGCAGCTCCTTCTCCATCAGCAGTTCCGGACTGATCAGCAGAGGTTCACCGGCAAATACAGAATAGCCCTGATAGGGGGAATTGCCATAGGAGGTAATGGGAACCAAAGGGAGAATCTGCCAGAGATGCTGTCCGGAGGCTTCCAGAAAATCAATAAATTCGTAGGCGCCTTTTCCAAAATCGCCAATTCCATAGGGAGAGGGGAAGGAAGTCGGGTGCGCCAGAATGCCGCTGTACCTGTGGTTTACATGGTCATCGGCAGAGGTTTTAAAACGCATATGATATCTCCTTTCACGGTACAGCAAAAAGGCAGGGCTGTAACCGGCTTCGTCTTTCATTATTATAATAAAGTCCCGATGAAAAAACAAGGATAATACAAGCATTTTCCACGTAAGTATAATAAAGAGGTGATGAAAATGTGGAAACGGATTTTGCTTATCGGAAGCATCCTGATTTTTCTTTCCGGGTGCAGCATTCAGACAAATGAACGGGAAAAGCTCAAGGATCTGGAATATACCATTGTAGAAGAAGAAAAAGCACCGGAGGGACTTAAGACAATTCTGGACGAGAAACGAATGGGAGAATTCAAGCTTACTTATGAGGAGGAGGGACAGCTCTATCTGTGCATCGGGTATGGACCCCAGAATACAAGCGGATACAGTATAGCGGTAAATGAACTGTATCTGTCAGAAAATGCCATTTATTTTGATACCAGTCTGATTGGCCCCAGCAAGGAAGAGCAGGTTGCCGAGGCTCAGAGTTATCCACTGCTGGTGGTTCAGACAGAATATGTGGATAAACCGGTAGTATTTCAGTGAGCACGGGCATAAGTTCCAAATCTGTGCATAGATTGGTAGAAAAGAAATTGGGAAAGCAGGTGTATGTTGTGGAGCTAGTTCGCAGAAATATACATATGAACCGGCAAAAAGGAAAAGCAGTCAGCCAGATGACGCTGGATGATGACTATAATATTCCGGACAACATGCCGGATGCCGGTATGATTATTCAGGAAAAGGGAAGCATTGAGATTGGAGAGGTCCGGGTGGAAGCAGGGCGGGTAAAGGTGAAAGGCGCTCTGAACTTTTCTGTGCTTTATCTGGAGGATGGTCCGGAGACCGGATTACATAGTGTACAGGGGCAGATTCCCTTTGAGGAAATGATGAATGTGGAGGACGCCAAGGATGGAGACAGTCTGCAGCTGAAATGGATGCTGGAGGACGTGTCCTCGGCGCTCATCAACTCCAGAAAACTGAGCATCAAAACCATTGTGACTCTGGAACTGGCAGTGGAGGAGCTCTTTGATGAGGAAGTGCCGGTAGATGTGGAGGAGCCGGACAGTGTTCAGATCAAGACCTGCCATGTGTCAACAGCCGGTCTGGCCGTGCGCAAGAAGGATACCTGCCGGATTAAGGATGAAATTATCCTGCCGGCCAATAAGCCCAATATCCGTCAGATTCTCTGGCAGGATACAGCCATGCAGGGGACAGAGCTGCGGCTGGGAGAGGGAGAGATTTTGGTAAAAGGGGAGCTGTTGATCTTTGTTCTCTATGAGGGCGAGGAGGACAGCGGAAAGGCGTACTGGATTGAGCAGGTGCTTCCCTTTAACAGCCATGTGGATGTGAGCGGATGTCAGGAAGGAATGCTGGGAAATCTGGGTTTGAGTCTGGCACACAGCGATCTGGAGCTGAAGCCGGATTATGACGGGGAACTGCGGGTGCTGAATCTGGATGCAGTACTGGAATTGGATATCCAGATTTATGAAGAGGAGCATTTGAATATGATCTGCGATCTCTACAGCCCTGTGAGGGAGCTGGAACTGATCACGGCCCCGGCAGTCTACGAAAGCCTTCTGGTATGCAACGCATCCAAGTGCCGGGTGGCAGACCGTATGAAGACAGGAAGCCCGGATGTACAGATTCTGCAGATCTGCCACAGCCACGGGGAAGTGAAAGTGGACGACAGCACGGTAACGCCGGAAGGACTGCTGGTGGAAGGCGTAATCTCTTTGCAGGTTCTTTATGTAACATCAGACGATAATCATCCCTTCCTCTGCATGAAGGGTGTGGTTCCGTTTGAACATTTGATTGAAGCGCCGGGCATTGAGAAGAATAGTATTTATTATCTTCAGACGTCTCTAGATCAGCTTACGGTGAATATGGTGAACAGTGGAGAACTGGAAGTAAAGGCGGCGGTTCAGATCAATGCGCTGGTACTGAACCGGGTGTCCATGCAGCATATTTCCGGGGTGCAGGAGCGGCCGCTGGATATTGAGACAGTTAAAAAGCTGCCGGGATTTTTGATTTATACTGCACAGCCCTCGGATACGCTGTGGGATGTGGCGAAGGCTTATCATACGACGATGGAACAGATCTGTCAGCTGAATGAGATCAGCGGGGAGCAGATAAAGCCGGGGCAGAAACTGTTGCTGGTGAAGCAGATGGGGAATTTGTAGGGGACGGACGGATGACGGGGAAAAAGGGGCCCAGGTTATTTCCATATCCTAGGCCACTTTTTCCTCTTATCCTGATTTTTGGCGGTTGCGTTTTTGGGGGGAGTTTGATATACTTTTTTGTATACAAAAAACATGGGAAGTACACGTGAGAAATGACAGAGGGTATTGAAGATGGACAGGATGCAGTTGAAGGCTTTGGCGAAAATTAACTTGGGGCTTGATGTGCTGAGGCGCCGGGAGGACGGGTATCATGAGGTCCGGATGATTATGCAGACCGTACATATTTTTGATCAGATTCAGATGGAGAAAAGCCGGGAGGATGGGATCCGGATTCGGACAAACCTGTATTATCTGCCGGAGAATGAGAATAATCTGGCGTATAAGGCGGCGAAGCTTCTCTGGGAGGAGTTTGGCCTGACCGGAGGAATCTCGATTGAGCTGAAGAAGTATATTCCGGTGGCGGCAGGCATGGCGGGGGGGAGCTCGGATGCGGCTGCTGTGCTGTTTGGGATGAACCGTATGTATGATTTGGGGCTGTCTCTGGAGGAGCTGATGCAGCGGGGGGTAAAGATTGGAGCGGATGTTCCTTACTGTATTATGCGGGGAACAGCTCTGGCAGAGGGAATCGGAGAGATCTTAAGTCCGCTGCCTCCTATGCCGCCCTGTACGATTCTTGTGGCCAAGCCTGGGATTGGGGTGTCTACCCGGTTTGTTTTTGAGAACCTGAAGGCGGATGAGCTTGCGTTTCATCCAGACATAGACGCAATGACAGAGGCGTTGAAACATCAGGATCTGAAGGCTCTGGCCGGGTGTATGGAACCGGGCAATGTGCTGGAGACGGTGACCGTACCGGCTTATCCGGTGATTCAGAAATTGAAGGATGTAATGAAGGAATGCGGGGCGATGGCTTCTCTGATGAGCGGCAGCGGCCCCACGGTGTTTGGGATTTTTGAGAGCAGACAGGCGGCCAGGAAGGCTTATGGGCTGTTGAAACGGGGGCATCTGGCAAAACAGATATTCCTGACAACTCCTTATAATCGAAGAAATGGGGAGCAGAGAAATGCATACAGTGATCAATGAATATCTTCCCCTGCGGGACGTGGTTTTTCAGACGCTTAGACAAGCGATCCTGCATGGGGATTTAAAGCCGGGTGAGCGTCTGATGGAAATTCATCTGGCAGAACGGCTGGGTGTAAGCCGCACGCCGATCCGGGAGGCGATCCGGAAGCTGGAGCTTGAAGGGCTGGTGGTAATGATTCCCCGCCGCGGCGCCATGGTGGCCAGCATTACGGAGAAGGATCTGAAGGATGTACTGGAAGTGCGCCTTACCCTGGAAATGCTGGCAGGCGAGGTGGCCTGCGAGCGGATTACGCCGGAGCTTTTAGAGGAGCTCAGAAGAGCCGGAGAGGAATTTGAGCGCCTTCAGGAGACGGAAGATGTGAACGGTCTGGCGGCGGCAGACGTGAGCTTTCATGAGATTATCTATGCGGCAACGGGAAATGCCCGGCTTATCAGCATTTTAAATAATCTGCGGGAACAGATGTACCGCTACAGGCTGGAATATCTGAAGGATAAGGACAGCCATGAGCAGCTGAACCGGGAGCATCAGGCGATTTATGACGGAATCAAAAACGGAGACAAAAAGGCGGTAAGGGCGGCTGTCTGCGGACACATTCATAATCAGGAGAAAGCAATACTGGCAGGAATCCGGGAACACGCATAAAACAGGAAAATTATGGGAATCCTTCTGACAGGAACATTAAAAGAGATCAGGAGGAAAACTATGAGTAAGAAAATGCGTATAAAAATGCTGCTTTTAGCACTGTCACTGCTGCTGGGAACTGCGGGGACGTATGTCTTCGCTGATTATCTGCCTGTATGCAGTCCGGCGCCTTTAGCCCAGATGGCCTGGTGGGGCGGCATGTACCCGGAATACTGTCTGCCCGGAGCCATGGAGGCTGTGGGAGAAGAAGCAGAAGATGGCGGCAAAGAGAGCAGTGAGCCTCAGGTAAAAGTGTGTTTTAAATATCTGACATTTTTAAATTAGAGATAGAACTGGAGAAGTTTATGAATGAGATGAGAGAAGCCCCCATAGGAGTCTTTGACTCCGGCGTGGGAGGCCTGACGGTTGTGCGGGAGATTATGCGGCAGATTCCGCAGGAACGGATCGTGTACTTCGGAGATACAGCCAGGGTTCCCTACGGAACCAAGTCCAGGGAAACGGTTATCCGCTACTCCAGGCAGATTGTCCGTTTTCTGAAGACCCGGAATGTAAAGGCCATTGTGATCGCCTGTAATACGGCCAGCGCTTATGCCCTGGAGACGCTGCAGAGGGAAACGGATCTGCCGGTGATCGGAGTAGTAAAACCGGGGGCAAGGGTGGCGGCCAGAGAGACAAGCGGCGGGAATATCGGCGTCATCGGAACAGAAGGCACGGTAGGAAGCCATATCTATCGAACATACATACAAAGCCTGCGGCCAGATACCCAGGTGTTTGAAAAGGCCTGTCCTCTCTTTGTCTCCCTGGCGGAAGAAGGATGGTGGAAGGATCCCATCACAGAAGCGGTAGCCCAGAGGTATCTGCAGGAAATGAAGGATCGGGGGATCGACACCCTGATTCTGGGCTGCACGCATTATCCGCTGCTGCGGTCTACGGTGAGAAAAGTAATCGGAGAAAATGTGACGCTGGTAAATCCGGCCTATGAGACAGCCATCAGTCTGCGGGAGCTTCTGAAAGAAGAGGGAATAGACAATCAGGGCCATAATAAGACAGAGGAAAATCCATATGAATTCTTTGTCAGTGATGCGGCGGAGCGGTTTAAGGCATTTGCCAATTCCATCCTGCCCTTTGATATTACCACCACACGCCAGATACAGATAGAGGAGTTTTAGGGAACCATGACAAATAAAGTGTTATTGACCATTGCCGGTCTGCAGGTGATGGACGGAGATCAGGAGGTTCCGGTAGAAGTAGTGACGGCCGGGAATTATTATCACCGGAATGGGAAACATTATATTCTGTATGATGAAGTTACAGAAGGGTGTTCGGAACATACCCGCAATACGGTTAAAATTGGAGAGGACAGTCTGGAGGTCATCAAGAAAGGCCTGTCTAACGTACACATGGTATTTGAGAAGAACCGCAAGAATGTGACCAGCTATACCACTCCCTTTGGGGATTTGACCGTTGGGATTACGGCTCATCAGATCAAGATAGAAGAAAGTGATACGGATATTGACGTTCAGGTAAGCTATTCGCTGGATGTAAATGATGAGTATCTGGCTGACTGCTCCATTCAGCTGAATGTGAAGTCCAAGGATGCAGGGAGCTTCCGGCTCCAGTAGTATAAGCAGGCTGTATGCCGGCCCTGCTGCAGACGTGGGTTTTGAATAAAAAGGCCGTCCTGCCACAGAAAGTTCTCTGCTGCAGGGCGGCCTGAGTGTTCCTTACGTATATGGTTTTATTTTTTGAACAGGCGTTTAAAGAAGCTTTTCTTGGGCGGCGGGGTCTCAAGACCGCCTCTTGCGCTCTTGATGCCGCTGATGTAAATGCCGCTGACAACCGCCTTGATCTCACGTTTTACAGGGATCAGCTCAAAAACCTTTTCATCGCAGACCATAGTCATAATTCTGGGTCCAACCTTGGCCTTTACAATGGGAAGCTTGCTGCGCCGCAAAAGCTTGGGCGTCTGATCGATAACCTGCTGGGGAAGCCCGGACTGATTGACTCTCATGCGCTTCTTGTCAATCACAAGCATGCTGACGGTCTGAGCCATGGCCTCCATCTGTTCCTGCTGAAGAGCCTGCTTTTTCTGTGCCTTTCTTCCGAAGAAAATCAAACCTGCAAGTATAGCTATTAGAACAACAATGATAACAATTAAAGTAATGGCGACTGGTGACATATGGTTCAAATCCTCCTAAGTACATTACAAAAGCAGGGAAGCATCCGGCCTCACTGCAAAGATTGTAGAATGTATTATAACAGTTTTTCTGGTAAAGCGCAAGGGAAAATGATATACTAGCACATAAGGGTTATTACGGGAGAGGAGAAGCAGGATGCTGGCAGTTCTGGAAGGGTTGTGGAGTGGTTTGGTTTATCTGTTCAGATTTTGGATGGACCATCTGCTCTTCATTAATATTGTATTATCCGTTATGATCGTATTTTTTGAACGCCGGGAACCGCGGACTGTCTGGACCTGGCTTCTTCTGCTGTACTTTATTCCTGTACTTGGAATTTTTCTTTATTTTATGATTGGACATGATTTCCACCGGCAGCATATGTTCCGGACCAAGGAGATTGAGGATGCCATGTATTCCGCCATCAGCAGGCAGGAAGAGAAGATTATCCGGGATGAGTTTGAGCCGGAGGACCAAAGGCTTCGGAAGTTCTCGGATGTGGTTTTGATGAATCTGGAGGCAGCGGACGCGGTCTACAGTGCCGATAATGAGGTGGAGATTTACACGGACGGGCGGGAGAAGTTTAAGGCTCTCTATGAGGAAATACAGAAAGCAGAGGAATATATACACATTCAATATTATATTATCCGAAATGACGAGCTCTGGCAGCCTTTTGAAAAGCTTCTGATCGAAAAGGTGCAGCAGGGAGTGGAGGTACGCCTGCTTTATGACAGTATGGGAAGCCGTGCAATGAAGCGGAGCGACTGGAAGCGTCTGAAGGCGGCAGGCATTCAGGTGGGAGAATTCTTTCCGGCTCTTCTGGGGCGTCTGCAGCTGCGCATGAACTACCGCAATCACCGGAAAATTGTGGTGATTGACGGGAAGACTGCTTTTGTGGGAGGATTTAATATTGGAAAGGAGTATGTGGGGCTTAACCCTAAATTTGGTTACTGGCGGGATACACACCTTATGTTCCGGGGGTCGGCGGTGCTTTCCCTGCATATCCGCTTTATTCTGGACTGGAATTATACCACCAAGCAGAATCTCTTTATGACAGATCGGTATTTCCAGGAGTACCAGGGGAAACGGCCTGGCAAGGATGCGGTACAGATTGTGGCCAGCGGCCCGGACTCCAAATGGCAGAATATCCGGAACGTGTATCTGAAAATGATCAGTAAGGCCAGAAAGAATATTTACATTCAGACACCCTATTTTATTCCGGATGAAACCATTATGAGTGCGATCCGCATTGCTGCTCTGTCCGGTGTGGATGTGCGTGTTATGATTCCCTGCAAGCCGGATCATCCCTTTGTCTACTGGGCCACCTACTCGTATATTGGAGATCTGCTGGCGGCAGGAGCAAAGTGCTATACCTATGACAATGGATTTCTTCATGCCAAAGGCATGGTGGTGGATGGACTGGTGAGCTGTTATGGAACGGCTAATATGGATATCCGCAGTTTCTGTCTGAATTTTGAAGTGAATGCTGTGATTTACAGCGTGGAGACGGCAGAGCGGCTGGAAGAGCTGTTTCTGGATGATTTGAAGCACTGTACCAGGGTGACCCAGTATCTTTACGGGAAGCGCTCTTATCTGATACGCATAAAGGAACAGTTTTCCAGACTGTTTTCCCCATTGCTGTAGAGAAGAGCTGTTCGATGGAGGGGATGCTTCTTTTGGCTATGCGTGTTCTTGTCAGGAGAAGACAGATATAAAATCAAAATCATAAAAACGGAGGAGTATGAACATGAAAAAGAGATGGATGGCGGCGTTAGCCCTTACGGCTGTTGTGGCTGTGACTGCAGCCTGTGGAGGAAAAAAGGCGGAAGGAAATGAGAACCCGGAGGGCGTGCAGGAGGAGACTGCAGCAGAGGATGCAGGGAGCAGCGGATATGAGAGCAAGGTTATAAAGCTGGGCAGTTATAAAGGGATCAAGGCAGAGGCAGTCAGTACCGAGGTGACAGAGGAGGAACTGCAGGCTGAAATCAATGCCCTGCTGAATTTCTATCCGGGTACAAAGCCGGTTGAGGGGAAGACGGTTATCGAAGAAGGGGATACCGTCCACATTGATTTTACAGGGCGGATGGACGGCGAGCTCTTTCCGGGCGGAAGCTCCGAGGGCCGGGGGTATGATCTGACCATCGGTTCCCATTCCTTTATTGAGGGGTTTGAGGAAGGACTTGTGGGAAAAGAGATTGGAAATACCTACGAACTGGATCTGGCATTTCCGGATCCCTATGACCCGAATCCGGATTTGTCCGGCAAGCCGGTGGTGTTTGAAGTGGAGGTCCATGAGATCATAGAGTATGTCGACGCAGAGTGGACAGATGAATTCGTACAGAAGAATACAGAGTATGATTCCATAGAGGCTTACCGGGAAGGCACCATGGCCCTGCTTCAGGAGGAAAAGATTCAGAATCAGCCGGCCCAGTGGCAGCAGCGGGTTATTCAGGCCGTCATTGATGAGACGGAATTTGACTGTAAGGAATCAGAGCTGGAAACACTCAAATCCAATATGATACAGGAATATGAGACATATGCTGCGTTTTTAGGCGGATCCTTAGAGGACTTTGTAGAGTCTTACATGGGAGGTGTTTCCATGGAGGAGTTTGAGCGGCAGATTGGGGAGCAGGCTGAGTACCAGCTGAAGAGCCAGCTGGTAATTGACGCCATAAGAGAGGCAGAAGCCATCAGCCTGACAGAGGAGGAGTATCAGGAGAGTTTAAAAGACCTTGCCCAGCAGTATCAGGCAGAAAGTCCGGAGGCATTTGAAACACAGTATGGACGGGAGGTTATAGAGAACAATCTGCTTCAGGACAAGACCATTGCTTTTGTTCTGGAACAGGCAGTGGAGATTTAGAAACCCTTGGAATAATCCCCTTTTTTTACACATAAGATGTAAAAAACGTTCTCAGGGGGATTACCTTGAAGGAATATATCGAGGAACGGGCGGTGGCTATCGCAAATTACATTATAGAGAACAATGCTACAGTGCGGCAGACGGCGAAGCGGTTTGGGATCAGCAAATCCACCGTACATAAAGATGTGGCAGAGCGTCTGGCTCATATTAATCCGTCGCTGGCAAAGCAGGCGCGGATTGTGCTGGATATCAACAAATCGGAGCGGCATATCCGGGGCGGCATGGCAACGAAGGAAAAATATCTCCACCAGAAAAATGGATAAGAAAATCCGTTGACATTTGTATGAAAGCTGCTAGAATAGAGGGATGAAGTTTTGCGGGTGCGGCTTATAGTCAGCAAACCGTAATTCTCAGGGCACGAATGAGGAGTGAAGACGAATGTTTACCAAGCAGGATTTGAAAAGGCTGATTCTGCCGCTGATTATTGAGCAGATTCTTCTGGTGGCAGTGGGAATGGCAGACACGATTATGATATCCAGCGTGGGAGAGGCGGCCGTATCAGGCGTTTCTCTGGTGGATACCGTCAATGTGCTTCTGATTAACCTGTTCACAGCTTTGGCCACTGGCGGCGCTGTGGTGGCAGGCCACAGTCTGGGCCAGGGCTCCGGAGAGCGGGCATCGGAGGCGGCTGAACAGCTTCTGCTGTTTACCTCTCTGGCTTCGATTGTGATTATGCTTGTGCTTCTGGGAAGCCGTACCTGGATTCTGACCCATGTTTTTGGGAAAATTGAAGCAGATGTTATGGCAGACGCCAGACTTTATCTGTTGATCACAGCTTTTTCCATCCCATTTATTGCTGTTTACAATGCGGGAGCAGCCATTTTCCGTGCCATGAGCGATTCCAGAACATCCATGATTGTCTCGATGATCATGAATGGCGTGAATATTGCGGGAAATGCGCTCCTGATTTATGGTATGAGAAGAGGTGTGGAAGGGGCAGCGATCCCCACGCTGGTATCCCGCATGCTGGCGGCTGTGATGATTACAATGCTTCTTCGGAATCCCAGGCGGGAAATTCATCTGCGATCCGGACAGAAGCTGCGGTTTCAGAAAAATATTATCAAGAGAATCTGTTTTATCGGCATTCCAAACAGCATAGAGAACAGCGTATTTCAGCTGGGAAAGATCCTGGTCCTGAGCCTGGCTGCCGGATTTGGAACAACGGCGCTGACCGCGAACGCGGTAGCCGGCAATATTGCCATGTTTCAGATTCTTCCGGGTATGGCCATAGGTTATGCGGTTGTGACAGTTGTTTCCCAGTGTGTGGGAGCAAGAAATTATGACCAGGCAAAGTATTATACAAAGCTTCTGGTAAAATATATGTATGTGGGAATGTGGCTTGTGAATCTGATTGTTATTTTCACCTGTCCTCTGATTGTACAGGCCTATCATTTGTCGCCGGAAACAGGCACGCTGACGACACAGCTTCTGATCTACCATGCTGCGGCCTGTATGACAATCTGGATTCCGTCTTTTGGTCTGCCCAATACCCTGCGGGCTTCGGGGGATGTGAAGATAACCCTGGTGGTGAGCCTTTTGTCCATGTGGATATTCCGGATCGGTTTTAGTTTCTTTCTGGGGAAATATCTGGGCTGGGGCGTCTTTGGAATCTGGGTGGCCATGACCATCGACTGGCTGTTCCGGGCAGTTTTATTTGTTATCCGGTACTGGAGCGGAAAGTGGCAGGAAATCCGGTTTTGAAAGTAAGTTTTCAGTGTCAATGTACCAGGACGATAAAATAGATTGTAATTACATATAATTAGCAGGGTAAATCAGTTACTCAGCATGACAGGATTTTGAATGGCGGGAGAAGATGCTTTCTTTTCGTGCGGATTTGTAAAATGACAATAAAATGAGTGTACACAGGAGGAAAATGGGTTGAACAGAGAGATGATCATTGTACTGGATTTCGGCGGTCAGTACAATCAGTTGATAGCCCGGAGGATCAGAGAGTGTGGTGTGTACTGTGAAGTGTATCCTTATACTGTAAGCCTGGATGAGATCAAAAAAATGGATCCGAAAGGGATTATTTTCACAGGGGGGCCTAACAGCGTTTATGAGGAGACTTCGCCGCATTATCAGAAGGAGATCTTTGAACTGGGCGTGCCGATACTTGGCATTTGCTATGGCTCACAGCTGATGGCATATACACTGGGCGGTGTAGTGAAGACGGCTCCGGTCAGTGAGTATGGCCATACAGAGGTTCAGGTGGACAAGTCTTCGGTGCTGTTTCGGGATGTGGAGGAAACCACGGCTGTGTGGATGAGCCATACGGATTATATCGAGACGCCGCCGGAGGGCTTTCGGATCTCGGCACATACGTCGGTCTGTCCGGCGGCAGCCATGGAATGTCCGGAGAGAAAGCTGTATGCGACACAGTTTCACCCGGAGGTGATGCATACCAGAGAGGGGCAGAAAATGCTCCGGGCCTTTGTGTATGAGGTGTGCAGATGCGCCGGAGACTGGCGCATGGAGTCTTTTGTGGAGGAAACGATCCGGCAGATCCGGGAAAAGGTCGGAGCAGGAAAGGTGCTCTGCGCTCTGTCCGGCGGCGTGGATTCTTCGGTGGCGGCAGTTATGCTTTCCAAGGCAATCGGGAAGCAGCTGACCTGTGTGTTTGTGGATCACGGCCTTCTTCGGAAAAATGAAGGAGATGAGGTGGAAGCTGTCTTTGGACCGGAGGGACCATATGAGCTGAACTTTATCCGGGTGAATGCGCAGCAGAGATATTATGAGAAGCTTAAAGGCGTGACGGAGCCGGAGGCCAAGCGGAAGATTATCGGTGAGGAGTTTATTCGTGTCTTTGAGGAAGAGGCGCGGAAAATAGGGGCCGTGGATTTTCTGGTGCAGGGGACGATTTATCCCGATGTGATTGAGTCCGGGCTTGGAAAGTCGGCGGTGATTAAGTCCCACCATAATGTGGGCGGCCTGCCGGGGGTTGTGGACTTCAAGGAGATTATTGAGCCGCTTCGGATGCTGTTTAAGGATGAGGTGAGAAAAGCCGGGCTGGAGCTTGGGATTCCAGAGTATTTGGTGTATCGCCAGCCTTTCCCGGGGCCGGGACTTGGCGTGCGGATCGTGGGCGAGGTTACAGAAGAGAAGGTGCGCATTGTGCAGGACGCGGACGCGATTTACCGGGAAGAGATTGCCAGGGCCGGACTGGATAAGGGACTTGGGCAGTATTTTGCCGGATTAACCAATATGCGGTCGGTGGGGGTTATGGGGGATTTTCGTACCTATGACTATGCGGTGGCGCTCCGGGCGGTGAATACCAGTGACTTTATGACAGCGGAGTGTGCTCAGATTCCTTATGAGGTTTTGTTTCGGGTGACGAGCAGGATTATTAATGAGGTGAAGGGTGTGAATCGGGTTATGTATGATTTGACTTCTAAGCCGCCTTCGACTATAGAACTGGAATAAGGAGCGAAATGCCGGAACAGGCAGAAATAAAGGGTTTTGAGGGCTAAAGGTTCTATTTGATAACAAAATGATAACACTGGCAGAAAAGCGGTTATTCAGAGCGTGCCGGTGGTTATCAGGTAGATAGGGCTTTAAAGCCGGAGTTATTTGTTTTTGAAACATGGAGCGCGACAGTTGTTGCGCCCTTGTTTTTAAGTGGTAAATTAAGAAATCGAAGTGATATAACAAATGAACAAATCAAGAATTGAAAGAGGGGATACTGTGAAAAAAGCGGCTTTGGCATTAAGCATTATATTTATTATTTTAACTTTTGTTGGTGCTGGGTATGTTTTATATAACAGAGGTCGGGTAAATGCAGGGTATGCCGTTATTCCTTTCATATTTGCTCTTGTCAGCGTTGCCTTTTATCGAAATAGAAAATAACAATCCAGCTAATGTAGGTTTATCAAACATTTGTTACGCTGACAGCAGATACTCCGTTAATACTTGATTGGGAGAACACCAGCCCAGTGACAGCATAGGAAGCAATTGCAATCTTACAAAAAAATGATGCGTCAGGATAAAGGTGGTTGACATATGAAAAAATTTAAAGAATCAAAAAGCACTTCAAACAGAAAGATTTTGAAATGGATAATAATTGTATTTACTTTTGCTCCCTTGTTAATTAATGTGGGATTGGTAATTACAGATACTATATATGAACATACAGGATTTACACTAACTGCATATGGATTGAATAATGTATACTGGCTAGATTTTTGGAAACAATATCTGGCTGTTTCAATTTCGTTTCTTGGGATATATTTAGTGTATCTTTCGTCAAGTGAGGATAGAGAAAAGCAACTATATGAAAAAAATGCAGAACAGTATTTAGAAGAGGTAAGGAGAGAAGAAATAATTTTAGTCGAAGTTGCACAAAGCTTTAATACGGGCATAGTTTATGATGCCTTATTGCAACAAGCAAAATCTAATATCTATGATGGTAGAAAAGTTTTATCTGATTCAAGAGCACAAATGAGCCAATCACATATAAAATTTGAGATATTAACAAACTTGTGTGATGATTTCAAAAAATGCGAAACGTGTTCATTTTCGCCTTGTGTGGATAAATCAATAATGGTTCAATTAAGAGATTTGTTTTATGATATTGAAAAACATTATTTTGATATGTTAGAGTCCAGTGAAATATTTCTTGAACGATTAGCTCAAGAGCAAAGACGAATGAATTCATTAAATATAGAAAATAGTCTATATAGTAACACGAATAGTCTTACTAATTTATACAGGGATAGAGGTTTGTATAAGCAAGAACATGAGTCAAAAAGAGAATTAGAACATATTAGGGAAAGGATACAAAGACTAGAAAAATCAAAATTAGAAGCAGAAGAATTAAATAAATTTGTTGAAATGATACAAAAAGAAAAAAATTACATAGACAAAGAAATGCGTCCGAAATTTATTAGATATTGTAAAGCATACATAGATATAAAAAAAGCTCATGCTATGGATTTGAGAACAGTAGGATATATTATATATAAAAAGACAAGTTGAATTCCGGTTACAGTATCTTTGTCCTAAGTTACAGATACAATCAATGTTGATTTAATTACAACAACAAAGCATAATCCAAGATTACAGATGAAATATAGGTGGGAATCGACTATCAAATCAGGAAAATGAAAGATAATGAATACACCTTAATACTCGATTTTCTGTATCAGTATGTATTTATCCAAATGAGAATGAATAAACCCGTCAGAACTGCAGTTATGCATTACGGCTCATGGCAAAGCAGATGGCCCATGTTTCATTGCAGAACGAAAAGAGAACTATGAATTTTAATAGAAATAAAGATAGATTAAATCCACAGTCAGCCTTGATTTCAAATAAAAACATAGATGACGGAAAACCTTTCGACTGGGGAAAGATATCCGATGACTATGCGAGATACCGTGATATTTATCCACAGGAATTTTATGATAAAATTGTAAGCCGTCATTTATGCATAAATGGCCAAGAGGTGCTGGATCTGGGAACGGGAACGGGAGTTCTGCCTAGAAATATGTACCGTTATGGCGCAAAATGGACGGGCACAGATATCTCGGAAAATCAAATTAAACAGGCAAAGGCTCTGTCAGAGGGAATGGATATTGATTACCATATACAGCCGGCGGAAGCGGTTGATTTTCCGGATAAGACTTTTGATATTATTACTGCCTGCCAATGCTTCTGGTATTTTGATCATGAGCAGATTATGCCGGAATTATACCGTATGCTTAAGCCGGGTGGGTGTATCCTTGTGCTATATATGGCATGGCTGCCTTATGAGGATCGGATTGCGGGAGCAAGTGAAAAGCTTGTGCTCAAATACAGCCCTAAGTGGAGTGGAGCAGGAGAAGTCATGCATCAAATCGCAATACCAGATTGTTATCATGACAGATTTAAATTGGTTTATCATGAGGAATATCCTTTAAACGTGCATTTTACCCGTGAAAGCTGGAATGGAAGGATGAAAGCCTGCCGGGGGATCGGCGCTTCCCTTACAGAAGAAGGAATCCTTGCGTGGGAAGAGGAGCACAGAAAACTCCTTGCAGAAACTGCTCCGGCAGAGTTTGACATTCTGCACTATGGAGCGCTTGCGGAGCTTAGAAAGAGATAACAGCGGAAAACAGCAGTGAGCGGTAAAATACTGTTAGTAAATGATGAAATGGTATCGTAGATCTG